>SUVX01000059.1 GCA_015061725.1 Lentisphaerota bacterium
CGATCTCTCCTCCGTCCTCGGATTGTCGCTTGTGACAATCAGATAATCTGCATTTTCCGCCGCCGCTTTTCCCATGCGGGGACGTTTGGTTTTATCCCGGTTGCCGCCTGCACCGAATACACAGAAAAGTCTGTTTTCAGTCAGGGGACGGAGCGTTGAAAGCACGTTGGTCAACGCATCGTCGGTGTGGGCAAAATCAACGGCAAAGGCCGCTCCCGTGGGCGCATCAAGAAATTGCAGTCTGCCGGGAACGGTGATTTTCTGATGAAGTTTACAGGCAATTCTGTCAAAACTTATGCCGTAATCAAGAACAGCAAGAATGGCTCCGGCAAGATTGAATGCATTGTATGCCCCGGCAAGATTGGTTTCAACAGAATGAACGGTTTTTTCTGAAACCAGTTCAAAAGTCATGCCGGAACGGGTGGTGTGCAGTTTTTTAATCAGCCAGTTTGCATCAGAAGTTCCGAATGTGACAACACGGCGAACCCCCTCAAGTTCCTCAGCCAGACGTCTGCCTGCGGGGTCATCGGTATTGATGACAGCGATACCATCCGGCGCAAGAAGCTGCGTGAAGAAACTCTTTTTTGCCTGATAGTAACTTTCCATATCATGATGATAATCCAGATGATCTCCGGTGAGATTCGTGAAGATGGCGGCGCGGAAACGTGTTCCCCGGGCGCGGTTCTGGTGCAGGGCATGACTGGACAACTCCAGAGCCGCCGCCGAAAGATGATTATCCCTCATCCGTTTGAGCATACAAAAAAGCGTTTCGGGGTCGGGGGTGGTATGCGTGGCGGGGATTTCCTCTTTTCCGTCACAGAAAGCGACAGTTGAGAGCAGTCCGCAATTTTCCAGCAGGTGTTTCAGAATAAACGCGGTCGTGGTTTTGCCGTTGGTTCCCGTCACTCCGAAAAGATCAAGTGCCGTATCGGGTCTGCCGTACTTTTCTCTGAAAAGCAGAGCCGCCGCTGCGGAAGCATCACTGACAAGATAATAGGTTATGTTCTGACGATATGATTGAAGCGGACGGCTGTGGACGATGACAGATGCTGTTTTTTCTGCTTCAATAATAAAATCATGTCCGTCAAAACGGCTGCCGGGAACGGCGACAAAAATACAGCCGGCACTCAATTTGCGGGAGTCCGTCACCACATCAAAAATAAAGGGAACATCCCTGCCCCGCGTTTCAATGAGGATTTCTTTTAAAATCGAACTGCACGATACCACAGGAATTTTCCCCTTAAAAATTATCTTGCCTCCGCAGGCAGAGCGTTTTCAACACCGATTCCCCGCGAGCCTTTGGCAAAGACGATACTTCCTGCTCCAACGGCGGATAAAACCTCTTCAGCGGCATCTGCGGGATGTTCAAAAAAGCGGACACCGTATTTTTCTGCGGCATCTGCAAAAGGTTTGCCGAATGTGAAAATCTGCGCCTGCGGGAAACGCGCACAGGCTGTTTTCAACAGTTCTTCATGTGCGGAAGAAGATTTTTCACCCAGTTCAAGCATTGCGCCCAACAGCAGGAGGAGCAGCGGACTTTTTCCGGCGGATTCTTCAAGATAATCCAGAGCCGCCGCCATGCTTGCCGGATTGGCGTTGTAGGCATCGTTGATATAAGTAACGTCATTTAAACGGGTGATCTTTGACCGCATTCCGGGGAGAACCGTCAGAGGCAGTGCCGCACAGATTTGTTCAGGAGCAATCCCCATTCCCCAAGCGGCAGCGGCGGCGGCAGAAGCGTTGACCGCCTGATGTCTGCCGGATAAGGACCAGCTGATTTCAAAGGTGCCGATTCCCTTGAATGTTAATTTAAAAGAACTTCCCTCAAGCCTGCCGCCGCAGTAATCCGCGCGGACGTCGCAGTTTTCTGTTGTTCCGAAATAGAGAATTTTACGTCCTTCTGCGGCTTTTTCAAGCAGAGCTGTCTGCGCAAGTCCCGCAGGAATAACGGCAATACCGTCTGACGGAAGTCCGCAGAAAATCGTTCCTTTTTCAATGGCGATACCCTCCAACGAACCCAGGTGTTCAATGTGGCAGGGCGCAATGGAGTTGACGATGGCAATATCCGGCTTTGCCGCAAGGGTCAGCGGCAGAATTTCCCCCGCATGACTCATACCCATTTCAATCACGGCAAATTTGTGATGTTCTTCAAGTTTCAGAAGATTCTGCGGCACACCCACATGATTGTTGGTGTTGCCCTCGGTCGCCAGCACGTTTTCAGGAGAAGAGACACTTCCTGTAATTGCCCGCAGCATTTCTTTGACGCTGGTTTTGCCGACACTTCCTGTAACTGCAAAGGTCTTCAAATTCAGAATGGTACTTTTTTGATACGCGCCCAGAGCCTGATAGGCTTTGAGGGTATCCTCAACTTCAATGACGGGGATATTTTCAGGAACGGCGGCACCGCAGCGGACACAGAGCGCGGCAGCGCCGGATTGGACGGCTTTATCCAGAAAGTTGTGGGCATCAAATTTTTCTCCGGCAAGAGCGACAAAGAGTTTGCCTGTTCCGGAACGGCGGGTATCGGTGTAAACGCCGTCAACAGAAGTTTCTCTGCCGTCTTTCCAGCAGCCGTTTAAAATCTGAGCAAGAATTTTTCCTGCAAACAACATATTTACCACCTCAGTCCGCAAAATCAAGAATCTGACGGACGGTGTCGCCCCGGAATACCAGACGGATGGTCTGTGTGTCGCTCACCCAGTAAATCCAGGTTTCGTTGCGGGTGTCGGGGGTGCGCGCCGCCGGCGGCGGACCGTAGGCAAGCAGCACCTGCGGACGGGTCATGCCGGGGACGACTTCTCCGCGTTCAATGCGGCGGCGGACATTTTCAGGGATATCTTTAAAAATTTCTTCCGGCGTTTGCGTGGTGAAAGTGTACGCAATATAATCGCGCATGGTCGAGAGGCGGATTCCGCTTTTGAAATGGATGGTAAAGGTTTTGCCCTGTGCCTTGAAAGTTATTTTGCGCGTGGTGTTATCGGCTGAAACAGGGGTGATCTCTGTTCCCAGCGGAATAAAACTGCCCTGCTGAACGTTGCGGCAATCCACATTGGCAGGGTCGGTGTACCAGATGTTGTACGCAGTCCGGATCTTCTGATCTTTTTTCAGCTGGAAAACTTCTGTCATAAGGATCGGCTCAGGAGAAGCGGCACAGCCGCATAAAAGCAATCCTGCAAACACGGCGGCAAAAACAGCAAAAAATTTCTTCATGATTTGATTCCCTTTATTTAAGAATTGATTTTAAAAACAAGATTCATTCTGTAAATTCCGGCTTTGACGGGCGTTTCTGCAAAAGAGACGGTGATGATTTTTCCGTCAAATCCGTCAGAAAAAGTGACGGCGTATCCGTCACTTTCAAGTTCAAAGGCGGGTTTTTCGCCGGGAAACTCCAATTCAACGCCCAGAAAAGCCAATCCGTCACATGCGGGCGGAACGATAAATTCCAATTCTGAAACCAAAAGACCATCTTCCGTCAAATGCCACTTTTGAGTCAACTCCATTTCTTCGGTACGGCAGTTTTTTGCGAGAATGACGGCGTGGGTTTCGGCGCAATTCTGCACCACGCCCAGCCGGTCGGGAACGGGGCGCAGACGTCCGAGTTTTTCAGAAGCACCTTTGAAACGCGGTCCGCGTGAAATGAGGAGTTCTCCTGAAGCGTTTTTCCATAAACGCAAGCCCTCGGCGACGATGACTGCCGTTCCTGAAGAAGATTTCAGTTCGATACTTTCAGCACTTGAGATGATTTCCATAATTATTTCTTTCCTTTTGCCGTTTTGCTGAAAAAAGAGGGACCCGGCACAACAGCATAATCCGGATATCGTTTTTTGACTTCTTCAGGCGTATCCGGGTGGATATACTGAAAACGTTTGTAGAACCAGAGATACTGGTCAGGGTATTTGAGGATATCTTCTTCGGCTTTCTGCATAAGTTCTGCGACGATTTCACGGTCATCGGCGTATTGGTCAAAGGGCTTTGAGAGATACTCCATGTGTGCGGTACATCTGCCGTCGGCAAGGCGCGGACAGGAGCCGAAAACAATTTGAACAGGGATGTCATGCGCGTCACAATAACGTTTGAGCGTTACCGGAGCCGTACTGCAGGGAACGGGAACGCCGAAAAAGTCCACGAACTCCCCGCCGTCACGGACACGGGTGTTCTGGTCAATCAGAATACCGATACTGCACCCCCGCCGCAGGGCACTCAATGCCGCACGGACTGCACCTTTTGAAAAAATAACTTCCAATCCCTCCACTTTTTCTCTGTTCCGGGCGTTGAGCAGGCGGTTGAGGTAGGGATTTTTGACCGGCTTGGCGATTGCCGCCATTTTTACTTTTCCGAAATACGGTGCAATCGTTCCCGAAGCCTCCCAGCTGCCCAGGTGCGGATTGACGAAAATAAGCCTTTCGTTTCTGTCCCGGTGTTCTTTGATTTGAGCAACAAGTTCATCGGGCATAGCGTAACACAAATGGGTGCGGACGGGATCGCCGCCGATCCAGAAAAACTCCAATACGTTGTGGACAGAGTGAAACACAGAGGATTTGCCGATTTTGATTCTTTCAGATTCCGTCATTTCAGGAAAAACGGTCCTCAAATTCCCCAGAACGATTTTTCTTGTGGAGGGGATCAGCCAGAGGATATTCCCGGCAAAACGCGCCAGCCCCTGCATACATTTGCGGGGCAGACAGCGCAGAAAAAAGATAATGACAAGTGCAAAACAATATTCTGTTCTGTGACGGATATCATGCAAAAAATGCCGCAATTTTACCACCTTTAATAAAAACGGTTCAACTTCTGTTCTTTTTCGTCATTTAATATACCGGATTGAGTGCAAAATTACAAGTCAGACGGCCGGTATTTTCACCTCACTCCCCGGCTATGGCGGAGATTATGGCGGATATCTGCGGAATCAGCTGCTTTTTGCGGCTGACCACGCCGGGCATGAAAAAGAGTCCGTTATCGTTGAACTCCCAGGGGAGCAGTCCTGAAATCTTTTTATCGCCGCAGTAAAGCAGTTTGGAGTTGCCGCGGACAGCGTCAGTCACCATCAGTGCAATGAAATCCAGTTGTTCACGTTTGCACTTTTCACGCATTGTTTCCATGATTTCGACACAGCGGCGGTCGATGAGTTCCAGATCGTTTTCTTCAACCTGGCAGACGGCGAAACGGCGGTTCTTTTCCTGATAATTCTTGCGGTCGGATTCAATGACTTCTTCTGCCGGTTTCACCGCAAGCGGGGAGTCGATACATGAAAATCCCGCCATAAGTTCCGCACCGGAAACGCCGGAAATCTTCTCAAGCCACTCCATCATGCGGCAGTCAAGCTGTGCCGTTGTCGGGGAACGCAAGTTCAGGGTATCTGTCACGATTCCGCCCGCCAGAATTCCTGCAAGTTCGGGTGTCAAACTTTCTCCGGAACTTCTGAACATGGCGGCAACCAGCGTGCAGGTACTGCCGACGATGTCCCCCGTGAAACGGATCGGTTCACGCGTGGGCATCATGCCGATACGGTGATGGTCAACAACTTCGATAACGGGCAGCTCTTCCACGCCCGGGAGACTCTGCTCAGGTTCATTGTGGTCCACCAGAATCACCGAAAAGGGCGGTTCCGCCGTCACATGGCGTTTCATGACCATTCCGGCAAGTTTTCCCTCTTCGATGACCGGCAGGGCATCTTCGGGAGAGTTGAGGATGCGTTTTTTGACTTCGCGGACACGTTCTGAGGGAGAAAGAGTCAATTCCGCCGTGCTGAATCCGAAATGCTCCACGGGGGTACTGAATTTCAGGCGGCGGATGACCGTTGCCGAATCGCACGCCGTGCGGAGAATAGCAACTTTACGGCGCTGTGCCTCTTCCTGAATCAGCGGTTCCACCGGACGGTTTCCTGTGACAATCAGCAGTTTGACCCGCCGCTGAAGCGCCCGCAAGTGGATTTCAGGACGGTCTCCGACAATCAAAATGATATTTTCTTTTTCGCACGGGGGAAGGTGCTCATTGAAACTTTCTATGCCCATTGCCGCCACATAGACGGTGAAATCCATGAGTTTTTCAGAATCCTCCTGCTCCGGCAGAGAAGTTTCAATCACCTGCGCAATCAGAGAAATCGAGGAGTGTATCCGCCGCCCTGTCAGGCTGTCGGCGCCATCCTCTTCGGTATTGAGCCATTTTGAAAGCAATGCAAGCGGACTGAGCATACCGAGATACTTTTTCTCAGCATTCACAACCGGCAGACGGGGAACGCCTGTTCTGTGCAATTCCTTGACCGCAAGAAACAGCGGTGTTCCGGCGGGAATGGTGCAGCAGTTCTCCTCCATGATATCGCGGATACGCAAATGCAGGTCGTTGTATGTCGGCGGCAGTTTCTGTTTAAAGCGTTCAAAGAGCCAGCGGGCGCGTTCAGAGGGCACGCCCGGAGAGACGGCAAACACATTTTTCATTCCCTGACGGCGGCGCAGTTCCGCAAGAGCCGTTGCCGCCGCAAGGCTGTCCACATCCGGATTGCGGTGTCCGGTCACAAAAATCTTTTTTTCCAATTCCATGCGGGAAACCTTTTTTACTTCTTCTCTTCTTCAAACAGGAAATTGAACCATGAGGCAGTATCCGGATTGTAGTAGATGTAATTTTTGCGGGCAAACTTGGCAATGCCGCGTGCGGTGTAGTGATCGACACCGACACGGAGCGTCACCCAGTTGTCCTTTGTTCCGGAGTCTTCGGGCAGTTCGGGAATGAATCTTCCGGCATAGCGGCTGTCAACGACCAGTACCACGGGCATTGCCTGATTGTTGCCCGCAAGCACCTGCCACTGGATTTTGCCCTGGCGGTCAAGTTTGAATTGCAGATCGCAGATATCCGGATTGCCGGGACGGGGAATCACACGCACATCACGCAGATTTTTACTGCTGAAATTCTGATTGGTGTTGATCCAGACGGTTCTGCCGTTGGGCATGGCAAGGGATTTTTCCAGATCTCCGGCGCGGGGATACTCCACGATGGTGAAAACGCCGACCACAAAACGGGGACGGAAGTTTTCGCTGTTGGGATCATCATAAACACCGCCGCCGTCTTCCAGTGCTTCACGGAACTCTTCACAGCCGCAAGAAAAAAACAACACCGCCAATACGGCAAAAAATGAAATTATTTTCATTTTATTTTGACCTTTCAAATAAATTTTTTTTGCGAATAACTTGATACGCGTGTATATTACACCATGTTTGCAAAATATTCCAGTAAATTTTGAGTGTTTTTATGATAAAATATGTTGTTATCGGCGATCCGGTCTCTCACAGCAGGTCTCCGGGGATGCAGAACGCCGCTTTTGAAAAAGCGGGTTTGGGCCGTCCTTACGGCAGATTTCATGTCAAAAAAGAGGGAATCGGGGACTTTGCAGCTTTTGCGAAAAAAAATCTTTCAGGTGTCAATATCACCGTTCCCCACAAAGAGAATATCATTCCTTTTGCGGATGAAATCGACGCCGTTGCCGCTTTGAGCAGCAGCGTCAATACGCTGGATATCCGCAACGGCAGAATCAAAGGATACTCCACTGACGGATACGGTCTGGAATACGCTCTGCGGAAAAATTTTGCCGTTTCTCCCGCCGGAAGAACTTTTTGCTTCACCGGCTGCGGCGGTGCCTGCCGTGCGGTTTCAATCCATCTGGCAAAAGAGGGCGCGGCAGAAATTTTCCTCGCCAACCGCACCCTTTTGAAAGCGGAAAATATCGCCCGGATCATTTCAGAAAACTTCCCCTCCTGCCGGGTGCATGTGCTGGGACTTGAGGATAAAAAAAGTCTGGAACACGCCATCGGCTCTTCGGATGTATTGATTCAGGCGACCAGTCTCGGACTCAAAGAGGACGATCCGGCTCCCTTTGATACCAAACTTCTTGGTGCCAACAGAAAAATCGCCGTCTTTGATACAATTTACAAAAACACCCCCCTGCTCAAAGCGGCGGAAGCTCTTGGCATTGCCTGCGCCGGAGGACGTGATATGCTCATTTATCAGGGTGCGGCAAGTTTCCGTATATGGACCGGTCTTGAACCGGATATCGATGCAATGAATACGGGTTTTGATATCACCCCCGTTACAGACGGTGACGCAAAGGAGTAAAAAATGCTGTTTTTTCAAAATATGCCTCTCTGTGAGTATGACTGGTGGTTCCGGGCGGGATTTGAATATCCTTCCTGCCTTGCTTTTGCGCTTATTTCCATCTTTATTTTCGGCAGCTGCTGGGGCAGTTTCATGAATGTCTGCATCTGGCGCATGCCCCGCCGGGAATCGGTGGTCACTGCGCCGTCGCACTGCACCGCCTGCGGTGCGGATATCCGCTGGTACGACAATCTGCCGGTCATAAGTTACATCGTTCTGCGCGGAAAGTGCCGTGCCTGTCACACGCATTACTCCTGCCGTTACTTTATTGTCGAAGTTATCATGGGACTGCTCTTTTGCGGCGTTTTCATCAAGGCGGGCTTAAGTCAGCAGGTTCCCGGCGTGCTTGCCTCTTACTGGATACTTCTGCTCTTTGCTGTCGCCGCCGCCTGGATCGATGCACAGCACAGGATCATTCCGGATGCGCTCAATTATCCTGCCATGCTTCTGGGAATCGTCTGCGCGGGACTTCTGCCTGAAGTCTGGGGAACACACATCTGGTATATTGCCGTTGTTTATTCTCTGTTGTCGGGTTTGATCCCCGGTATCTTTCTGCTGTTGTTTTCCGTTATCGGAGAAAAACTTACAGGTAAAGAGGTTCTTGGCTGGGGAGATGTCAAATTCCTCGCTGCTTGCGGCACTCTTCTGGGACTGCCCGCAGCCCTTTTCATCCTGCTTTCCGGCAGTTTTTCAGGAAGTATCGCAGGAGTCATCTACGTTGTTATCAGCAGAAAAAAACTTTCAGGTACATCCATTCCCTTCGGACCCTTTCTGGCGGGAGGCGCGCTTCTCTGGGTCTTTGCAGGGAACTGGTTTTATCCCCTGCTGAACGCTCTCAGATAAATAAAGGCAGTTATGCAGAAAATTCTTACATTGTTCAAAAAACGGGAAGGGGTTTTCCTGTTCTGTGTCTTTGTGTTGACACTTCTGCTGTATGGACCGCAAATCTTTTTGCGCGAAGCCATTCTGCGCGATGTGGCATTGCGCTATGCCCCCATGGCTGACGCATTTGCCGCCGGAGATTTTCTCTATGCGTTTCATCCCCGTGTTCAAAGTCTGCATCCCCTGATTTCGGGATGTATCTGTTATCTCTCGGGCTGTCCGGGATTTACCGGTGTGCAGTTATCTTCTCTGCTCTTTTTCGGACTTTGTATTTTTCCGCTTTACAATCTGCTGAAAACGGTCTTTGACAGAAAAATTGCCGAATGGGGAATACTTCTTCTGCCGCTTGCTTCTCAAGTTGCCCAAATCAGCGTTTCAGGCTTGCGGGAGTCTCACAAGATGTTTGCGCTTCTTCTGATTACGCTCGGAATTGTGACCGTGTTCAAAGAACGTGAAAAATACAGCGGCTATCTGCTGACCGGAATCGGCTGCGGGTTGTCTTTCTGTATCCGTATTGATCTTGTTCTGCCGTCGCTGTGTATTCTGCTTGCGGCAGGAGTGATGGCGTTTGCCGCACAAAAAAACCTCAAACGTCCCCTGACGGGACTGCTTGCTGCTCTGCCTTTTTTCATTTGGGAAACGGCAATCAATTTTTACATCAGCGGTCATGCTGTCCCGGGAAGTCATTGTCTGCGTTTTATGCGGGAGTTTCTGCCGTGGGCAATGACTCCGGCGGGAATGTGTCTTGCTGTGATTTTTTCTGTTATATGCTTTGCCGTTTTTTCCGCTGCGGGAGGGTGTCTTTTAAAAACTTCTGCAAAAAAGAAAATACCTGCTGTCATTTTCATAACACTTGCCATGATTCTGATTATCAATATTCCCCTGCTGCTTTCAAGTGTTGCCGGCTTGAGTTTTCCGGAAAAGATAAAACTTCTCTTTTCTTTTGCCGGAAGTGTTTTTCACGGCTTGAATCTGCCGCTTTTTCTTACCGCCGCCATGGGGTTTTATGTTTTGAATAAACTGAAAAAGACAGATGAAGCGCAAAAATTTCTGCTTTTTATCTTCTTGTTTTTTATCGGTGCAACGCTTTTTCAAACCATTGTTCTTGAAGACAAACTTTATGTTTCAAAACGCTATCTTCTACCGTATTCTCTCCTGCTTGCCGGATGGAGTGTTCACGGCATTATTTTCTGCAGAGAAAAAATAGAAGCTTTTACCGGTCATTACAGTAAAATTCTGCTGAAAATATTGTGGATTATTCTCCCTCTGATCTGCCTTTGTCACGCTTACTCCAATATTTTGGAATACAAGTTTGAACGTGATAAAAAGATACAGCTTCAAACGCTGAAAACCATTTCAGAACTTATAAAAAAAAGTTATACCGGTCCGGCATATTTCACACCGGAGTTTTCGTTTTATGAATACAGAAGAAACCGTTGTCCAAAAATTGCATTCATCCGTCCGGGCAAAGCGGTTTCCATCGCTTATTCAAGCGGCGGCAGCCTTGTCCTGCCGGACGGAAAACCGGATTTTTTTGTCGCACCCGCCGGAGAAAAATTTTCAGAAAAAAAATGGCGGAAAATTGCTGAAAATCTGCCGTCCGGAAAAATCAAACTCAATGTCTGGGAGTTGAAAAAATGAAATTTCACCGATTCTACCGCAATATATTTCTTGCCGCAACCGACATGCTGTGCGTATGCGGCTTCCTGCTTCTTACTGTCATTCCTGTTTACTTGACAGGAAATGAAGAACTTTTAAAAAATACCGTTTATCTTTTGATTATTCCTGTGGTGATTTTGTTAAGCAACAACCTTTCAGGACTTTACGGCGGACACTTCTTTTATCCCGGTATCGGTATCGGAAAAGTTCAGGAACTCAAATATCTGACTTTGAGTGTCTTTATCGGATACGCTTCTTTCTTTGCGTTTGCGGTTCTGACCGGACGGGGAAATCTGTTTCCCCTGAAAAATCTTTTATGTTCTTTTGTTTTCACTCTGCCGATGACGGTTCTCTGCCGCTTTACCTGCCGTCATTTTTTAAATGGCATTCCCGGCACCCGGACACGCGTTCTCATTGCCGGAGCCGGAAAAAACGGACGTGCCGTCGCCCGTGAAATCACCAGAGACAATTATTACGGTTTTGAAGTGGCGGGTTTTCTCGATGACAACTGTACCGGAAACGATATCGCAGGTCCCGTTTCACGCGCTGTGGAAATCGCCGTTGAAAAACAAATAAATTTTCTGATTATCTGTATGCCGCCTCAGCACCTTACCGGATATTTCAATACGCTGTTATCGCATTTCCACCACATTGTTTTTGCTTCGTCACGGCACATTCTGCCGATCATGTGGACACGCTCTCTTGCTCTCGGGTACACTTCCGCTTTTGAAATCAACAACCGTCTGCAATTCAAGATGTTCCTGTTCTGCAAAAAAATCATTGAAATTGCTCTGGCGCTTCTGATGCTGCCCTTTATTGCCATTATCGGCAGTGTGATTGCCGTTCTCATCAAGGCAACTTCGGCGGGGCCGGTTTTTTACCGTGCCGACCGTATCGGAAAAAACGGCAGAAAAATCCGTATCCTGAAGTTCCGCACCATGTACCGCAACGCCGATGATATACTTGAAGAGATCCTCGAAAACGACCCGGTTCTGAAAAAAGAATGGCTGGAAAAATTCAAACTCACCGACGACCCGCGTATCACCCCTCTGGGAAAATTCCTGCGTAAAACCAGCCTGGATGAACTGCCGCAGTTCTGGAATGTTCTCACAGGAGACATGGCAATCATCGGTCCCCGTCCGATCGTTGAAGCCGAAAAACACTATTACGGTGTCAACTTTCATGTGTTTTCAGTCGTCAAACCGGGCATTACCGGTCTGTGGCAGATTTCAGGCAGAAATGATCTGGATTACTCCGAACGTGTCAATCTGGACGTTTACTATGTCCGCAACTGGAGTCTGTGGCTGGATTATTTCATCTTTCTCAAAACCATCGTCAATGTTCTGGCGCGGCGGGGAGCGTACTGATGAAAACGGCATTGCTGCACTATTGGCTGACAGGTATCCGCGGCGGAGAAAAAGTTCTGCGTGAACTTGCTTTTCTGTATCCTGAAGCGGACATTTTCACCCATGCCTGCAACAGAAAGATTTTTGACGGTTTTTTCGGGAACTGCCGCATTTATGAAACTTTTATTGCACAACTTCCCGGCGCACGCAGAAACTGTCAGAAATATCTGCCGCTGATGCCGTCAGCTTTAAAACGGCTTGATTTAAGCGAATATGATTTGATTATCAGCAGTGAATCCGGTCCGGCAAAGGGCGTTACAAAGCCGCCGCACGCCCGGCACATCTGCTATTGTCACACACCTATGCGTTACTTGTGGGACATGTATCAGGATTACTACGACAATGCCGGATTTGCCGGAAAAACCGCTATGCGGTTGTTTAAAAATTATCTCCGGCATTACGATCTGAAATCAGCTGAAAGTGTGGATGATTTCATCGCCAACAGCCGTTTTGTTGCAGAACGTATCAAGCGGATCTACAACCGCGAATCCAGTGTTATTCATCCCCCCGTTGATGTTGATTTTTACCGCTGTTCCGGAGATGAGAAGCAGGACTTTTATCTGATTGCCGGACATCTGCACCCCTACAAAAATCCTGTTGTTGCCCTGGAGGCATGCCGTAAAATCCGCCGCCGCTGTGTCGTTGCCGGAAACGGTCCGCTGGAAAACGCTCTCCGCAAAGAATACACCGAAAGCAATTTTACGTTTACCGGAAGAGTTTCTGACGAAAAACTGCGTGAACTTTACAGCTCCGCCCGGGCATTGATTTTTCCCGGCATTGAGGATTTCGGAATCGTTCCCCTTGAGGCACAGGCAGCGGGAACTCCCGTCATCGCCCTGGGAATCGGCGGCGCCCTTGAAACGGTCATTGAAGGCAGTACAGGACTCTTTTTTGACCGTCCGTCAGCAGATGTGCTTGCAGATATGCTTCTGCAGTTTGAAAATCTTACTTTTTCTTCTGATGTCTGCCGCCGGAATGCAGAAAATTTTTCTCCTGAAGTTTTCCGCAAAAAATTCAGTTCTTTCACTGCGCGCTTGTCCTGACCGGAGCATGTTTTTCCCATCGGCAGAAAACGCAGGATTTTACGGGATTGTTTTGACAAAACTCTTGATTTATCTGAAAATCAGGGGTATATTTTCCGGTTGACAAAAAAACTCCCTTTTTTAAAGGGAGAGCTAAACAGCAGGGGACCGGAAAACAATGGAAGATTTGCAGGATTTGCGGCGGCAGATAGATGAAATTGACCGCAAGATTGTATCATTTTTAAATCAGCGTTACGAAGTTGTAAAAAAAGTCGGCGAGTGGAAAATCGCCCATAACCAGCCGATTTATGTGCCGGAACGGGAACGCATGCTTCTTGAAAAACTTGAAAAACTCAATCCCGGTCCCATGCGCAGCGAAACATTGCGCGCCATTTACCGCGAAATCATGTCCGGTTCCATGAAAATCGAACTGCCTCTGCGGATCGCTTTTTTGGGTCCTGAAGCAACTTACACCCATCTTGCCGCAAAAAATATTTTCGGTCAGAGCGTTGAATACGATCCGCGCGCCAGTATCAAAGACGTTTTTCACGATGTGGAAACAGGACGCTGCAGCTACGGTGTCGTTCCCGTTGAAAACTCAACTGAGGGTGTCGTTAATCACACGCTGGATATTCTGATTGATTCCCCTGTGCATATTTGTTCTGAAGTCAATATGGATATCCGCCACTGCCTTTTGAGCAACGTTGAAAAAGAGCAGATCCGGGTGATTTACAGTCACGCACAGTCTCTTGAACAATGCCGCAGCTGGCTGGATTTGCACATGCCTCAAGCTGAACGTGTTCCCGTGGTCAGCAACGCAAGAGCCTGTCAGCTCGCCCGGCAGGAACCCGCTTCCGGTGCCGTTGCAGGAGTCCTGGCTTCTGAGGTCTACGGCTTGAATATTCTTGAACGCGATATTCAGGATAATCCGGACAACGTGACCCGTTTTCTCGTCATGGGCAAACAGGAACCTGAACCCACCGGTAATGACAAAACCTCCATCGTCTTTTCGATCAAGGATAAGGTCGGCGGTCTTCAGGAGTGTCTGCGCTGCTTTGCCGAAGCCGGTGTTTCAATGAGCATGATCGAAAGCCGTCCTCTCAAAAAGCGCAACTGGGAATACATTTTCTTCGTTGACCTTGCCGGACACAAAAACGATATCCCCGTCAAGGCAGCCCTCGAAAAACTTGAAGAAATGTGTCTCTTTTTCAAAGTCCTCGGCAGTTATCCCCGTGCCGGGCAGGAGTAAAATATGCCGGAATCTCTCTACATCTGGGCTCTGGGCAGCGGCAGCTCCGGCAACAGCATCGTCATTTCAAACGGCAGCAGCAGCATCATGGTGGATGCCGGGTTTTCATGCCGTGAAATGAAGTCGCGCATATCGCGTCTTGCGCCTGAACCTGCGCCGCTTGCGGCAACGCTGATCACCCACGACCACACAGATCACGTCAGAGGATGCCGGGTCTTTTGTGATGAACTGGATATTCCGGCTGCGGTTTCTCTCCGCACGGCGGATTTTCTGCGTCCGAAAAATCTGCTGCCCCGCAAGTGTTTTTATTTTGAGCCGGGCAGTTGTTTTGATATTACGGACTATCACATCCGGACCTTTCCCGTTCCTCACGATGCCATGGACCCGGTGGGATTCGTCATTGAATCCGGCGGTTTTTCCATCGGGATTGCAACCGACCTCGGCGAAATAAATTGTGAGTCTCTTGAACATCTGCGTAACTGTGATGCGCTGCTTCTGGAATCCAACTACGATCCTGAACTGCTGCGCAGCTGCGACCGTCCCCTGCGTATCAAGCGCCGTATCGCCGGACGGCAGGGACATCTTGAAAACCGTGCCATGTGTCAGGCTCTGCCCAAACTTCTTTCTGAAAAGACCCGTTTTCTCATGCTGGTTCACTTGAGTTCCGAGTGCAATCACCCCGAACTGGCTGAAAAAATGGCAAGAGAAACCCTTGAAAGCATGGGCAGAAGTGATATAACCCTTACTCTGGCTCTTCAGAATGTGCCGACAGGTCCCTGCAAACTGGAGAAAATTTTATAATGGATAATGCGCCGCTTAAGGTATTCTGCCGCCAATGTCAGGCGAAACTGGATGTAAGCGATCTGGAGCCTTACACCAGATTTCCCTGTCCTGAATGCGGCGCGATCATCCGTGTTCCGGAGCGTTTCGGGCGTTATCTGCTTGAAAAGGTCTGCGGTTCCGGCGGTATGTCAAAAATATACCGGGCGCTGGATACGAAACTTGCGCGGCGGGTCGCTGTCAAAGTTGCCGACAGAAAGTGCGCTTCTGACAGAAACTTTTTTGAAGTATCCAAAATGATTTCAAAAATCAACCATCCGGCAATCGTTCCTGTTTACGACTGCGGTATATTGGACGGACGTCCCTTTATGGTGATGAAGTTCATGGATGACGGAGATCTGGAAAAACGTATGCTTTCACACACGCTTCCACCTCTGCCTGAACTTGCTCAAAGTCTTGCTTTTATCGCTTCAGGACTTGCGGCGATGGCGGAGAGAAATTTTGTTCATCATGACGTCAAGCCCGCCAACATCATGTTAAGCAGTGCCGGAGAAGCCAAACTCGGCGATTTTGACCTGGCGGATTTCAGAAATCCCGGTGATGTGGATATTCCCTGTGCGGAGTTCGCCAGTCCCGGCTATGCCAGTCCGGAACGGCTCTACTACGGCGGAGAAGATTTCCGCGGAGACATTTTCAGTTTCGGCGTGACCATCTATGAACTGTTTTCAGGTAAACTGCCTTTCGGTATCCACGGCACCCCCGAAGAACTTTACAGAAAGCGCGAAAATATGGAGTTTGCGCCGCTTTCCTCTGTTGCGGAGGGGATTCCGGATGATTTTTCTGTACTGATTTCTTCTGTCTTATCTTTTAACATGGAATCCCGCCCCGGATACTCAGAAATCATCAGCGGCTTATCAAGACTGTCAGAATCTTCCGGAAAAGAATCCGGTCTGCGCTGGACGGATAAAATCGCCAATATCTTCAAACGCAGCGGCAGAAAAGGAGAACAACAATGAAAAAACATGATATTATTTTCGGACCGGTCAACTCGCGGCGTCTGGGCAGGTCTCTCGGGATAGATCCCATAATGCGCAACATCTGCTGTCAGGACTGTATTTACTGTGAAGCGGGAAAAACAGAAATATTGACCACAAAAAGAGATGAATATGTTCCGCTTGACAGTATTATTTCAGAGTTGGATAAAGTTTTGAAAGATTCTCCGGAATTGGATTACATCACTTTTTCAGGACTGGGGGAACCCACACTCAACCTGAACATCGGCGGCGTTATCGCCCATCTCAAAAAAAATTATCCGCAGTACCCCGTCTGTGTACTCACCAACGGTATGCTCCTCGGAGATCCGCAGGTTCAGCAGGATATTGCCGGAGCCGATCTGGTCATCCCCTCGCTTGACGCTTCAAACGCTGAAGAGTTTTCTCTTGTCAACCGTCCGGGGGATGAAATGGATTTTGATACCTTTGTTGCCGGATTGGCGCAATTCACGCATATATTTAAAGGAAAAATCTATCTTGAACTTTTTATCGTGCCGGGCATAAATGATTCTGCTGAATCCATCGCGCGTTTTGCTGACATCATCCGCGTCATGCGTCTGGATAAAATTCAGCTCAATGCGCTTGACCGTCCGGGAACTGAAAATAATATCGTCATATCCTCTTCTGAAAATGCCGCCCGTTTTTCCGCTGTTCTGAGTGCGTTTGCTCAGGTTGAGTTTGTCGGCAGAGGCAATTAACCACCGAAAGAACAAACCATGAAAAAATTTTTCAAAATCTTCTTTGAACGTCCTGAACTGGACGGTATTCTGCTGGGTTTGCTGATTGCGGCGCTCCCGTTTCTCTTTTCTGACGGAAACCGTTTCGGTGCAGAGTATCTTACAGGAGAACTGCCCGAATTTGATGAATGGCAGTTCTATTTCTTTGCCGCCATTCCCGTCGGCGGTTTTCTGGGAGCATTATCCGCGAAAAATTTGAAATTTTCCCCCTTCAACGGCGTTCTTCCCATCTTTACCGGAATCGCAGGCGGCGCACTGACTGCAATCGGTCTTATGATTGCCCGTGATCTGCTTTTAAGCCGCACCTATGCCGCCGTTCGTTTCAGCGGCTCAGGATGGCTGTTTATCTGTACCATGCTCATCTTTGCCTGCGGATTGACGCTCCTGTGGAAATCCCCTGCCGGAAAGTAAAAAAAGGAGAAATTTTCCATGCTTGATAATATTTCTTTTTCCCTGCCGCTTACCGGAATCGTCAAATATTCCGGCGCCGTCCTTTGCGGACTTTTTCTCGGCATGATTTTAAGCCGCAGCGGTATGGCTTCCGTTAAAGATATGATTTCCGGTTTGAAACTTCAGAATACAAGAATCCTCAAAACGCTTGTCACGGCACTTCTTGCTGCCGTTCTGCTCATGCCGCTTTTTACCCAACTGTACGGACTGCCCGGCGGCGCGGGCAATTTGCCGGGATTGGATAGAATAACTTTTCTCCCCTCTCCGGTTTCAGGCGGTTTCTGGCAGAGTATTTTTGCCGGAGCCCTCGCCGGTACGGGATTGTTTCTTTCAGGAAGAACGCTCTTTTCCTCTTTTGCCGCCGTCGGAAAAGGCGAGCTGCACGCCCTCTGGTTCATCGCCGGAGCAGGCGGCATTATCTGGCTCTTTGATGAATGTGATATCGAACTGCACAAGTGGATCAGCAAAATCGATTTTTCAACCGGATCTCTTGCGGTCAAAACAGGATGGGGATTTTTTGATCCTGAAATGCCCGCTTTCTGGGTGACGGTTTTCATCGCCGCCGTCTGGTTGATGATTTACCTTTCCTCGTTTTTCAGAGCAAAGGGAGAATAAAGAAAAAATTTGACTTGATTGCATCTTTGATGTATTTTATTTGAGAAGCAAACAAAATTTCAGGATACTAAACTGTGGAAGAAACTCTGACACCGATGATGCGGCAATACCGCGAAGCCAAAGCCACCATTCCGGCGGATGCCGTTCTCCTGTTCCGCCTTGGTGACTTTTACGAAGAATTTTTTGAAGATGCCGAAAAAGTCAGCGCCGCTCTGGAACTGGTTTTGACCAAGCGTCAGGGAATCCCCATGTGCGGATTCCCCCATCATGCGCTTGACAGTTATCTCCCCCGTCTGGTCGCCAAAGGTATCAAAGTTGCCATCGCTGAACAGATGGAAGACCCGAAACTTGCCAAAGGTATCGTCAAGCGTCAGATCACCCGTATCATCACCCCCGGTACCGTTATTGACAACACGCTGCTTGACTCCTCATGCAACAACTTTCTCTGCGCTGTTGCCTTTGATAAAAAAGAGAATCCCGCCCTCTCCGCACTGGATGTCAGTACCGGGGAATTTATCTTCATGGCATCTCCTGATATGGAGCATATTACTGCTGAATTTGCACGTCTCGGCGCCCGTGAAGTTCTGATTTCTGAGTCTCTTGCCAAAAAGTTGCGCGACGAAAACCGTTTTCCCGACACCGGCAAAGAGCTTCTCTGGACCGAACTGGATGATTATGATTTTGACTTTGCCAACTGCACTGAGTTTCTGCAGAAGCACTTCAACGTTGCCACCCTTGATGGTTTCGGCTGCAAAAATTTACCCGCTGCCGTCATGGCCGCCGCTGCCGTTTTGCGTTACGCCTCCGAAAATCTCCGTCAGGATGCCGGACACATCACCCGTCTTGAAAAGCACAATCCTGAACAGTATCTTGAACTTGACCCCATCTCTCTGCGCAATCTTGAAATCATCTCTTCCAGAAAAGGCGCAGAAAGAGGCAACTCCCTGCTGGATGTCGTTGACCACACCTCAACTTCAATGGGCAGCAGAAAACTCCGCAACTGGCTGCTCCGTCCGCTTCTGGACAGAATTGCTATCATCTCCCGTCTTGAAGCCGTTGAACAGTTCACCATTGACCAGTTGACTCTTGCCGAACTCCGCGAAACCCTCGGCGTTGTCCGCGACCTTGAACGCATCGTCGGCAGAATCAACGTCGGTAATGCCTCCCCCCGCGATTTTCAGAGTCTGGGCGTTTCTCTTGAAACCATGCCCGGTATCAAATATCTGCTCTCAAGTTTTGATACCCCGCTCCTTGCGGACTGCTGTTCAAGAATTTCGGATTTCACCCCTCTGGTTGAAAAAATCCGCGCCGCCTTAGTTGACGAACCGCCCGCCCTTTTAGCCGACGGCGGCGTTATCCGTGAAGGGTACTCTTCCGAACTTGATGAACTGCGTGCCGCCGCCACCGAAGGCAAGTCCTGGCTCTCGCAAATCCAGCAGCGCGAATCCGAACGCACCGGCATCAAAAGTCTCAAAGTGAAGTTCAACTCCGTTTTCGGTTACTATATTGAGGTGAGCAAGTCCAATCTTGATCTGGTTCCTGAAGACTACATCCGCAAGCAAACCCTCGTCAACGCCGAGCGTTTTATCACCCCGGAACTCAAAGAACTTGAAAATAAAATCCTCGGTGCCGAAGAACGCAGCAAGTCCCTTGAAGCCCGTCTCTTTGCCGAAATCCGCGAATTTGCCCTCGGTTTCACCTCTTCCATTCAGGAAAGTGCCGATGCCCTCGCCGAAGTTGATGCCATCTCAGGTCTTGCCGAATGTGCCAGAATCAACAATTATCACCGTCCGAGAATTTTTGAAGATGACCGTTTAATCATCAAAGGCGGCAGGCATCCTGTGATTGAATCTGCCATGCCCCCCGGAACTTTTGTTCCCAATGACTGCATCCTTGACGGCGACAGCAACCGCCTTATGCTCATCACCGGCCCCAACATGGCAGGCAAATCCACCTATATCCGTCAAACTGCCCTTCTGGTCATTCTCGCTCAGGCAGGTTCTTTCATTCCCGCCGACTACGCCGAAATCGGTCTCGTTGACCGGATTTTCACCCGTATCGGCGCCGCTGATGATCTCTCACGCAATCAGAGTACATTTATGGTCGAAATGGTCGAAACGGCCAATATTCTCCGCAATGCCTCTCCCCGCAGTCTCGTCATTCTTGACGAAATCGGCAGAGGTACAAGCACCTTTGACGGACTTTCCATCGCCTGGTCCGTCGCTGAATATCTCCACGATGACCCCAGATGCCGCACCCAGTTCGCAACGCATTATCATGAATTGACTGAACTTGCCTCCACCCGCAGAGGTGTGAATAATTACAATGTTGCTGTCAGGGAATACGGTGAGGATATCATCTTTTTAAGGCAGATCCTCCCCGGCTCCAGCGACCGCAGTTACGGTATTCACGTCGCCAAACTCGCCGGCGTCCCCGTTCCCGTCCTTGAACGCGCCAAAGTGATTCTCGAATTGTTGGAAAAATCTCCCGGCACACCCCGCGATGCCATCTCCGCACTCCCCCGCAAAACCGTCAAAGGCAAGCGCAAATCCGACGAATCCGACGACGCCATCCAACTCCGCCTCCTCTGACCGCTTTTTTTTCGGTAGAAAAAAAAGCTTGGCAAAAAAAAGCGCGTAGCGGGGCGACGTTGCTGCCCCGCCAGAGGGGGTCTGGCTGACCCCCTCTGGACTCCCCCGGACTGCCCGTGGGTACCGCCTGCATCCCCCACTGGCACATTTTCGCCCGCGCCAAACCAGACTGCGGCTCCGCAAACCCTCGGGGTATACCGTGGCGCACCCTCATCATTAAATATAAGTCTTATAAGTCTTATACGTCTTATGCAAGCGCCACGCCCACGCAACACGCACACCACCGTTGCCATAAAACAAGCCTTGCATACCCCATCGGTAAATCTGCACCCAAACCCATACCACACAGCGGCACAGCAAACCCTCGGGGTATACAGCGGCGCACCCATCTTGTCAGACAGGTCAGACAGGTCAGACAAGTCAGACACAAGCGTCACGCCCCCGCAACATGCACACCACCGTTGCCATAAAAAAAGCCCGGCACACCCCAACGGTAAATCTGCACCCAACCCCATACCACACAG
>SUVX01000147.1 GCA_015061725.1 Lentisphaerota bacterium
GATGTGCGATGGTAAATTTGTCAGCCGTGATGAGATCGCTCTCGTTCCGACTCCCAGCGGTACCGATAGTTGGAAGCCGGTTCCCCACATGGAGGTGATCGAAGCAGTAACCGATGTGGTCAAGGCTCACAACTGGCAGATACTGGATGAAAACTTCGGACTGGCTCGTGAAGGTCAAAAGATGTTCGGAGTTATGCGGATCAATAAAAGTAATTCTGCTGATTGGTCACGCTGTATCGGACTGCGTAATAGCCATGACAAAAGTTTCGCTGTCGGACTGTCGGCTGGTATCAGCGTGACGGTTTGCAGCAATTTGGCGTTTGGCGGAACCACTGTTATCAAGCGGCGTCATACCTCACGGATAGAGTTGACAGAACTGGTGGACATGGCGATGAATGAGCTTGAAAACGAATTTCTTATGCTTGAAACGGTTTGCGAAGACCTAAAAATCATCTATTTGAAAAACGATGATGAAGCCAGATCAAGGATTGTCAGAGCCGCCGAACTTGGGGCGATCAACAGTAGTGATATTGTTCCAGTCTTCAAAGAGTTCAAGAATCCCCGACATCCGGAGTTCGCTGAACCGACAAGGTATTCGTTACTCAACGCTTTCACTGAAACGATTAAAAAGTACACGCCGTTGCGGGTTGATCAGTCCTATATGGCTCTCAACCGCTGTTTCGGCTTGGACGGCAAACGTCCTGCAATATGGTAATTCGCCAGAGGCTCGCCAACGCTGTTTTATGCAGTGTCCGATATATTCGGAGGCCTGGAACACCAACGGTGCGGAAGTGATGCAACCGTACTGTAACAAGTCATCCCGGGAGTGGAGCAATCCATCCCGGTCTTTTAATCAAAAATGAAGGGAAAAATATGCGTTGTCCTATTTGTAATCAGCCGGGAACTCTGGTTAATAAGGTTCGTAAAGTTACCACAGCCGCAGGTGTCGGAGCCGGTGGGTATCTTGCGGTATCCGGCTCATCTACCGGTGCGGCTATTGGTACAGCTATTTGCCCTGGTCTTGGAACTTTGCTCGGTGGTGTCCTCGGTTGCCTTATCGGAGCCGCCGCAGGAGGAGTTGCCGGAAACTCGGTTGGGAAATTGGTAGATGAAAATATCATTCGCATTTATCAGTGTCCAAATGGTCACGAGTGGAGGGCTGCCTGATGGAAAAGCGTTGCCCTTTCTGCGGATCGGATGATGTTATCGAGTTTGCAGATGGTTTTATTTGCCGGGACTGCGGATGCGAATTTTAGCATCCCAAACTCATCCCTCTTTTTACGGAGGGATGTTTTTTTATTCCAAGCGGCATCATCTGTGCTGTTCCGAATGTTTTTTTATGCCAGTTGACATTAACTGCCGGACCATCTGTTTGTTGTGCACCGATAGCGATTAGGTAACGAGCCAACCAGTCAGAAACATCGTCCTTGTTCTGCTGATTGATGGGAATGGTATCTGCGACCATATACGGTTGATCAGAGTGCCGCTGCCAGAGCCTCGGAATGATCTCGTCGGTTTCCTGTTCAAAGTGTCCTGCCCATTGACCTCTTCCGAAATAGATAAGCAAAAGTCTATCTATCCCTCTGATTCTTGCCCACATATACCACCCGATGGTCCTGTGGCGCAACAGCGTTCTTTGTACCGATTCGAGAAAAGTACTGAACCCGTCAATCTGCGGAAAGTGGTAAACTCTGATACTAAACCAACCAAACTTTTCCTCAAAGCGTTTTATGACTTCAAGAGATTTTTCGATTACCGGAGGATATTGATTTTCCATGATCGAACCTCACAAAAATTTGATTTTCAGCGTGAAAATTGCTGTCGGAGATATTTTTGATCATAGAATAATAGCTTTATATAAACGAAAAATACCGCCATCCCCCATGGGGGAATGACGGCAGAAAAGAAATACTTTTTTATTGGAACAGCTCGGAATATTCTTTTTGAATTTTACGGTATTCCTGTGTAATGGACTGAGCTTTTTCCAACAGCTCATCCATATTCATATCTTCCAAAGGATACTCTTTTTGCAGTTGTCTATAACGCAAAAGCATTCCTTCTTTTACCCGGCTGACGATTTTCCGGACATTGGCGGCACTCAAGTTGGAAACAGTCGCCACATCTTCAGATTTACGCCCTTGTACTGCTGCCAGATAAAAAGCCTGATAATGGGACGATGGCAATTCTTCTTTCAATTCAACCAATATTGAGTAACGCAGCATATCCCGCCATACTGCCCGGCAATCATTAGAGAAAGCATCTTCAGCGGCTTCTTCCTCTTGAGTGGAAAAATCATCGGTCGAGATTTCTTTTACACGTCCATGTTTACGCCATATATCGAAAATTTTATTTCTGATTACCCGGTTGAACCAAGTATGAAAACGCGATTTACCGGAGTAGTTGGCAATACCTTTAGTCCGGA
The DNA here is from genome assembly GCA_015061725.1 of Lentisphaerota bacterium. Taxonomy (GTDB): domain Bacteria; phylum Verrucomicrobiota; class Lentisphaeria; order Victivallales; family Victivallaceae; genus UBA1784. Next base: position 2,423 of record SUVX01000147.1, read on the forward strand.
TATCATCGTAAACCATATCAATCAACTCTTTAGTGTCCTGATATGAGAGTTTTACTTTTTTGGCGATCATCACTATAAAAGGCAGATATTTCCGGAAAAATTCATCCAGCACATACTCATCTGCATTTCCCATACGAACCAGTAATGATTGCCTGGTCAGCCATTTTGACTCATTCCATTTAAAATTGAAGCCATATTCTTCGTCCATATTTCCTCCGGTAATTAACTGCTTCCATGCGTAAAATAACCTGAAAATCCAATTTTTTCAAATTTTTTTCATAATTTTGCAAAAATTTTTGTCACAATCGCACGGCTCTATCGGACAAATTGGGTGAAAGCAAAAAAGCTTGGGCTGATTGAAAATTAAATAAAGTAAAATCCAGGAAAGAAAAGTTGTCACAATCACACGGTTTGAAGCGAGTAATTAAATGAAACGCAACCATGACGGTTGAATAAAATAACAAAATTTGAAAGGAAAAGAAAAAATAAACAAGAACGAAAACAACATTAATTCTGCAAGCAACATCCAAACAAAAGGAGAAAGAACAATGGATGCAAGCAAACTCAAACTGGTCGATGTCGAAAGCAAAATCAACAAATTGGCTGACGACATCAAAGCACAACTCAAGGAACATGATGCCAAAATCATCACTGTTCTGAAATCAAACTATCAAATTGGAAAGGAACTGAAGGCAATTCAAGAACTGCTTGAAAAATCAGAAATCGACGTTGCAACTTATGCCGAAGTAAAATTCGACATCGCACATTCCCAGTGTTACCGTTTGATCGAGATGGTGAAAATCAGAGCAAACATCGGAGAAACTGACGAAACGGTCTTTATCTCAGAGAGAGCCACGCGTCCCCTGACCGATTTTGATCCTGCTGATCAAAAAGCGATTTGGGAAAAAGCCAAATCCGCTGCAAACGGCAAAATTCCGACCGGTACACAGGTTGAAGCGGCAAGTGAAGGTTTCTCTAAAAAAGATAAACGGAATTATACCGTTAAAACCGGCAGTGAATTTTTCAGCCGGGTGTTGCAAAGAAAAGTTGATCTCTCCACCCAGAATGTTAAAGACTTGATCAAAGAGTGCAAAAGCTCTGAAAAAGCCATCCGTCTGGTCAGTGAACTTTATCCCCACGAAACCAAACTGCGGGAACGGAAAGATTCGATAATATCTCTTAT
>SUVX01000060.1 GCA_015061725.1 Lentisphaerota bacterium
AACTTTTGGTGAGTGCTGCTTGTAAAGTGAGGGTTTTGCCGTTTTATTACCTCAAAATAATTTATAAAAACGACACATCCTTACGCCCGCAAGGGCGCACTTCACGCATTTTTGACAATGGTCAAAAATGCTCTTCACACCTTCACATCTTCACTCAATCAGCGTTCACGCTGATTGAACTTTTGGTTGTGATTGCCATTATTGCAATTCTTGCGGCAATGCTCATGCCTGCGCTGCAGAAAGCGCGCGACAAGGCAAGAAGTGTGAATTGTCTGAGTAATCTCAAACAGATCGGAACAGCATTTATCCAATACCGCGATGTCAGTAACGGATATTGTTTTTCTGCTGCGGTCGGCAATGAAACGAATATGTACTGGAGTTTGTATCTTAAAAATAATTACAATCTCGGTCCGAAGTCTCTGCAGTGTCCGGATTCAGCCCAGGTGGATTGGAGCATCGATTCCAATTATCAGCTTTCAAGTTACGGTTATAATTATTATCATCTGGCTGGCAGCGGTTACTACGGCGGAGATAATCTGACTCCGGCAAAGGAAGCGCAGATCAAACGCCCGACTGCAACGATTGCCTTTATTGAATCCGGCAGTTTGTCGCACCAGCTGAAATACGGGCGCTACATTGTCAACTCATATTACAAAGACAGCAACGGCGGAGTCGGCGGCGGAGCCATTGCCCGGCATGAAGATGCAATCAGCATCAGCTGGTTCGACGGTCATGCTTCTGCTGTCCGCTGTGTCATCCGCTCCAATCCTTATCCGGAGCTGGGGAGCGTGGCTTCTGCAAATCAGGTCGGAATAAGTGAAAATTATTGGGATAGAAGTGATAAAAGGCGGTAAAAAATGAAAATTTCTGCATTGATTTGTCTGCTTCTTGCTCTTTCTGGTATTTCTGCCGGAGAGAGCAGGATCGGTCAGCAGGGCTTGTCTCCTGATTATGTTGATCCCAACGGCCGTTTTGAAAAGCTGATGGTCTACGGAAAAACTCTGAAAATGGGTTTTAAGCGCGTTGATTTCCTCCCCGGCGGTCTTCCCGGAAAAATCAGGGTTTATCAGCATGATATACTGGCTGCTCCCGTTGAGCTTGAAATGGTCATCAACGGTAAAATGCAATCAGGAACAAAGAGAGTTTCTCTTCGAAAGAACGGAAAAAATGCCGCTGTTGCTGTGGGTACTCAAAAAATTGACGGTGCTGTTGTTGAATCGACTGTAACTGCCGGTTGGGATCATACTCTCAAAGTCCGCATTGTGATCAAGCCGGAAAAAGCGCTTGCAGTTGACCGTCTGACCCTGCGTTTCCCTTTGAAACTTGACAGCGAAAAACTGCTCTGCGGCAACGATGAACCGCCCCATAAACGTATCAGCGGCATGGAGGCTGCAAAAAAATGGGTGCGCAAAAATATCAGGGGAATTCAGGAAGAAGCCAACTCCATGTGGCATAATCTCTGGATCGGCAATACCCGTTACGGTCTTGCATGGTCTTTTGAAAGCCTGAAAAACTGGAACTGCACTCCCGGAAGAGAGATGGTATTTTCTCCGGCAAACAATGTGCTTTCAATCAATTTGATCAACCGCAAAACAGCGGTCAATAAAGTTCTTGAATACAACTTCTTCTTGAATATCACTCCTGTTTCAAAGATGCCCGCAAACTGGCGCTCATGGCAGGTCGGCACGCGGTACAACAACTTGAATAAGCTTGCCGCTGACAAGTTGATCTACTGGTCATTCTGGCGTCCGGGAACAAGAGAAACCCATAACAGCAACTGGGTCTTTGATCCTGACCGTCTGAAAGAGATTGCAAAAATGGATGCCGCTGCCGGAAAGGCGAGAATGTTTTACTTCATACCGTCTCATTACACCTGGAGTACGATCGCACAGAAAGACGGCGTCAAATATATGCTGGTTGATCCTGAACTTGAAAGAATGACTGGAAAAAGTCTTTTTGATCCTGATTATTCATTCCAGTTCCGGGAGCCTGCCGGGGTGAAACGTGTGAACAGTCTTGATGAGTGGAAAAAGCTTTTCAATGGAAAACAGCCGGTGACTCAGCGTGCCGGAGAACGGGTCTGCCGTCTTACGCCGGAACTTGCAGACCGCAATGTGGAAGTTGTCCGCAAGTTTGTCAACGAGTACAATATTCCCGGTATTTACTCTGACGGCATTGCGCCCAAAGCGGATTTTTCACCGGGTTCCGGTGCTGAAAGAGATTCTTCCGGACGTATCCATCCTGCCTATGCTGTGCAGGCATACCGCGATATGTTCAAAAGGATCCGCAGCGAAATTTTTGCTAAAGATCCGGTCAACGGATTGATGATCGCTCATAACAGCGCCATCCGTTTCTTCCCCTCTCTGGTATTTTTTGATTTTGTCCTTTTCGGAGAGGATTTCTTCTATTGGTACAGAGATCCTGAAAAACGCGATGCCTCTCCTGACGGAGATTTCTATTATGCTCACATCTGGGGCGATATCGACAATTTGAAAACAGAGTTTTACCGTCAATACGGTATGCCGCAGGTCCTTCTTCCTGAGCTGCGCGGAGCCAACCGCAAGAATTTTCCGGAATTGACCAGAGGTACCCGGACCATGCTCTGCTATACCATTCAATTTGATATGCTTTACTGGGCTCTTTTCTGCGATGCCCGGGAAATCCATGCTTTTGACAACATCAGAAAAAAATTCGGTGTTTCCGGAAATTCAACTGAAAAAGTTGAGTTTGTTCCCTATTGGGAAAACAAGCGTTTCATCGCCGATGTTCCTGCTGTCAAAGTCGGATATTACGAAAAGCACTTTGAGCATGATCCTTATATGCCGACAGCTAAACCTCAACGTTTTCTGCTGCTGGTTTCAAATGCCCAGTTTGAAGAACAGGCATTTACGCTTAAAATTCCGGCAGATCTGAAAAATGTCAAAGTTAAAAACGCCTCTTCCGGCAAGGCTCTTGAACTCAAAGACCGGCAGATCAAACTTAATCTGGAACCCTATGATTTTACGGTTCTTGAGCTGTCTGCGGATGAATAATTAAAACGTTAAAAAAAACAAGCGGCAGGAAAATTTTTCCCGCCGCTTGTTTTTTTTTACGGAATTATATTGCTTTCAAAAATTACTTGAGAGCCAGTTTTCTCCAACCGGCAATCAGAGCGTCGGCGGTGTCAATACCGTAGCCGCTGCTTCTGGGAGTGGTTTCATAACCGCCGCGTCCGTAGTTCCAGGAGTTGGGGATGTAACCGCTGGCGAACTGCTTGCCGCCGTTGTAGTTGCCGTGAGAGGTGATCATGCAGAACTTGTCACGGAAGACGGATCTGCGGACAGTCAGACCGATTTCAACAAAGGGTTCACTCGGCAGAGAGGCGATAACAAGATGAGAACCGAACTCGAATTTTGTCAGCAGAAAGTTCGGAACTTTGGGTTCGTCAACCAGTTCCAGCAGTTTGACCGCAAAGAATTTGAGGGCGAAGGGGGCCCCTTTGGCGAGGTCTTCACTTGTCAAGTCAACTTCAGCACCGACTTTTGAAATATCCACATCCGCGAACTTTTTGACAGTCGCTCTTGCTTCTGCAACTTCTGCCGGATCGACAATGCGCTGAGAAGATCTGACTTTCAATGTCGCAACTTTGATACCTTTGCCGGGGGCGGCAGTTAAAGTATCCAGAACCTTGAGAACGCTTTCAGCGTAGCCTTCTCCGATGCGTTTGGGTTCATCGTAGCAGGTTTGATCCATGTCGGTGGAAACATCAAAATGGTTGATATTGCCGGAGGCACCGATCAGGGGCATCAGCATTGCGCCGGGAGCCAGCTGCGGTTCAATTTTGCGGCGCATGAAACCGGGCCAGTCTGCAGAAACACCGCAGCCGCCGATGGTGTCGGTGTGGTTGACAATACTGGTCAGCATAAGTTCAATACCCTTATCCGTTTTGATGGCGATGACAGGAATCTGGGGGTCGATGGCGCCTTCGGGACGGTCAATCTCAGGATTGAGTTTTCCGGGATTGGTCACAACGGAACCATCTTTCATCCAGTAACGGCGGTTGAACTGGAAACGGGCATCCTGTGCCATGGTGTAAAACACTTCACCGCTGCGGAGATCGGCGATTGCCGCCTTGAGGGATTCCGCAGCTTTCTTTGCGATGAAGCGGCAGTATTCCATACTGTTTTTATCGGTGTAGGGATCCGGACAGGTATGGCTGTGGGTCGCGCAGATCAGAACATTTTTTGAAGAAAAGTCCTTCATACCGGCGGCTTTGATGGCATCAAAGATATATTTGTAGAGTTTGCTGTTGATTGCCAGCAAATCAAACTGAATGATGGCGCTGTAAGCACCGCCATCCTGAAATACGGCAACGCGGACTTCAATGTCATCAAGAACGTGAGTCCAGGGGCGTCTGTTGAAATAACCTGCCAGAGAAATCGGCAGTTCCGGATTGGTGCAGCTGCGGGCTGTTCCGAATTTGATTTTCATAATTTTTACCTGTTTTTTATTTTATAGGGATAATGAAAAAAAATGTTTTCTTATATAACTTACATCTGAGCAGGAGCAAAATCAAACCGAATTTCAATTTTTTGAAGATGTATTGAACAATCGTTTATTGTTTCAGCGGAAAATAGATGATTTTTTTTCGCGAAAGACGTTGCCGCAGAATTTCTGCCAGGACGGCGCTTTCTTTTGCATCTTCCAATTCCAGAGCAAGCTGTGAATAAACTTTTTCAAGCGGTACTATTGAACTTTTTTCTCTTGAATGTAATTTTGCGACGATCCAGCCGTTTTCTGATTTTATGACGGGAGAAATCTCATTGACTTTCATCTTTTTACCTTGTTCAATCAACTCCCGGGGCAGGGGGCTTTTGATTCCTTGGGGAGAAAAACGTTTCGCAACTGATTCAAAGGAACTGCCCTGCAGCAGCAATGCCCGGACTGTTTCAGCATTTTGACGCTCCCTGACTTCTATGAGCCCCCAGTTTTCTTTTCCGGGAACTTTGAATTTTTCAGGCATGGAACGGTAGATGTTTTCAACTTCCGTCCGGTTGACCTGAAGTTTTTCCGGAACCGTGGAGTTGAGATAAAAATGAATGGCACTTTTTAATTGAAAGCGCGGAGAGTTAAGCAGTTGAGTGAGTTTTTCCGGAGAAATTTTTCCGGCATTGAATGAATACTTTTTTTGTTGGAGTTTGAGAAATTTTTCCGCAGTTTCTCTATTGATTTTCTGACCGGATTCGGCAAGCATTTCTCTTATTTCGCGCTTCCAGATGTATTGTTCAGTCAGGTTTCTGTAAATTCTTTCCGGAGATTCCGGAGGAATATTGTCCGGCAGTTCCTGCGTAATGCGATTCCATTCGTCCCGGATCACGCTTGCCGGGATACGGACTCCATCCACCGTTGCTGTGGTTTCAGGCAACGGAATCAAAGGGGCTGCTCCTGCATAGAAGAACAGCCCGGACAATAATAAAAGAATCAGTCTTTTCACTTTTTATCTACGGAGGGAAGTTTCGGTTCTTCCGGCGCTTTTTTTTCAGCTTTTTCGCGTTCAGCTTTTTCTTTTTCGGCTTTTTCTTTTTCGGCTTTTTCCCGTTCAGCTTTTTCTTTGGCTTCAGCCTCAGCTTTTTCTTTGACTTCAACTGCTTCGATCCGTCTTTCGTATTGATCAAAATATTTTTGCAAGGCGGGTGTCGTATTTAAGGACAAGCCGATTTTTGCAGCTGTTAAAGCTGAGCGCATGGCAATTGAAGTTGTGGCGGATTTCATTCCGCGTATCAATTTTTTTGCATTCCTCAACTGACGGACTCTTGGCAGCATTTCCCGGAGCGCAACGTTTTCAGGGTGCAGTTGAACACCTTTTCTGAGAACAGTGATTGCACCGTCAACGTCTCCTGAATTGAGTTTTTTCTGAGCCGTTTCGATATAGGAGTTGCACTGCTGGATTTCAACCAGACGGATGATGTTTTCATTATGTTTGTCAAGGGAACGCAATTTGACGCCCTGCCGCATTGCGGAATTGACATCTTTGCTGCTGATGCTGGTGAAAAAACGGGTGACTAATTCAGCCTTTTCTGTCGGCGGCGGAGGAACAGGTTCTCCGCATCCGCAGAGGCAAAACACTGTCAGCAGCACACCTGCCGGCATTCCGGTGGATTTTAAAAGTTTTAATGTCAAGTGTTCAAACATATTTTTACAGTCAACTGAATTTCTCTTTTGTTTTTTACGTTAATGATTTATACAATCACTTTTTCATAAGATACAGATAAACAGAGATTTTTTCAAGCGTAAAACTGTAAAAACGTCTCTTTTTGAGGCCTTTTAAAACAAAAAATCCGGAAGAATGTATCTTCCGGATCCTTTGTCCTGGCTCATCAGTGACGACGCTGTTTGGCTTCGCGGCGTTTGATTTCGCTGGGTTTCTCGTAGTGACGACGATTGCGCAGTTCTTTGAGAGTACCCTCTTTGTCCAGTTTCTTTTTCAGACGACGCAGGGCGCGATCGATCAATTCACCTTTCTTTACGCTGACTTCGGTATCCATGACTTTTTCACCCCCTTTCAATTCTTTAAATGGTTTCAACTTCTGTCATTTGGTTAATATATACTTGTTGGAATAAAAAGTCAATGCCGTTTCAGGTGATATTTGAAAAAATATGCTGTTTTTTTATGTACGGTGTTTGTTCCGGTTGAAAAAATTTTTTTCAGGGGTATATTCCTCATATAACAATGATATAATACCGGAGAAAACGATGTATCAGCAAAAAATAAATGAGTATATCCGGCGCGGCATTTTTGACGGCGCTGTTGTTCTGGCGGGAACTGAAAAAGAAGATTTGTTCTGTCATACGCAGGGATTGGCAGACAGAAATACCGGACGTGCCATGAGTACGGATACCGTCTTTGATATTTCCAGTATTTCCAAGCCGCTGGGAACGGCGACAGGTATTCTGCTGTTGGCGGAACGGGGCAAACTTGAACTTGAACGTCCCTTTACCGATTACCTGCCGGAATATGCCGGAAACATGCCGGAACCGGTCGATTTCAGAATGCTGGCTTCTCATTTTTCCGGACTTGAACCGGATTATCCGCTGGGCGTTGAGCCTGATGAACTTGTTCAACGCATGCTGCACTCCCCGTTTCTCCGCAAACCCTGGCAGGAATTTTATTACAGCTGCGTCAACTATCACTTCATGGGGTTTATCATCGAAAAACTTTCCGGAGAGGGCTTGGACGAATTTGCCCGTAAAAATATCTTTGAACCGCTGGGTATGTCCGATACGGCATGGGCAACGCCGCTTGAACATGTCCGTGAACGTCTGGTCATCCACAGCCGTTGTGTGGACAGTGATCCTGCGGTGATTTTTGACCGCTGGGCAAGAAATTTTCAGCCCCGGGCGATGGGCAATGCCGGTATTTTTACGACAGCGGTTGATATGGCGCGTTATGCCCGAATGCTTCTGCGCGGCGGGCAGGGCGTATTCGCTACGGATATCGCTAAAAAAGAGATGTTCTGCAACTATATGCCCAATGCCTCGCGCTGCCGTTCTTTCGGCTGGGATATGACCCGGAGACTGATTCCCGGTATTTTCTCCGACGGGACCATTTTTCACAGCGGTTCCAGCGGACAATCCATGTGGGTTGATGGAAAAAAAGGCAGATTCTGTATCGTTCTTACCAATTTGTTCGGACCTCATGATGACGGCATAGCTGCCCGTCAGGACATTGCAGACACGGTCACGAAATTGATCTGGCAGGATTGATCACAGGGGATTCGTAAATGACTTTGATTGCTTTTCTTTTGATTTTTGTCTCGGTGTTTCTCCACGTTGCCTGGAATATGCTTTCAAAGGGAACGACACCGTCTCTTGCATTTTATTCGCTTATGTCTTTTACCGCCTCGGTGATCTGGCTGCCGTTTTTCATTGCTTCGGATATTCATTTGGCTCAACTGTCTTTGAGTTTTTATCTGTTGGCGGCAGGGAGTATCGCCGGAGAAATTATTTATATGACCGGTCTTGCATACGGTTATAAGAAGAGTGATATTTCTCTGGTCTATCCTGTGGTGCGGGCTCTGCCGGTGATGATGGTGGCTCTGGTGACCACTTTTTTCAATCTTGGCAGGGAACAGTTGGATTTGTGGGATTATGCGGGAATGCTTTTGATTACCGGCGGATGTTTTCTCATGCCGTTAAAATCACTTAAAGGATTTTCACTTAAAGCCTATTGCAGTTCGGTTATCATCTTTATCCTGATGGGGGCGGTGGGGACAACGATGTATACCATCTTTGACAGTTCTGCCATCAAAATCATCCGCGATATATCCGGTAAAATTTCCGTTGCGGACACTCTGGGATATTTGTTCCTGATAGAATTCGGATTAGCTTGGGGGGAACTTGCTGTTATCAGTTGTTGCAGGGAAGAATGGACGTGTTTTAAAAATCTTTTGAAACGTCCGCTGTATCCTGTTATTGCCGGAATTTGCAGTTCTTCGGCTTACGGACTTGTTCTTTTTGCCATGGGATACGTCAGTAATGTAAGTTATCTTCAGGCATTCCGCCAGATCAGTCTTCCGGTCGGATTCATTGCCGGAGTTACGATTCTTCATGAAAAGTCCTATTGGACAAAAGTTATCGGCGTTGCTATCATCGCCATCGGCTTACTGGTTATGATTTTCTGCTGACCGTTTTCAGAAAAATAAAAAAGACTTGCAGGTTTTGAGGAACGCTGCAAGTCTTTTTGGGCATTGAAATTTTGAATTACGGTTCTTTAGCCGTTTCATCCAGAGCTTTGATCAGCGGATACAGAACGTAGGTGATGACACGTCTGCGGTCGCATTTGATTTCGCACTGAGCTTCCATGCCGGGGATCAGACGGAAGTTTGAGTCCACATTTTTGAGTTTGCCGCTGATGAGGATACGGGCGCGGTAGTAGGCACTCTGAGGTTCCTGTCCTTTCTGGAGGGTGTTTTCAGAGATTGTTCTGACCACGCCGTCAAGGGTTCCGTATTTCTGGAAAGGATAGGCGGTCAGTTTGACTCTTGCCTTTGAACCGACTTTGACTTTGCCGATATCCTGAGGACGGATTTCACCTTCAAGCTCAATGGTTTTGCCGAGGGGGATCAAGGTGATGAGGGCTTCAGCCTCCTGCACGGCGGAGCCGGGGGAAAATGAGGCGATTTCGTGAACGACTGCTTCACAGGGCGCACGCAGATAGACGTATTCGATCAAGCGGGCAACTTTGTCATATTCTTTTTTGACGGAGGTGAGATTTCTGTCCACAGTCACCATTGTTTCAGAAAGCTGATTGCGCCACTCCTGAATAAAGGAATTAAGTTCCGCTTTTGTGGTTCCCAAACGGTGATTAAGTTCCAGAATGGCATTTTCAAGTTCATCAACAGAAGCCTCCATTTCCATGCGTGAAATGGACATCTGAATCAGCTCTTTCAACGAAGCCGCCTGTTTGGAGTGCAGCGTTTTAAACATATTTTCCAGTTGGCGGACGGCGGCAAGACGTTCTTTCTGACTCTGCAGGTTGTCTTTTCTGCTCTTGATGGAGGCTTTGACCTGCATCAGAGCTTCGTTGAAATAACTGATTCTTTCTTTGTAGTATTCCTGACGCTGTTTGTAGATGGCATACTGCCATTTTTCAAACTGGTTTTTTCCGCCGGAGTAGGGCTGTTTGAGAAATTCTGCCCGCAGGCGTTTGAGTTGGGCATCCAGAGCCAGAATCTCGTTGTTGAGGCGGTCTGCCTCTGCCTTGTTGATTGTCGGGTCAAAGGTTATCAGGATTTGATCTTTTTTGACGATATCGCCGATTTTGACATTGATTTTTTTGATAACGGAGCGTTCAAGGGGTTTCATGACGATCGTGGACTCGTTTGTAACGAGTTTGCCGCCGCCCTGAACAACGACATCAACTTTTGCAATGATTCCCCAGATGATGGCGAGCAGAACAATGATGAACGGCAGCCAGACACAGAATCTGATAAAGGGGGAGAGACGCTCATTTCTGATTTCCAGAGCATCCGGCTGAAATTCCACGATATTTTGCGGTGTATTGTCTTTCATAGTTTATCAATCCTCATGGTTCATCTGCTGTTTCCAGAATTCGCTGTAAATACCGTTGTTGGCCAGCAGTTCGTTGTGGGTGCCGCATTCGGTTTGAACGCCGCTGTCGATGACGATGATTTTGTCGGCGTGGTTGATGATCGAAAGCCGGTGTGAAACGATCAGAACTGTTCTGCCCCGGGCGATTGCCTTGAGGTTTTTGCGGATGACGTTTTCACTTTCGGGGTCAAGTGCGCTGGTTGCCTCGTCAAAAATCAGGATCGGCGGATTGGTCAGCAGGGCGCGGGCAATTGCCAGACGCTGTTTCTGACCGCCGGAAAGGTTGGCGGCGTTTTCTTCAAGGACCGTATCATATCCGCGCGGGAGTTTCTGGATGAACTCATCGGCTCCTGCAAGTTTCGCAACGTAGATGATTTCTTCCAGACTTGCGTTCTGTTTGGGCAGACTGATGTTGGCGCGGACTGTTCCGCTGAAGAAGTAGTTTTCCTGAAGCACCACACCGATATTGCGGCGCAGATGGGTTTTGTCAATTTCGCGGATGTCGATACCGTCGATTTTGAGCAACCCCTGAGTTACGGGATAAAGTCCCTGGAGCAGTTTGGTGAGTGTGGTTTTACCGGAACCGGAACGTCCGACGAAACCGATGGTTTCTCCGGGATTGACTTTGAGGGAGAAATTCTTGATGACCTGCGGCAGATCCGGACCGTACTGGAAGGTGATATTTTCAAATTCGACGCCGCCTTTGAGTGCATTGCGGACACCGCCGCCTGCGGGTTCCGGGGGGGTATTCATGACAACGCCGAGCATGCGGACGGAGAGGGCGATCTGCTGATATTCGTGGATGAGTCCGACAATCTTGACCAGCGGACCGGTAACGCGGTTTGCAAGCATCTGGAACGCAATCAGCGCACCGATACTGATAACGTGATCAAAGACCAGATGAGCGCCGATCCAGATGACGCAGATGGTCATCATCATTTCGAGCATCTGGCTGATGCTCTGTGCGGTCATTGAAATTTTGCCGACACGGAAATAGGACTTGATGGCGTAAGCGGTGGAGTCGTCCCAGATTTTTCTTTCGACAGGTTCCAGCGCAAGAGACTTGACGGTTTTGATACCGTGGATGGCTTCAACCAGCATGCTCTGGCGTTTTCCTTCAGCCTGATAAAGTTCATCCAGACGTCTCTGGAAAGGTTTGATAAGACAGGCGATGACAAGAGCCATCAGGGCAGAGAATCCCAGCACGATAAAGGTCAGTGTCATGCTGTAAAACATCAGAAACGGGATGAAGATACAGAGCGCAAAGATATCCAGCAGCGTGAAGAACAAATTGCCGGAGAGGAATCCGCGGATTTTTTCAGTCTGCTGCATGTGTTTCAAAAGCACGCCGGAGGGAACTTTGTCGAAGAAGTCTACCGGAAGACGCATGAGATGTGTGAATGTCTTTGTGGCAGTTGAAATATCGATTTTGTTTGTTGCAAAAAGCAGCAGATAACTGCGGATATAACTTGTCAGCGTGTTGAAAAGAATCACGCACAGAATACCGACACCCAACACGTTCAAAGTGTTGTAAGCGGCGTTGACAAGGACTTTATCAACAACGATCTGGAAGAACAGCGGCACGACCAGAGAGAAAATCGTCAAAAGAACGACCATCAGGATGATCTGTCCGAAAATGGCTTTGTTCTTGATGAATTCCGGAATGAACCAGCGCAGGGAGAACGGCTGGCTTTCGTCCGAAAGTTTGTAGATTTTTTTGAGCAGGGTGAGTTTGTCCGTGTAATTTTTTTCAAAATCCTCTCTGCCGAGAAAGATGAATTTGCCGGAGGGACCATTGTTCTGCTGCTCCGGATCAACGATGACGATTTCCTGCTGATCGTCTTTTTTACGGATGCCGCAGATGATGGCATATTTACCGTTCGGTTTTTCAACGATGCAGGGAAAAACGGTTTCGCTGTGCAGGAGTTTATCCCAGGACTGGCGGATGGTTTTTAATTTGAATCCGCGGTCGTTGACGATTTGTTTGAAAAGCAGATCGGAGACCTCTTCTTCGCCGACAGCGTATTCGTGCATGATTTCGCGGAGATCAACGGGGGAGTTGTGATGTCCGGCGATTGCAGAAAAGGCATAGAGTTTGGTTTGTTTGGTGGAATCTACCTGAGTGAGATTTCTGAAAACGATGTTGTTGGTTGTGACCCGTGAAAGCAGCTGATCTTTGGGGACGAGCAGCTGTTTGGATTCAGCGGGGATCGACGGATCAAAGATGGCGATTTTATCACTTGAAAAAATCTGTGCGCTGTTGATAATGAGAATCCAGCTGCCGGTGTTCAGATGTGCAAGCACAGGTCCGTTGTAGTTTGAGAGGTTGTTGATATCGTCAACCGGTTCCGGGCGCAGCTGCTGTTCATCTGCGATTTTTGTGATTATACCGTTGTTGTCTTTGAGAAATTCCTTTTGAACTTCATCTGAAATCAGTGCCATGAAATTAACGTTGCGCCGGGTTTGCGACAGCAGCATTTGAAGACACTGCAAGCCTGTGAAGTTTTCCTGAGGCGTGCTGCTCATATATGTCCTTTCCTTGAAAAGGAAGTTTCAAAATTGCGTTATCCGGAGATATCGCAACTGAAAATCCTCTTGTATGAATTTATTATTGTTATCAATCAGGTATTAATGTAGCAAGCAAGCGTGAATAAATCAAGCGGATTTTTTTGTTTATAAACAAAATCCTGAAGAAAAACCCGGACTCAGGGTTCCGCCGGGCGATTTTACTTTTTGCAGTAATGCCGAAAAGTCCATTTTTGTCCATCAGGTCCCCCGGTTCATCCAATGCCGTTTTTTTTGACAGAACTTCAAAATGTCTCTCAACAAAATACGCCGCTTTTTTTGAAAAGTGGATCCGCCTCCGCACAAGGCTGCGGCGGGACAAAGGGGGGGGGCGGGGGAGGCAATATACCGAAGCCGACGTTTCGGCTTTTTTTCCCGTGAAAAAAAGTTTTTCGCCTCCCCCGGTTCCCTTCACCCTTTCTCAGAAACAGTGCGGTGTCAGAGTTCCTCGCTTTTTTCGCGCTCAGGATTTTCCGGAGGATCCATCGGCGGCGTCAGCATGGCAAGACGTTCCTCAATGAATTCCTCTGCATCAGAAAGACCGTTCTGCAAAAAGAAGTCCATCAGTGTTTCTCTGAACTGTTCGATTTCCTCCTGTAATTTCTCTGAGGGTTTCATACAGTCTGCACAGAAGAGACCGGGGCGCCGTCCGATGTATTTTGCGACCCGGTTGAGGGCGGTGCTCATTTTGAAAATCAGCAGACCTTTCTGCTGGAGCTGATGGTATTCTTTTTCCAGTTCCCGCCATTGCCGGGTTTGAACGGCGAAGAAATCATCTCCTGCTGCATTCCACGTTTCACCGTCTCTTCCGGCGGCGGCAAAAGCATCGGCAAAACAGTGGTACGGCGGATAGAGAAAATTGAAACTTGAAGGACGTCCCCAGACGGTATTGAGAAGATTGATTCCTGTCTGTTGCCATTGTTTGATATTGGCAATTCTGTCTGCGACACCTTTTTCATCGTAAATACCTGACAGGTAATCAGGACCCCAGCCGCATCTGATGGCAGGAGAACCCCAGATTTCATATCCTGTTTGTTGAAGTTCTTTTAAACCTGGAAAAGGTGCTTTTTCGTGATAACTCCAATTGACAATTATCGTTTCTCCGGGAAGAGTCTTGATTGGCTCATAACACTTTCTGCTGACAAACATATCAGACCAGAGCATGGGGCGCATGCCGTGTTTTACGATCTTTTCGCAACAGCGTCTGGCGTGTTCAAGATAAATTGCCATTTTGGGGTCAACAGCATCTTTGGCGTGTTCTTTGCATTTGTCGCAAGTGCATAAGTGCCATACTTCATCTCCGCCGAGGTGCAGATAAGGTGCATCGGGACAGAGTTGGATTGCCTCATCGATCCACTCTTCGATTTTTTGAACGGCATCAGGGTTGCAGGGGCAGATTTCGTTGATGAAGTTTTTTTCTCTTAAAGAGGCGTATTTTTCTTTGTCAAGCGCCCATTCAAGATGCCCCTGAATTTGAATAAGAAGAGAGACTTCAAAGTTCATATTTTTAGCGGCTGAAATCATGGATTTTATGTCGCTCTCAGAGTAGTGATCAAGTGTTGCGCCCTGCCATGTTTTCCAGGCGTATTTGCAGTCAAGTTCGAGGATGATGCCGTCGAATCCGAGGTTGTGAAAATGCTCAAGGTATTGGAGCCATGCGGGGGCAAGGGGGGAGATGCCTTTGAAGTCCAGATGAAGATAGTTTTTTCTCATTTTTTTGATTTTCTCCGTTTTGAAAGTTGTCCGGAAACGGCGTAAATATATCATGCCGGTACTTTTTTTGCAACCGGGAAATCTCAAAATCGCGGAGGTTTTGGACGGAAAAATCTGTTTTTTGCATGGAAAAATGCGAAAAAAACGTTTTTTTTTATAAAAAAACATTGCAAAATCCGTGGAAAAGAGTTATATTCTCAACGTAGTTGATACCTCCGGAAGAGAGGGAAGGAGAAAAATGAGTACAAAAAATGACAATGTGATTTTGAACGCAGCCGCGACTGGATGCGTTGATTTGTCATGTTCTTTTTCTGTCTCCGGGTCTGTGATTCAGGACGCTGAAAAACAGACGGCGGGAGCGTACTCTGTTGCATCCGGGGCGGGGCGGAGTTCTGCAGACTCCGTCTGTGTTGTCCTTGATGGTCCTTCCCTGTCTGCGGTTGATTTGATCCGTGTCGGCGGTGCGGTCTGCACGCTTTACCGGGTCGTCGCAGAGAAGGTTGCCGGTTTTGCTGCTGTGGTGCGCCGGAATTGGGCGTTTTCAAAACGCAGGTTCAAGGCGCATTTCCGAAGTTTTCCGGCGCGGTGTGAACGCTGTTTTGCCGCAAGGAATGTGATTCTGTCGTTTGCCGGAGGGTTGAGACTGTGAGAAAAATTTATTCGGGCTTTAAGTCTGTGAAATATGGTGAAAGAAAAGAGTGCTGTACTGCTGAATGATATTCAGCTGGTGCGGTGCTTTTTGTTTTTTTACCTGGGCTGATTGAAAAGAGAGTAGAGAAATTTTGAGAAAAGTTTTCTGAGAGCTTCTGAGAGCAACTTCCCGAAAGCTCCCGTTTAAAGGGGCAAACGGTTTAAGACCGTACCTTTGATCAGATGGTGCAGGCGGCGAGGAGCTGCAAGCAGAACATTGTAGAAGGGGCGCTGGCATCTTCGGGCAGCAAAAGAAGTGAGTTGTTTCTTACGACCGTTGCGTTGGCGAGTCTGGGCGAGCTGCTTGAAGACTATCTGGATTACTTGAAAACCCGCAAGTTGAAGATCTGGGAAAAGGATGCGCGGGAAGTCGTTTTTGTACGGAATTTATGCCGTATCAAAGATGGCGGTTATGAAGTTTATCGGGAGTTTGTGGAAACGCGTTCAGCGGAAATTGTTGCAAACATCATAATAACCGTGATTTGCCAGGCGCAATTTTTACTGACACGGCAAATCGCAGCTTTGGAGAAAAAGTTTTTGACCGAAGGTGGTGTAAGAGAAAAGATGATGAGAATGCGAACCGGAGCAAGAAAACTGGAATGAGAATGAGAGTGGGATATCTTGGGATATCTTGGAAAATCTTGGGAAATTTTGAGAAAAGTTTTCTGAGAGCTTCTGAGAGCAACTTCCTAAAAACTCCCAAAAACTCCCAAAAACTCCCAAAAAATCCCAACTCTCGACCCTGTTGCGGGGTAAATAAATAAAGAAAGAAAAACTAATTAAAAATTAACATATAAAACAAAACAATTTAAAAAAGGAGTTGATTTATGGCTAACACACTTTACGTTGGGTCTGGTCAGACTTATCAGACAATCAATGATGCTGTTGCTGCTGCAAGCGCTACTGACGCAACCACCATTATCCTTGCAGCCGGAACCTATGCAGAGGACATTACCCTTGATGCCAGAACGATGGAACAGAAAGGAAATCTCAAATTTATTGCGGCAGAGGGCGCCGAAGTGACTTTCACCGGTCTCTTCACCATCGGTTACTATGAAAAGCGTGTCGGCAGTAAGAAGTGGGATGCCGATGTTGCCTTTGAAAACATCATCTTTGATCAGGCAGCAGATGACAAGCACAGTATTGACATTCAGCAGGTCAATGATTTTACCATGACAAACTGCAAAGTGATTGGCGATGGTGAATATGGTATCTTGGGCACCAATGTTGACAATGGAGCCACCATTACCGGAACCACATTTGAAAATGCAGGAATTCAGAGTGCCGGAAATTTCGGAACCAATCTCTTGCTGGAGGATTGTACTTTTGATGAGTCAAGAGTCAATATCCAGAGTGGAAACTCTGTGACGATCAAGGATTGTACCTTTGACTGCACTGTTACAGATGCCAATGTAGGGGACAGTTTTTACTGTGTCCGTTCAAATGACAACGCTATTGCCATCGAAAACACCAAATTCAATATTGATTCCGCGTTGACTGAAGTTGCTTCTGAACAGGGAAAATGGGGTGTTCTCTGGCAGCGCAATGCAGGTGGAACCAAATGGAGCGTTTCCGATATTGAAGTCAACTTTTCCGATGCCGCTATGTCGCAGTCTGAATTGCTCTTTAATAAGAATGGTACGACCACAGAGGCCAACGAAGCCGGACGTATTATTGTTAAAGGTATGAGCAGTGCAGATAATGATATTACTGATTTGTTTGCAAAGAGTGAGGGTACTCTCAAGGCTTTGATCGATACAGATGATGGCTTGCGCTATAATGTATACGATGACGGTGTACTCCAGAGCAGTACCGGTGCGGAAACTATTTATGTTTCTGATAAATTTACTGCAAACAGTGTTCCTGCAGATCTTCTTTTAGGGTTCAACGCCTTTGCTGATGTCAACGAGGCTGAAGCCGTTGCCGAAGCCGGTGCCGCCAAGATGGTTATTGCTGAGGGTGCTGACGTTACTTATAATAAGGATATGTATTACTTCCTCAATACCAACCCCAACGAAGGCGGCGAAAACAATGCCTTTGATAATGTGGTTGATGCTGAGAAAACATATGATATGGAAATCAACGGTACTTTCCGTGCCTATCAGATTCTTTTGAACAATGCCAATACCACCATCGGAACAACCGGTAAGGCTTTTGCTGCCGGCGAGGCTTTCCGCGTGATGGGCGGCAGTCTGACCGTTCAGGGCAGCCGCGCCGAAGATGCGGGCGCTCCCGGAGAGATCTTCACCGGAAGCTGGGGCGGCGGTGTCAAACCCGGAGCTGATGCCCAGATTTCTGCCGGATATTTCATGGTCAATCAGGAGGCAAAAGTTGCCTACAATGATACTGTGATTTTCGTTGCGGCAGGTGTTTTCAATGTGGATAACGCCGAAGCTGATTTTGATAATGCTTATATCTACCTCGGCAGTGTCGGTACCTATGCTGATGTTCAGTTGAACTTCACCAACGGCGCCGATGTGACCTTTGGCAACAACACCACTGTTATCAACGATGACGAATTCGGTATGCACATGACTGTTGATTCAGCTTCAAGTGTGACCGTTGCTGATTCCGAAGTGTTGACGCTTGACACGGTGAAGAACTCCGGTTCCATCGTCCTGACCGGAGATGCAACCCTTGAGGCAAGTGACCTTGCCAACGTCTGTGCAATCACCATTACCGGACTTACTGCGGGTTCTGAACGTACTGTAAAACTTTCAATGACTGCTGAAGGTGAAGACGACGGCGTTGTCATTGATGTGGCAGTTGCTGCAGATGCGACCACTGCCTCAGTGTATGTTTCTCAATTTGCTGACGGTTCTTATAATGCAATGGTTATTGATGGCAACAGTGTGAAACAGCTTGGCAGTATTGCTGTCAAGACCGGCAGTATTGCAATGGATGCCACTTCCACTATTATTGCAGATACCTATGCAGGCAGCAAGGCGATCACCGTGACCGTTGATCTTGAAAACTTCAGCGGCGTCAATAAGATTATTGATCTTACCTCTCCGGCAGCCGGTCTTACCCTCAACTATGTTGATGCCGCAGGCAAGGCTCTGACCGTTGAAGAGCTGGCAGCAGCCGGAATCAATGTTTTCACACAGGCTGACGGCGATGTGCTTCTTGCCAATGTGGATAAGACCACCCTCTTTGTTGACGGCAGCTTCAAGGGTGAATTCGGTGAAGAAATTGCCGAAGGTAAATATTTTGGCTTGAACGCTTTTAACAGTTTTGCCGAGGCGCTGAAAAATATTGCTGCGGAGACCGGAGAGATTTCTCTTGCCGGGGATATCACAGAGGCCGGTCCTGCTGCCAATACCACTGTTTCTCTGACTGAGAATCTTACGATCAGCGGCGGCAACGTCACCTGGACAAGTGCCTCCGGCTGGGTTTACTTTGCCAAGGATGCCAATGCTGAAGGTGATGTTACTTTGACCTTTGATGGTTTCACTCTGAATGCGACCGAAGCCAAGAAGGCGTTTTTTATTGACGTTGATACCGTGATTGACGGTAACTCTGCGGTGAGTTTGTATAATGCCAAGGTTTCTTCCAACAGCACCGTGACAGTTGAAGCCGGAAGTCAGTTCAACGTTTACAAAGAAGAATTGCAGATCGACGGCGGAAGTAAAGTTGTCATCAACGGCAGCGAAGATTTCACGGCTGCCGGTGCTGAACTTGCCGACCGTCAGATGTTCCTGCAGTACTCCCGTAATGTCAAGGGCGATATTGAAATCAATGATTCTTATGTTGCTTCCTACCAGGGCTTCTATATCCGTGACAACGGTTCAATCACTGCCGATAACTCTCTTATCCAGTTGGGAACCGGCGCTGATGGCGTTTGGCATTACAATCCTGTTTCCAATGGCTACGGCGAACTGCGCCTGAACAGCGCAACTGCCGAGCTGAATCTTACAAACGGCTCTGTTCTGGAAATCAGCGGTAACGTTATCAACTCCGGAACGATCAATGTTGACGGCAGTTCGTTCATTGCCAACGGCGCGCTGGTCAGTGACGGCGTGATCAAAGATGCCCAGAACACGGGTGTTGTTACCAACAATGGCACGATCAACGTTTCCGGCGAAAGCACGCTGGTTATCCGCGACCTTGCCGGCAATGCTCTTACTTTCGGTGAAAATGCCACGCTGGTTGGCAGCAACATCAACTATACCGGTTCCAATGTTTTCGGTCTGGATGGTGTGACTTTCAAAGGCGATAATACGATCAATGCCGCAAACTACTCCACCAGCGGTGCCAAGATTACGGTTGCCGCGGGAGCTTCATTGACTGCCACCGGCGGTCGATGGGCATTTGGAAGCAATGCGCTGTGGAACATCAATGGAAGCATTGAAAATGTCAAAGCTCTGACTGCTGATGAAAAAGCAGCTTTGACCGCTTCTTTGAGTGTGAACGGATTGTCTTTGAGTACCGGCGGCGGCGAAGCTGTGATGAATGTGAAGGATGCCTACTTCACCTATGGCAGCGGTGCTGTTACGACCAAAAATAACAATGTCTACGGCGGCAAGATGACGATGAATTTTGAAAATTCATACGTTGTTTCCGGCTATAAAATTGCGGTCAATCCGACCAAAGCCGGTTACGATGCTGCCAACGCTCCTGAAGTTGTAATGAATTTCAAAGACAGTGTCGTTGAGATCAATAATTACTTCACCAACAACCATGCCAAAGGAACCGTTACCATTGACAACACTGATTTCACTGCGACGGCTTTCGGAAATACCGGTACGGTCAATATTTCCAACGGTTCAAAAGTGAACTTCTCTTTGGTGAACAATGGTTTGAATGATTGGGCCGGTAAAGGCAGTCTGAACGCCGGAACCATCACGGTCGATGCTTCTGATTTGACGATCGCCAATGCCGGGGCGACGCTTGAGTTCTACAATGTCGGCGCAATCAGCTTGAGTAATGGTGCAAAATTCACCCTTGACAAGTTGGTCAATGCCGAGGCAAATGATCTTACCGGAAGCGGCAACATCAACACGACTTTTGCCGACATGGTTGGAAATATCACCCTTGACAACACCAGTCAGCTGACTGTCAATACGCTCTTTACCAACAACGGTTCCATCTCCCTTGATGCCACCAGCTCTTTCATCGCCAACACTCTGGATGGCGACGGTTCCATCACCATTGATGCCACTGGATTTACTGAGGGTATCAACAAGGTCATCGACCTGAACGGAACTTCCAGCCTCGAAGGTAAAGTGACTGTCAATGGTCTTGAAGAAGGCATCGTCGTTCACTATCTTTCCGATGGTGATGTGATCCTTGCCAACGCCGATGTGAGCGTTCTCTATGTGGGCTCCCAGTATGATGTTGAATTCGGTACTGAAGTCGCTGAAGGCAAATTTGCCGGTATCAACGCCTTTGCCAGCTTCGAAGATGCTCTTGCTTTTGCCGAAATGAATGTCGCTGTCAGCCGTATTGAAATTGACTGCGATATTACCGAAACGACAACTTCCAAAACCTACAATATCACTCAGAACCTGACCATCGGTGCCGCTGAAGCTGTCACTGTCACTCTGAATGGTGCAAACCTCAACATCTATCAGATGAGCGACAACTCCTCTGTGACCATTGAGGAAAATGTGACCCTTGCAGGTGCCGGAATCGTTGCCAATGGTTTTGCCACTTCAAACAATGAATTGGTCATTGACGGTACCCTCAAGGCTCTCTCTCTGAAGCAGTGGACCTCCAACAACAAGATTACAGTTTCCGAAACCGGTAAAGTCGTTCTGGGGTACGGCGACGGCCAGTTTGATATGGCTTACGGCAACGGTGTTGTTGACGTGACCGGTACTCTTACCGACACAACTGATCTCTCTGCCGGACCTCAGTTCCAGGCCGGTTACTCCGGTACCCGCGGCAACGGAAACGTCCTGAACCTTACCAATACCTACTTTGAAGCCGGAAGAGACTTTACTTTC
>SUVX01000061.1 GCA_015061725.1 Lentisphaerota bacterium
AATAACACGAATTTTAAATTCTGCACTATAACAGTACACTGTTTTTGCTCTTTTTTTCATAAAAAAATGCACCCTTTTAGTTGTGTCCAACTTTTGGGGTGCACATCATTTCCCGTGAAAAAAAGTTTTTCGCCTCCCCCCGGTTCATCTCACCAGGGTTCGCTTAAGAGTTCAAAGTAGGCTTTTGAGTGGACGCAGGCGGGGCAGACTTCGGGGGCGGTATTTCCGTAGTGGATATATCCGCAGTTGCGGCATTTCCAGAAGACTTCCGTGGGGCGTTGAAAGACGAGTTCCTGATCCAGATTATTGAGCAGGGCGCGGTATCTTTTTTCGTGATGTTTTTCAGAAACGCAGATAGCGTCCCATGTTTTGGCGATTTCGCCGAATCCCTCGGCGCGTGCGATAGCGGCGAAAGAGGGATAAAGGTTGTGCCATTCATCGTATTCTCCGGCGGCGGCTTCGGCGAGATTTCCGGCGGTATTGGAGATGGCACCTGCGGGAAATTCGGCGGTGATGGCTAACGTGCCGCCCTCAAGGTACTTGAAAAAGCGCAGGGCGTGTTCTCTTTCCTGATTGGCGGTTTCTTCAAAGATGGCGGATATCTGCATGAAACCCTCTTTTTTGGCGCGGCTGGCAAAATAGGTATACCGGTTGCGTGCCTGGGATTCTCCGGCAAAGGATTTCAACAGATTTTTTTCAGTTTCACTGCCTTTGAGCTGCTGCGACATAATATTTCTCCTCTTTTATTGAAACGGGAAACGTTTTTCCCGTTACTTTCAATATAAACGATTGCGTTTATAAAACAACTCCGTTGTATTTTTTTGAATTGTTTTTTCGGCGTTCCGGTGCTATATTATGTAATCGTCTGCATTTACATAACCGTTCACCGACCGGGAGTTTTAACCCCTGTTGCCGGACGGTTTTTTGTTTCAGGTGCAAAAGATGACTGAACCAATAAGGAGAGTAAAGTGAACTTTGAAAATTTGTATGCCGTTGCTCTTGCGCTGATGTCAATCGGTGCCGCCGGAGCATTGGCAGCAGGGAAACGCCCTGCGCTGTCGCAGGCAATCGGCTGCGCCGGACTGATTTCGGGAATCATTGTTTCCGCAATTTCAGTCTGTGCCGGACTGCCTGATTATGTCAACTTATTCCGCATTCCGATCCTGATACTGGGTCTGGCGGGAGCCTGGTTTTCACCGCAGTATCTCAAGGGACACGGCAGTCAGCGGTCGGGAATCTATTATTTTTTCTTCAACCTGACAGTTGCTGCCATGCTGGGGGTGACGATTATGAATCGTCCCATCCCGTTTCTGGTGATGTGGGAGATCATGGGGCTGGCAAGTTTTGCGCTGGTGGCATTTGATTACAAATCCCGTCAGGTTGCGCGTGCCGCCTGGATTTATCTGCTCGCCTGTCAGGCGGGCGGCATGGTTCTGCTGGGGATGTTCCTGATGGCGTCCTCAGTGGAGGCTTTCTTCATCCTTGCTGTGATCGGATTCGGACTTAAAATCGGCTTCCCTCTGCTGCACGTCTGGCTGCCTGAGGCGCACCCTGCGGCGCCGGCTCCGGTGTCGGCATTGATGTCAGGGGCGATGATCCAGCTCGGATTTTACGGTATCTGGCGCTGGGGTATCAATGCTGTTGCCTCTTACTCTGAAATGTTCGGATTTACTTTGATTGCTTTGGGAATTATCTGTTGTCTGGGCGGAATCATTCTTTCATTTCCCCGCACCAATATCAAAACGCTGCTGGCTTATTCAAGTATTGAAAACATGGGAATCATCTCCCTCGGTTGCGGACTGGGACTGCTGGGGCTGGGCAAGGGAAATGTTACCATGATTTTCGGCGGTTTTACCGGAGCCGGACTTCACATGCTCAACCACGCACTTCTCAAAGGCGGACTTTTTCTGCTTGCCGGAAGTGTCCAGAAAGCCACAGGTTCTCTTGAAATGGAAAAAATGGGCGGACTTCTCAAAAGAATGCCTGTTTCCGGCAGTTTATTTCTGCTGAATTCTGCCGGATTGAGCGGACTTCCGCCTTTCAACGCTTTTGTCAGTGAATTTCTGATTTACCTTGCGGGCTTTGCCGCATTCACGGTACCGGGCAAACCGCTTTTCATGGTTGCGGGCGTTGCTGTTCCCGTGGTGCTTGCCCTGACCGGCGGACTTGCGGCGGCGGCGTTCTGCAAAGTCGGCGGTGCGGTATTCCTCGGTGAACCCAGAAGCAAAGAGGCTGCTGAAGCGGTTGAAGTGCCGCTTTCAATGCGTCTGCCGGTGCTTCTGCTGTTCCTTTGCGGATGTGCGGTGACGGTGTTGACTCCTGCGGCGGCAAGATTGTTTGCGCCGGAAGAGTGGATTCAGGAACTTTATCCTGCGATCCGTGCGCTGCAAATGGTTGCCGTGACTTCTCTGGCTGTTACCGGATTGTTTGTCCTTCTTGTACTGATTAAAGGTCTGCTGCCGCGCGGAAAAGAAATCCGCCGTTCCTGCACCTGGGATTGCGGTTTTTCAAAACCCGATGCCCGTATGGAATATACCGGCAGTGCCTTCATTCAGCCTCTGGTGTTTTTCTGCGGGAGACTTACGGGGGCGAGACGCAAAATCACGCATCCGCAGGGAAATTTTCCTGAAAAATCCTCTTTTGAGGAAGAATCAGCCGACCCGGGAATGGAATTTTTCTGGGAAAAATCTTTCAAATTCTTTTTCCGTCTTGCGGCAAAACTCAACTTTCTGCAGTCGGGGTATCTGCACTTTTATATTTTGATCATGACAGCGGCACTGGTGCTTATGCTGGTCTGGGGATTTCTGCTGCCCTGGGCGGGAACTCTGATGAAGGGAGGATTTTGAAAATGACAGACAAGTTTATTTTCTGGCTCATCTGGTTTGTGATTTCTCTGGCCGCTGCGCCGATTCTGCCGGGAATCATCAACAAGGTCAAGGCATTCTTTGCCGGACGTAAAGGTCCCTCGGTTTTTCAGTTGTATTATGATCTTGTGAAACTTCTCCGTAAAGAGAGCATTGTTTCAACAACCAGCGGCGGCGTTCTGTTTTTTGCGCCCGCCGTCATTCTGGCAACGCTGATCGGTGCGGCGCTGTTTCTGCCCTTCGGCGGACAGCATTCTCCGCTGGGATTTACCGGAGACATCATCCTTTTCTTCTATCTTCTGGGTACGTCGCGTGTGGCGATGATTTTCGGCGCACTGGATACCGGATCAAGTTTTGAAGGCATGGGTTCAAGCAGAGAAGCGCATTTTGCCGCCCTTGCTGAAGCTGCAATCTTTGCCATTATTGCCTTCCTCGTTCTTCTGACCGGACGGTGCGGAACAGAGATGCTGAGTTTTACCGGATTTTCCGGCAGTATGTATGCCACCAGTCTTCTGCTGTGTGCCGGTGCGTTCTTCGTGGTTCTGCTGGTTGAAAACTGCCGCGTTCCTGCGGACGATCCGGATACACACCTGGAATTGACTATGATCCACGAAGCGATGGTTCTGGATTATGCCGGTCCTGATCTTGCTGCTATTCTCTATGCGGGCGCATTGAAACTCTGGTTGTTTGTTTCCTTTTTCGTCATGCTGCTCATGCCTGCCGGAGAGTGGAGTTTTCTGGAATACAGTTCGGTTTTTACTGCCGGAATCGTTCTTACGACCGTCATCGTCGGCTGTGCTGAATCCTGCATGGCGCGTTACCGTTTTCTCAAAGTCCCCCAGATGCTGACCGGCGCGCTCTGTACGGCGCTGCTTGCCGTCTTCTTTCTGGTCTTTTTTGAAGGAGTTGTCAGATGAATCTCAATATTGAAATCGTGATGGCATTTTTTCTGTTGTCCTGTCTGATGCTGACGGCGTGCAGCCGTATGCTTCACTGCATCCGTATCGTGGTCCTTCAGGGGCTGCTGTTGGGCGTATTGCCTCTTCTGCTTGCTGAACACATTCATACTGAGCAGTATGTTGCCGCTGCGCTCAACATCATCATCAAGGCGGCGGCATTGCCGGTTCTGCTTTACCTTGCCATGAAAAAAGCAGATGTCAAACGTGAACTTGAACCTCTGGTAAGTTACCCTGTTTCACTTCTTGTTGTGTTGTGCGGCATTGCCGGAGCATTCATGCTCTCGGCGCACCTTTCTCTGCCGGAATCTTCAAGCAACAGTCTGCGTCTGGTTCTGCCGGTTTCTTTTTCGGTGGTCTTTACCGGATTGTTTATCGTTATGGCGCGTAAAAAAGCTATTACGCAGGCAATCGGTTTTCTGACTTTTGAAAACGGTATCGCCCTTTTCGGAACGGGCATGATGCTTGAATGCGGTCTGGCGGTGGAGCTGGGAATCCTGCTTGACGTCTTTGTTCTGGTTTTTGTGATGGGAATTGCGGTGATGCGTATCAACCGCGCCTTTGAACATATTGATTCGGATAAACTGGTTTTGCTGGGTGAAACTTCAGGAGGAAATGAGAAATGATTGTACTTTATCTGATATTGATACCGGCAGTTTTTGCGCTGCTGATTTTCTTCTGCCGCAAGAGTCTTTTGATCCGCAGTCTGCTGCTGCTTGCCGGTTTCTGTCATCTGGCGGGAATGGTTTATCTGCTTGCTTGTCCCTCCTCCATGCCGGAGTGTTTGAAAAACTGGCTGGTAACGGATGTTTATTCCGGATTGATTGCAGCGATTTGTTCTGTTCTCTTTTGTGCCGTATCCGTTTATATTTTCTTCTGGCTTCCTGCGGCGCAGAAGTTTGAAACGGCGTATTCCACGATGCGCGAACATATTTTCTGTTCGGTATTGTGTCTGTTTCTTTCAACGATGAGTCTTGTGGCGTTTGCCGGCAATTTCGGATTGCTCTGGGTGGCTGTTGAAGCAACAACTCTTGCCAGTGCGCCGCTGATTGCTTATCACCGTTCTCCGTCTGCGATTGAAGCGATGTGGAAATATCTGGTGATTTGTTCCGTCGGAATCGGTCTGGCATTGTTCGGAACGTTCATGCTGGGCGTTTCCATGCGTTTTTCCGGAAGTCATGCTGAGGGCTTGGGATTCCTGATGATCGCCGATCTTAAAAACACCCTTGATCCCCAGTGGTTCAAGGCGGCGTTTTTGTTCTGTCTTGCCGGATACGGACTTAAAATGGGACTTGCGCCTTTCCACGTCTGGATGCCCGATGCCTACGGTGAATCCTGCGGACCGGTTGCGGCACTGCTTTCAGGTGCGCTGGTCAACTGTTCATTTCTGGGCATTATCCGTGTGATGAATGTTGCGCCCGACAAACTTCTGCCGTTCTGCCGGGAGTATTTGATTGGATTGGGCGTGATTTCTCTTGCAGTTGCCGCCTGTTTCATCATCAAACAGACGGACTTCCGCCGTATGCTTGCTTATTCCAGCGTGGAACACATGGGAATACTTGCCATTCTGTGGGGACTGGGCTGTGATGATGCGGCAGTTCTGCATGTGATGGGACACTCCGCCTGTAAAATGCTGCTGTTTCTGACGGCGGGAAATATTCTGCTTGCCTGGGGAACGGCAAAGAGTTCAGAGATTTCGGGTATGTTCTCATGTCTGCCGGTCACGGGATTCATCTGGTGTGTGAGTATTCTGTTGATCTGCGGTGCGCCGCCGAGTCCGTTGTTTCTGACGGAGCTGCTTTTGATCAGAAGTGCCGGTCCGGTTCTGGGCGGAATCGTTCTGCTGCTGCTCTTTGTGATTTTCTGCGGCATGACCTCCACCGCGCTTAAGATGTGCATGGGCAAAGTTGAACATGCGCCCGTTGCCGCGGCGGCGGAAAAGGCAGAACGGCTGATTCTGATACCGGCTCTGCTGGCAATTCTGCCCGTTCTTGCCGGAATTTATTGTATCATACAGTTTTAGGGAGGTGGAGAAATGGATAATTCCCTTTTTATCAATATAGACAACGGCAGTGCCGTTCCCGTGGAAAAAGTTCCCGTTCTTGAAACTGAAAAATTCCGCGCATCACTCATTGAAGCGGTCAAAAACAAAAAACGTGAGATCCTTTCCTTCTTTGCCATGCCCGAAGGTGAAAAATTCAAACTCATCGCCATTCTGGGCAATGCTTTGGCGCACAAATTTGAAATTTCCTCCTGCGTGATCGGGTCCTCTTTTGAATCCATGGCGCAGAAAGTTCCCGCTTTTGAACTTTTTGAACGCGAAATCGCTGAACAGTATCCGATCACCGTGACCGGACACCCGTGGCTCAAGCCGGTGCGGAATCCGGATAAAACCGACTTTTACAAAATGTCCGGTGACGCCGTTCATGAAGTGGCAGTCGGTCCCATCCATGCGGGCGTGATCGAACCCGGACACTTCCGTTTTCAATGCATGGGTGAAGATGTTTATTTTCTGGAAATCGCTCTGGGCTATCAGCACCGGGGTATTGAAAAGTTGATGCAGGGCAAACTTGACAACCGCTTTATCCACATGGTTGAAACCGCTTCCGGCGATACGACGGCAGCGGCGGCAACGGCATGGTCGCATGTCATTGAGGCTTTAAGCGGCAATAATGCTCCCGATGATGCCTGCAAAATCCGTTCCATCGCCATTGAATTGGAACGCATTGCCTGTCACACGGGCGATCTGGGGGCGCTCTCAGGAGACGTTGCTTTTCTGCCGACGGCATCTTTCTGCGGCAGAATCCGCGGAGAATATCTCAATATGACCGCTGAACTCTGCGGCAACCGTTTCGGACGCGGAATCGCTGTTCCCGGCGGTGTCCGTACCTCTCTTGAAAAAGCGCGCGCTGAAAAACTGCTCGCCTGGATTGACAGAGTCCGTCCTGAACTTTATCATGCGCTGGATCTTTTGTTTGACTCTCCGACCGTCCTTGACCGTTTTGAAAATACCGGCAGTGTTTCTCTTGAAACGGCGGAATCCATCGGACTGGTGGGCATGGCAGGCCGTGCAAGCGGTATCAGGCGCGATGTCCGTTGCGATTATCCTCTTCCGGAATACGGCGGCAATCCGCCCGCCATGCCTGAAATTGATGTTCAGGGTGACGTCATTGCCCGCGCAAGAATCCGTTACGAGGAAATCAAAGCTTCGCACATCTACCTTGAAAAGATGCTCAAAGAGGTTCCGGCAGAGGGACTTTCTGCCGCAAAATCTGAGAATATTGTTCTCAAACCCGATCATATTGCCGTTGCCGTCACCGAAGCGTGGCGCGGCGCGCTCTGTTATGCGGCCGTTACCGGAAATGACGGCTCTTTCAGACGTGTTAAAATCGTCGATCCGTCATTTCACAACTGGACGGGATTGGCATTTGCTCTCCGCGGAGAACAGATTTCGCACTTCCCCATCTGCAACAAGAGTTTCAATTTGTCCTACTGTGGATATGATCTGTAAGAAAGAGGTGAAATATGCTTAAAGCTCTCAAAGCCAGAATAATTCAGGGATACCGCACCGGGACTTTTCCGAAAACTGAACCTGTCCTGCCCGACCGTTTTGCCGGTCGTCCCGTCTGGGATAAAACCCTTTGCACCAACTGCGGCAAGTGTGTTGAAAGTTGTCCCGTCAAAGCCGTTGTGAAAAATGACGGAAAAGTGACGGTCGATACCGGCAAGTGCATTTTCTGCCGTGACTGCGAAGAAAAGTGTCCCTCCGGCGCACTCAAACTTTCAAAAGAATACCGTCTTGCTGCCATGACCCGCAGCAATCTTCTTGCCTCTGACGGCATTTATGAACCGGAACGTCCGACGGATAGAGAATTTCTCAAATTCTGCGGAAAATCTCTCAAGATCCGTCAGATTTCCGCCGGCGGCTGTTCCGCCTGTGAACTGGATTTCAATGTTCTGGGTACGCTCGCCTGGGATATGGGCAGATTCGGTATTCAGGTCGTCGCCTCTCCGCGCCACGCCGACTGTATTCTTGTTACCGGTCCCGTCAGCAGAAATATGCTGCTCGCCCTTAAAAAAGGTTATGACGCCGCCCCCCGTCCCGTCTGGGTCATCGCCTGCGGCGCCTGCGCCATCTCAGGCGGCATCTACGCCGACTTCCCCGAAACCTGCGGCGGTATCGAAGAAATCCTTAAACCTGATCTCTACGTCCCCGGCTGTCCGCCCCACCCCGCAACCCTGCTCGAAGCCATGCTCCGGCTTATGAATAAGAGGTGATGGGAACCGGGGGGAAGAGGAAAAACTTTTTTTCACGGGAAAAAAAGCCGAAACGTCGGCTTCGGTATATTTACTCCCCCCCCTTGTCCGCCGTAGCCTTGTGCAAAGGCGGAAACTCTTTTTCAAAAAAAGCGGCGTATTTGTTGAGAGGGACTGTCCGCCCCCTGTTGCCATAAAAAAGCCTGCATACTCCGGCTGTGATTTTTTGCACCCAAATTCTGTATAGCCGCTGCGGTTTGCAAAGTCAAGCGGGCGGCGCTTGATGTGGGAATTATGGGAATTATGAGAATTATGAGATTGGGTGATTGGTGCGCCGATTGCAATAATCACCCAAACGGCACGTTTTGCCCCGAGCCATACCACACAGCGGCACAGCAAACCCCCGGGGTATACAATGGCGCACCCATCTTGTCAGACAAGTCAGACAAGTCAGACAAGTCAGATGCAAGCGCCACGCCCACGCAACACGCACACCACCGTTGTCATAAAAAAAGCCCGGCATACCCCATCGGTAAATCTGCGCCCGAGCCATACCCAAACTGCGGCAAGCAAAAGCTTACTGTTCGTTGATGCGGGCGTTTTCGAGGCGGAGCGCTTCGACTTCGTCAGCGGCGGCAAGCCATTCAAGTTCGGTTTGTTCCAGGGATTTTTCCACGTCGGAAAGTTCTTTTTTGACGGCGGCAAAGTCCAGTTTCATGCCGCTGGCAAGTTTTGCAACGAGGACCTTTTTCTTTTCGGAGTCTTCTTCAAGTTTCTTTTCAAGGGCCGCCAGTTTTTCGCGTGCTTTTTTGTATTCTCCTGAAATTGCCTGACGCGCCTGAGCGCGGGCGCGGCGGCGGTCTTTGGCGAAATTGCCGCCGGCGGGAGAAGCACTGCGGAGATCTTCCTGAACAGGAGCTGTGCCGGATTGTCCGGATTTTTCCAGATAATAATCGTAATTGCCGAAATACTTTTTAACGTTTCCGTTTTCGAGGGCGATGATCGTTTCAGCCACGCCGCGGACAAATTCAATATCGTGACTGACAAAACAGACCGTGCCCTGAAATTCTCTCAGGGCATTCTGGAGCAGTTCTCTTGCGGCAACGTCCAGGTGGGTGGTCGGTTCGTCCAGAACCAGCAGATTGGGCGGATTGACGAAAATGCGGGCAAACTGCAGACGGATCTTTTCTCCGCCGGAAAGAACTTTGCAGAGTTTGCTTGAGGCGTCTCCCGAAAAACCGAAAGAACCCAATACATTCATCAGATTTGCCGTGGATGCGCCGGCGGGCAGGGCCTGACGGACGGCATCATAAACGCTCATGCCGTCGGCATCAAGGTCGCCGAACTCCTGCATCTGGTAACCGATGACGGAGTGGTGTCCGAGAACGACTTGTCCTTCAGTGGGAGCAAGTTTGCCGGTCAGCAGTTTGAGCAGAGTTGTTTTTCCCAGACCGTTGTAACCGATGAACGCACATTTGCTCCCGGCATCAACAGAAAGATCAACGTTTCTGAAGAGGATTTTTCCCGGTTCATATCCGAATGCCAGATTTTCAAAGCGGAATGCCTCTGTTCCGCCGGGGGGCGGTGCGGGAAAGCGGATGACTCCCTTGTATTCCAGGGAGTCCGGCAAATCAACGTCTTCAATTTTATCCAGCTTTTTCTGCATACTTTTTGCCAGAGCCGCTTTGGTGCTTTTGGCGCGGAAACGGTCAATGACACGCTCCATCTGTTCTTTTTTGCGGTCGGTATTTTTCTTTGCCGCTTCAAGCATTTTCTGACGGTTGTCACGTTCTGTACGGTAAAAATCGTAATTGCCGGGATAACGGGTGACGGTTTTGGCGTTGACTTCAAGCGTGACACCGGTCAATTTTCTGAGCAGGAATCTGTCGTGTGAAATCAGAAGCAATGTACCGGGAAAGTTGGCAAGAAAACGGCAGAGCCACTCCACGGCAGGCACGTCCAGATAGTTTGATGGTTCGTCCAGCAGCAGAATATCCGGATGGGAGATCAGAACCCTTGCCAGAGCCGCGCGCATCTGCCAGCCGCCTGAAAACTCACTGAGTTTTTTATTGAAACTTTCAACGGGAAATCCCAGACTTGAAAGAGCCTGCTGCGCCTCAAGATCCAGACTGTATGCGCCCAGATGTTCAATCATCGTCTGGAGTTTGCCATGCTCGCGCAGCAGGGCGTCCTGCGTATCTGCGGAGCAGTTTCCTTCTGCCAGAATACTTTCGATTTCTTCAAGTCTTGCCGTACCTGTCCGCAGTTCGGGGATGGCATCTGAAGTGAAATCCAGCAGCGTGCGGTGGATATCCGCCTGACTGATATGCTGGTGCATGATACCCAGACGGTGATCTTTGGGAATGATGATACTGCCTGAATCCGGCAGAGTTTTGCCGGTGATCATGCCGAACAGGGTACTTTTACCTGCACCGTTGGGACCGACAACGCCGGCACGCTCGCCGTCATTGACTCTGAAAGAAACGTTCCGGAGGATGTCTTCTCCGGAAAAACTTTTGGTAACATTCTGAAAATCGATCATAGATGAAGAAAAATTTTATATTGATAACAGTTATTTAAAGTTCCACTACATAGCGGAAACCGATGTCATTATCTCCTGAAATGGTGAACTGGACCTGCTGTCTGTCAACCGCACTTTCGGGAGTGAGAAACGATCCTCCTGTAACCTGCGTGGTTCTGCCCCGCAGATTTGAGAGCATTTCGCGCACATTTCCCCGGGCATTGACAACGCCGAAAGCGGAAATATCCTGCTGACGGGTTGTGACCGGTGCGCCTGCCGGAAAGAGTTTGGCGTTGTTTTCCGAATAAAAAATACCGCCTTTAGCCGCTTCAGGAAAACGGAATGCCGCTTTCTGCCATTGTTCTGCCGTGGGCAGACTGATTTTTTTATGCAATTTTCTGCCCAGCCAGGCGCAGTAGGCGGCGGCACCTTCGCGTGAAATGCCGGTCACGGGCTTGTTGAGGTGATAGGGCGAACGCAGTTTGCCGTTTTTATCCCAGATACCCTGAAGTTTGCCGTCTGCTGAAATGGAGGTCATCGGCAGGAATTTTTCTCTCTTTTCCGGCGGCAGGGATTTCCAGAATTTGAGGTATTCTCCGACACTGACTTCGTATTTTGAAATCATGAACGGGGGGATATCTCCGCCGGGACGGGCGTGGACCAGATCCTGAACCGGAATTTCTCCGGAGCCGATATAGCAGAGATTGTCCGGGATACTCTCAGGAAATCCCGGCGCAAGAACCGTGGGTTTTCCGGAATGGATTTTGACCGGAAAGGAAAATTTGCTGTTTCTGCTTGAAAACAGTGCAATACAATTTTGTTCAGGCAGCTGCAATTTTGCAGTTCCGTTCCGGCAGATGCCGGTTGGATTGCCGGTTGAAGTCAATATTTCCATCTGCCAGTTTTTCGGAAGTTCAACTGTTAATGTTCCCTGATGGGATTCTGCCTGAGTGATCTGTTTCAGCAGCTCCGGATCGTTGCGGAGAACTTCAAGAAAAAGTGTTCCCCAGCGTCTTCGGTAATTTGCCACGGTTTCCTGAAGTTGCGCATTGTCGCCCAGTTCGCGGTAAAACATGATGGAACGGCGGAAAATTTCACGGGCAAGTATAAGTCTCGGAGAATGGTCATCGTCAAAACTGCGGGGCAGCTGCGCCAGAGCCGTCAGCGCAATCGCGTTTGAGTTGGACATCAGTCCCGCCATTTTATTGATGTTTCGGTACAGGTTGAAACGTTCATCATAGGTGAGATTGTAATCATGTTTGAGCTTTCTGTAACTTGCCCGTACCTCGTTTGCCTGTAAAGCTGACCTGTCGGCATTGTATTGTGCCAGACGGAAACGGGACTGCATTTCAGCATTCTCCTGTATCGAAGTATAAATCCGGAATCCGCCGACGCCCAGCCCCAGTGCCAGAACCGTCACCGGAATCAGCGGGTGCCGTGAAAACCATTTGCCCATCCGGTAAAACGGAGAGGGAGAATAAGCCCTGACCGGATAACCGTCAAGATAGTTCTGCAGTTCGTCG
Source organism: Lentisphaerota bacterium (assembly GCA_015061725.1). Lineage (GTDB taxonomy): Bacteria > Verrucomicrobiota > Lentisphaeria > Victivallales > Victivallaceae > UBA1784. Next base: position 12,122 of record SUVX01000061.1, read on the forward strand.
ATCATGGCACTTACATTCTGATAACGTGCCTTGGGGTTTTTGTGCATGGCTTTGCAGCAAATCGCCTCAAGTTCCCGCGGAACAGTCTGTTGACGGGGAGCAGCTTTGCGGGGCATCTGAAAACGTCCTTTGACGACTTGACGGATGATTTTTTCTCTGGGCATATCCGTATCGTAAGGTGCAGCTTTCCAGGTCAGGATGGAGTAGAGAATCGTTCCCAGAGCGTAAACTTCAGAAGTTTCCGTCAAATTTTTTTCTTCGCCCGTCAAATGTTCCGGCGCCATAAAAACCGGTGTGCCGCCGATGGGCAGTTCGGATGAGGACAGTATCTGACTTTCTTCATGGCGCAATTCGTTTCTTGAATCCAGACGGACCTTTTTTCTGCCTTCAAAAGTATCCATTTCGGGGCGGTAGCGTGCCATGCCCCAATCCATGACAAGAACCTCTCCGAATTCCCCGATCATGATATTGCCGGGTTTGAGATCGCCGTGGAAAATACCGTTTTTATTGGCGAAAGCCACGCCGTTGCAGGCACCGATGAAGATGTTTATCAGACGGCGGAGCGTATATTTACGGCTGTATCCTTTGCGGTTTTCTGACAGTTTTCTCAACACATTCCGCAGGGTTTCTCCGCGGACACGCTTCATTGAAAAATACACACCCTCGTTTTCAAATACGCCGAAACGGTAAACAGGAATCACGTTGGGGTGGTCGATCTGTGCGGTTGCCCGGACTTCATGGACAAAAGATTCAATCCGTTCCGTACTGTAACGGTACTGCGGACGCAGAATTTTTATGGCAACTTCTCTGTCTGTTCCCGGTTCATTTCCGGCATAGACCGCCCCCACGCCGCCGAGTCCGATGGCATGGAGATTTTTGTAGTTCGCCATCTTCTCGTCTTCGGGAATACCCAGACGGCGGCGCAGTTCGGTATTGGAGAACTTGATATCCTCAGGCGACGAACCGGATATGATCGTCGCCTCATTGTCTCCGATGTCGGGAGAGAACGCTGCCGGGTCAGACGGTATTGAATTCAAAGAAGCCATATTCTCCTTTACCGTCTCCGCCGGGATTTATGGTCCAGATCAGTGATTTTGTTGTTGATTTTCCGGACGCGTTCTGCAAATTCAACGTATTTGCCGGATTCTTTGTAAATTCTGATCTTTTCAGGGTTCTCCCAGACTTTTTCATCGGGGAACACATAGACTCTTGCCGTTTGTCTTCTGCCCAGGTCTTCTGAACGCAGATCGGTGACGATACCGACAAACTTGCCTTCACCTGACAGAACGATGTCTCCGGGTTCCGCCCGCAGTTCGCTGCCGGTGCCGCGCAGGGCATTGCGGATGATGAGATTTCCGGATTTGTTGAAAAGATCATAAGAACATCTGCCGCCGAGTTCCGCACTTTCTCTGCCGAATGAACGGTTTTTAAAGAGATAAAGACGTGCCGTGCCGCGTTTGGCAAGCTGACTTCTGGTCAAAACTTCAAGCGGTTTGATCCCGGGGAGTTTTGTTTCTATCGCCGCCACACGGGGTTCCTGCGGCAGACTCAAAAGCGGTCCGGAAATATTGATTTCTTTGTTGTTTGAACCGGGTTTGACACCCCTGTAGGCAAGGGTGATGATATCGCGGAACATCAACGGAACTTCTGCGTTTCCGGCAAAGGTGCGGAAGTGTCCGGTCAGGAACGTGCGGTTGTTGAATTTCACCAGCGGCAGATAATAGAGTCCGCCGCCGCGCTGGTTCATGATGAAGCGTTCTTCAAGCAGAAGAATACGCAGACGCACTGCCGCGTCGCTGTAACTTTCAAGCACATTTGACTGCAGTTGACGGCGGGTGTCTTCAAGCATGGTCTTTGCCGCAGTCAACTTCGCTTCGGCAGTGATGGCTTTTTTGTGATCTTTTTCCGCCGCGATTCTGGTTTGTTCCAGATCGGTCTGTGTGCGGGTCAAGTCCGCAACGGTCTTGCGGACAAGTTTTTCCATCTCATCCCGGTTGCGGAGTGCTTCGTTGCGTTGAAGCGTCATGGAGGACAATTCACGGTGCATGCGGTTGATCCGGTCGCGGTATCCGGCAAGGTCGCGTTCAGTGGTGCTGAGTTTGCCGGTGGTGTAAGCCAGACTGTTCTGAAGTTTGCGCGTCTGAGTTTCGGATTGTCCGACTCTGGTTGACATCTCTTTCAACGCATCACGGACTGCCGCAAGGTCGGCTTCTTTACGCGATAAATCTGCGTCTTTGCGTGAAATTTCAGCCTCTTTGCGGGCGATTTCAGCGTCTTTTCCGGCGGCGATTTTTCTTTCATTTGCCGCATCAGTTTCAGCACGGGCGATCTGCCGCTGAGCTTCGCCGTAAGACTTGGTCATATCGCGCAGCGCTTTTCCGGACTCGGTCAGTTCTTTGCGCAGATTTGCGCTTTCGGCACGGTAATCTTTGATATCCGCCTGAGCGCGGCGCAGACTTTCAAGCCTTTCACGGAGTTCAATTTCTGTCTGATAGCGTTTGAGTTTTTCTTCATCAAGATTCTTTTTGAGCGTTTCAGGAGAAAGTTTACCGGTATTGGTGGGTTTTCTTCTGAGCAGCTCCTCAAGCTGTTCACGTTTCAAACGGTTCTGCGCCAGCTGTTTGGCGATTTCGCGCAGTTGGGCATCGTATTTCCGGGAACCGACTTTTTCTGCCGCTTCGCGCAGTTCGCGGCGGACACGTTCCAGTTCTTTTTTACTGGCATCAAGCTGAGCCAGCAGGACTTGTGTGGTGTTTTCATCCAGACCCACGCCGGTACCGCCGGTGTGGGAGGGGACCATTCCGGTCATCATTGAGAGCATCGCCGAGACCAGAAAGTCGCAGATGACGATCAGGATGGCTCTGTTCACTTATTTTCTCCTTCTTTTTCAGCGATTCCCAGCAGTTTGTTTTTAAGCGGAAAGTACATGGTAAGACGCAGAAGCAGACTGAAAATAATTCCGATCAGCGTTGAACTGTAAGCAATCAGACGGCTGCTTTGCGGAGAGAAGGTCATCACGAGAAACGCTGAAACCGTACCGAAAAGTCCCACATACAGCGGCACGTCAAAGATTACATCAGAGCTGTCCAGCCTTTTGAGTTTAAGCTGCGGACTTTCGGCACTGGTGCGGATTTTGGAAACCACACCCACACCGGCACCGAATGCGACAAACTGCAGAACGGTGATGGCTGAGAAAATCCACATGGAGAGCTTTCCGGTGAAACGGGCGCGCATGGCGAGCGTTTCCTGAGAGTTTTCAGCAACTTCGCCCAGCACGCCGCTGCTGCTGCCTGAAAAGAGTTCACGGACCAGCGGAGAGTGTTCAAAAGAGTAACTCATGTACCAGATGAAAAATGCGCCGGCAGTAACGGCAAGAAGAGCGGGGATCCACGGAAGAACTTTTTTCATAACTTGACTCCTTTATATATCAATTTATCAGAATATTACGGCTTTTGTTCTTAAAATACGTCATATTTGGCAAATAGTCAAGGATAATATGATTTTTTCGCAGTAAAAAAACGTTCATCTGCTTGCGAAAATGCATTAAAGAATGTATTTTACTGTACCGGCATATTTTTCCGGTATGAACAAGAAAATATTTTGCTTTCATTTCAGGTGAAAAAAACTTATGAAAACGCTTAATTTGTATGTGACTCGCGGCTTTCTGCTCGCCTTTGCCATGGCGATCGGTATATTGACTTTCGGCATGACCGGAGCCAATCTGGTCAAGGTTCTGGAATTTGTTTCTCAGGGTATCCCTCTGAGTGTATTCTGTAAATTCACTTTGTATATTCTGCCGATTATTCTCACCTTTACCGTTCCCTGGGCGGTCATGGTGGCGGTCATGCTGGTTTTCGGAAGAATGTCCGCCGACAACGAGATTACAGCGATGCGTGCCTGCGGTATTTCAATTCTGCAGATCATGTCTCCGATCATGATCATCACCGTTCTTTTAACGGCGCTGTGTCTGTATCTTCAGGTTGAAATCGGACCGCCCCTGCTGGGGAAATCGCGCGATCTTCTGGGAGATGCCGCCATCAATCAGCCTCTGGCTATTTTTGAACCCGGCAAACCCATTGCCTACGAAAACACCATTATTTACATCGAGGATAAAGAGGGTGAAAACGGAATCCTCGGCGTTCAGCTTTATACGCTTGCCGACGCCAACACCGTTGCTCAGGATATTTCTGCCGTCAGAGGAAAAATCTTTGCGGACAACAAAGAAAAAGTGCTGACCATCAAACTGTTTGATTGTCTTGTTACCGATAAAAAGGCGGATAAAACCAATACCATTGACCGCTTTTACTGCAGTGAACTTGAGTTCCGTTTTTACTACGGCAAACAGACGACCAACCGCCGTTTGTATATCCGTCCGAAACACATGAAACTGACTGAACTCATGGGGATGATCCGCCTGACAAAGCAGTGGAACAGGGACTCCACACCTCTTGAAGTGGAACTTAATCAGCGCATTGCCTTTGCGCTTTCGCCCATTGCCTTTCTGCTGTTGGGGCTGCCGCTTGCCATCCGCACCAGCCGCAGGGAAACTTCTGTCGGATTGTTTTTGAGCGTGATCCTTGCCGGTGCGTTTTTCCTCTCGATCATTCTGTGTGAAAGTCTTGAATCTTTCCCGAAACTTTATCCGCAGTATCTCTTATGGCTGCCCAATATCGTCTTCCAGATCGTCGGAGCGATCATGACGGTCAGGATTTCAAAACGCTGAATTTTCCGGTGGAGAAACAAAAATGTTGAAAACTCTTCTTTTTCTGATGGTTCTGATATTCTTTCAGAGCGTCTCTGCGTTGAATTATGCTTCAAAAAATGCCTGGTTGATTGCCGAAAAGAACAAACAGAATACAGAGTTTGACGTCTTTTATGTGCATCCGACGCTTTTGCGTGATGCCGCAAAGCCTTATCCGGATTTTTCAAATGCAAAAGTCCGCGCCCGTCTGAAAGGTTTTTCAGCAGCGCAGGCGGGAATATTCGGCAATTCCGCCCGTATCTTTGTGCCTGCGGTCCGTCAGCTTGAAGTCGGCCGTTGTCTGGCGGGTGATTTGAAGACAAATCCTCTGCTGCAGCAGGGGATTGACGATACGGTTGCGGCATTTAACTATTACATCAAACACTTCAACCCCAGCGGCAGACGTCCTTATATTCTCATGGGACACAGTCAGGGGGCGATTGATTTGTACGGATTGCTCAAAAAGGCTCCTGAAATTTCCCCCGCCCGCGGATTTGTTGCCGCTTATCTGGTGGGACTGCCCAAAGTTACTGTCAAACAAATTGAGTCCGATTTGGGAAGCAAAGGTATTTTTCCTGCCCGTGATGAGGGATCAACCGGTGTGGTCATTGTGTGGAATACCCAGCTTGAAGGCGCGAAAAATCCGTTTTTTACAGCACCGGGCGCTTATGGTATCAACCCTGTCAACTGGCGGACGGACTCCCTGAAATCAGAAAAAAAACAGCATAAAGGCATGGTTTTGTTCAATCACAGAAAGTTGAGTCCGGTCGCCTTCATGACGCGCGATGGAAAAGCACCTGTCTGTACTGCCAAACTGTCTGACAACGGCGGCTTGATCGTTGAAGATGTTCCGGAAATTGCCTTGAAACTTTATTCCGGCTTCGGCAAAGGGGTTCTTCATGCCGCTGATATCTGGCTCTTTGCAGGAAACATCGTTGAAAACGCCCGTTTGAGAGTCCGTCTTTATCAGCAGAAAAAAGCTCTTGACCGGGCGAAAATGCTGATCCGCACCGGAAAAGCCGAGTGTGTGCTTGTAAAAAACGGAAAAATCACGCATATTGAACGCGGCCGCGGCGTCAGTCCTCTGCTGCGTCTGTATGACCGCAAGCCCGATGCCATGCGGGGCGGCATCATCGTCGATAAAGTTATCGGCAGAGCGGCGGCGGCAATCGCCATCAGCGGCGGTGCGGCTTTCGTTCACGGAGAACTTATGAGCGAAGATGCCCAGCGTTATTTAAAGGAATACAATATCGCAAGTTCCCATGTTTTAATGGTTCACCGTATCCTCAACCGGAAACGTGACGGTTTATGTCCGTTGGAGCAGTCCGTTTCAGGCATCAGCAATCCGCAGCAGGCAATGTCTGCCATGCGTAAGCAGATTGCCCGAATGATGAAAAACGCCCCGAAACAGTGAGGTTTATCTCATGACGGACTTCTTGAAACGGTTTATTTGTTCTGTTCTTCTTGCGGTTTGTTTCTTTTCTCTTTGTGCAGATGACCGCGCGGAACTTGCCAAACTTAAAATGGAAAACCGCCGTCTGCACACTGAACTTGACCGTCTCCGCAAGCAGTTGACCGAAAAGGATAACGACCTGCTCAAATTCCGTCACTTTCTGGCGGCAACTGCCGATGCGGGCAAAGTTATGACCGTCTCAGATCGTGAACGGCAGTTGACCGGAATTTTAAAAGAAATCGTCAAACGCAGCAACCGTCTGCTGGTGCATATTTCAGGCGTGGATAGTATTTTTCGCGATCTGCTCAAAGAGCTGCCCGTAGGTCCCGCCCGTCAGGCACGTCTGCTCCTGCAGCTGGAACAGATGGAGCGTTACGCCCTGCAGCTTTCCACCATCGCCGGCGTTTTTGAAGAACGTGACAGCCGGCAGGTTCTGGAAAATGTCCGCATCGTAGCAGTCAACCGCGAACTGGATACCGTGATTCTTTCTTCAGGTTCCGTTCACGGCATCTTCCCCGGATTGATGTTTCAGTCCAAGCGTGATGGACGATTGCGCTTGCGTGTCATCTCCGTCCGTCCCTGGGTCTGCGCCGCCGTTCCCATCGGAGGAAATACTGAAGCCTTTACCCCCGGCATGGAATTTACAATCGCTCACCGTGCCGCCCCCGGCGAGGGTATCCGCCCGTTTCATTAAAAGCTGATGGGAGTCGGGGGGAGGCGAAAAACTTTTTTTCACGGGAAAAAAAGTTTTTCGCCTCCCCCCGAACCCCCTTCCACTTTTCAAAAAAAGCGGGGTATTTGTTGATGGTATGCAGGATATTTGTTGCGGGATATTTGTTGATGGGGATGAACGGAGAAGTTTGGGTTATATTAAGGGAAATTTGAAATAAAACGGGAGTGTGGAAAAGTGCCTAAGTTGAAATCAAGAGTAAATATTGCTATTGTCATATTATCTTTTGCTGACAAACCGATGCATTATAATCAGGACTTGAATTATATTGCAGAAGTAATCAGAAAAGGAGAGGATAATAATCCTCAAGCTCCCTGGTTGTGTATGTATAGTGATGTGAGTAAAAAGGCAAAGTTCGATGGGTGGATTACTGATAACAACAAAGGTTGTTTTTCTCTGAACGTTCCTGATGGTATGAGCAAAAAGGATTTTGTCATTGAAAAGGTGACTCAGCCCGTTTATGATGCAATTTGTGAAGAATTGCGCAAATGCGGTTTTTTGACCGCTGATAACAAATTGCAATGGACGCCCAGTCCGAATTATGTTTACGATGGTGTGAATCCCGGTCCGGTTTCTCCTCAGAAAGTATCTGTTCCTCTGATTGACAGAATTGATAAACTGCTCAAAAATGCTTATCAGGTCATTTTGACCGGTGCCCCGGGAACGGGCAAAACCTTTACGGCAAAACAGCTTGCCCAAAAATGGATTGCTGAAACCAACGGTTCTTTTGCAGAAAATTTCTGTCAGGTGCAGTTTCATCCGGGATATGATTACTCCGATTTCATCATCGGCTTGAAACCCGAACTTTTTGATGGCAATGTTACTTTCAAGTGGAAAGACGGTCTCTTTAAAGCCTTTGCCGATAAAGCAAAAAAGGTTCGCGAAACAGACGGCGAAAACTGCAAGCCTTATATCTTTTTAATTGACGAAATCAACCGTGCCGATCTGTCAAGAGTTTTCGGAGAGGTGTTTTCTCTGCTTGAAGAAGACTACCGTTATCCCGAAAATGAAACGGGAATCATTCTTCCTGACGGCAGTTCTTTTGTTCTGCCCGATAATCTCTATATCATTGCCACGATGAACGATATCGACCGCAGCGTTGAAAGCATGGATTTTGCCCTGCGCCGCCGTTTCAGTTTTCTTGAAGTCAAAGCAGAAGACTCCGTTTGCATTATTGAAGAAAATACCAAAATTTCAGACGGAAATAAGGCAAAACTTAAAAACGTCATGGCGGAACTTAATAAATATATCGGTTCAAAAAATGAACT
>SUVX01000148.1 GCA_015061725.1 Lentisphaerota bacterium
AGTTACAGGATGAAGCGGCATTTCAGGCAGAATATCAGAACGACCCGCTCCCGGAGGATTTGTCGGATGATACCTTGCTTTCCGTGGATGAGATCTGCGGCAAAGTCAACGGCATTGCCCGGTATCGTGTTCCGCTTGCCTGTGACCGCCTGACAATGTTTATCGACGTTCAGAAGGCTTTGCTCTTTTATACAGTGGTAGCGTGGAGTGAAGATTTCACGGGGGCGGTGATCGACTATGGCTCTTGGCCCGATCAGCACCGCAGGCAGTTTTCTCTTGCCGATGCCAATCCTACCATTCAAAGCACGTTCCCCAAGGCTGGCTTTGAGGGTGGCTTGTACGCCGCGTTGACCAAACTTACCGATGAATATCTCGGCAGAGAATGGGAGCGCGAGGACGGGGCTGTGTTGAAAATTGAACGGGCGTTGGTGGACGCGAACTGGGGACAGTCCACAGATATTGTATATCAGTTCTGCCGTCAAAGTACACACGCCGGTATTATTATGCCGTCTCACGGTCGGTATGTCGGAGCTTCTTCAAAGCCGATGACGGAATATCGCAAACAACCGGGTGACCGGCTGGGTTTCAACTGGATGGTTCCCAATGTGGCAGGGAAACGGGCGATCCGTCACGTCATATATGACACAAACTTCTGGAAGAGTTTCATCCACACCCGTCTGGCGGTGGAACTCGGCGACAAGGGCAATCTTTCTTTGTACGGCAGAATTCCCGGAGTACATCAGCTCCTGGCAGAACACCTGACCGCCGAATACAAAGTCAAGACCCAAGGTCGCGGCAGAACCGTGGATGAATGGAAGCTCAAACCCGACCGCACCGACAACCACTGGTTGGACTGTATCGCCGGATGTGCCGTCTGTGCCTCCATGCTCGGAGCTGCTCTCCCGGAAACTCTGCCGGTGAAAGCTGCTCGCAAACCCATGATCCGTCTTTCCGACCGCCGCATCGGGGAAAGACCGCAACCTACCACCAGCGGCAAGATGAAACTTTCAGATATCAGAAGGAGCAAAAATGGCTGATAGCATTATTGAAAAAATTGCAGAAATCCTCGCTAACGCAATTCTTCAGAGAAAGTTGCAACAATGATCTCAGACCGAGTTGCTATCTCGCTCCAGTGGAGCTTATATATAGCAAAGTTCTGAAAAGGAGCAAATATGAGAGAAAATATTCAAAGAAAAATGAATGTACGCACAGAACTCGCCCGACTCCAAACCATGGAGTTGGACGAGCTTAAAAATTATTGGCGTGAAGTTTACGGAAAGGATGCACCCGATTGCGGAAAGGTATTTTTACGCAAGCAGCTTTCATTCCGTGTCCAGGAATTACAGTATGGCGGTATCAGTGAGACCGCACAGGCTGTACTGGTTGAAGCTGGTAACCTTCCCAAACTCAAACCGAACTCCGGAGGCGTTCTCCCCGGAACCCGTTTTGAGAGAGATTGGAAGGGAGAAATCCATGTGGTCATAGCCACCGCAACAGGATTTGAATACAAAAATCAAAAATTCCGTTCTCTTTCCGGTGTGGCCTTTGCCATTACCGGAACTCAATGGAACGGAAAGAAATTTTTCGGAGTGAAATAATGGAAACAGTACGATGCGCCTGTTATACGAGAAAATCAAGTGACGATGCGACACTTGATCGGGACTTTAACAGTCTGACCTCACAGCGGGAAGCCTGCGAAAACTATATCAACAGTCAGCGGGAAAAAGGCTGGATTTGTCTGCCGGAACATTACGATGATGGCGGTTTTTCCGGAGGCAATATGAACCGTCCGGCAATGACCCGGCTGAAAGAAGATATTGCGGCAGGAAAAATTGATATGGTGGTATGTTACAAAATAGACAGATTATCACGATCAATTTTGGATTTTGCAGAACTCCAAAGTTTTTTTGAAAAGCACAATATCCACTTTGTCAGTGTTACGCAAAATATTGATACTTCAAGCAGTTCCGGCAGAATGTTGTTGAACGTTCTTGTTACCTTTGCCGCATTTGAGAGAGATTTGATTATCGAAAGAACCCGGACCGCTGTTTCCGGAGGAAAGAAGCGTGGAAAATTCTGCGGCGGAGTACCTATGATCGGATATAATTCAGACCCGATAACAAAGAAACTTTTTATAAATGAGGAAGAAGCAAAAGTTGTAAAACTCATATTTGAAAAGTATATGGCTCTTGGCTCTCTGAAGCAGACCGTAATGGAAATAAACGCCTTGGGTTTGAAGACCAGAGAGTGGACTTCCGTCAGCACCGGCAGACTCCACAAGGCAAAGAAATGGGATACCGGCACGGTTTACCGCATTCTTTCCAATCCGGTTTATGCCGGATACACCAAACATTACGATGTAAATTATGAAGGTGAACACGAAGCAATCATTCCCCGTGAACAGTGGGAAAAAGTTCAGCAAATGATGAGTACCAATGCCGGAGAGAGAAGCGGTTACCGAAAGCAAATCCACCCGTTAAGCGGGCTTATAAAATGCGGACATTGTGACTGTGCGTTGACGCCGACTTATACAAAGAACCACGGAAAAAAGTATTGTTATTATATTTGCCAGAAAACAAACAAATCTCCAGACCACCAGTGTGAATTGAAACGCATCCCAGCCGGGGATTTGGAGCATTCCATCCTTACGCTGATTGCCGGATTTTTTCATACCCCATCCGTCATCAAAGCGACATTGAAAGCGGTCAAAGAAAAGGAACAGTTGCTTCGGGAAAATTACACCAACGACTGTGAACGGTTACAGAAACATCTTTCCGAACTGAAAAAAAATGCCTTGCAGAACGATACCGATTTTGATGAAATCAGAAAAGTTGGAGAACTGCTCACCGAAGCAAAAAAGAAAAAGGCGCAGTTGCGTGAACCATTGTCAGAGACAGAGATCATTGCCGCACTCGGTGATATTTCCGGTCTTTGGGAATTTATGTTTCCCGGAGCAAGACAGGAACTGGTGCATCTGCTCATCGGTGAGATAAGAGTTTTTGCCAACAAAATCAGTTTGACTTTGAAAGTTGACGGATTGAAAGACCTTGCCTCCGAAATGGCGGTCAGCGGATATTTTTATGAACCTCACGGAGAGCCGGAGAAGTTCCCGGAAACCGCACAGGAAGTTTTAGATGATGGTTCAATCCGGATGACCATGCAGTTGGAAAGCAAGAAAATTGACGGACACCGCCGAGTAGTGATTCCTGCTCCCGGTGCAGACCGGATGAAGCAGCAGTCTTTACTCCGGGCAATTCGCAACGGACAGCGGTGGATGGAAATGCTGATTAACGGCGAAGCAAAAAACATCACAGACTTGGCGGCAAAGCTCGGCTTGAAACCGCCGTATGTAACGCGGGTACTTGGCTTGAACAACCTTGCTCCGGACATTGTTGAAGCAATCGTGAACGGAGCAGAACCCGATGGGTTATCCATCGCACAAATTATGAAAAACATTCCGGAAGACTGGAACG
>SUVX01000062.1 GCA_015061725.1 Lentisphaerota bacterium
CTTGCAAAGCAAGCGCTTCATGTACCGGAGGTGCGCTTCATATTTGCCGGAGGCAAATGCTTCATACTTTTGTGTGCTTGACACGCAGAGGCGTGCAAGACACAAAGTGCTTCATTCAATCAGCGTTCACGCTGATTGAGTTGCTGGTTGTAATTGCCATTATCGCCATATTGGCGGCGATGCTGATGCCCGCGTTGAGTCAGGCGCGTGAAAAGGCAAAGTCAAACAATTGTTTGAATAACATCAAACAGTGTGCATTGGCTGCGGTGCAGTACGAAGCTGATTTCAAATTTTTTGCGGCGACCTTTTATTATCCGGGGCGCTACCGTGCGTGGAGCCGGGAGTTGGCAGAAAACAATTATTTGCCGGATAAGGACAGCAAAAACATCGTTGATCTTGTGACCTGTCCCTCCTGGCGGCAGAAGATAACAGCTTATAATCAGAGCAACACCTACGGCGTTGCGGCAAATGCCGGGGGATTTGAGTTGAGCAACTCCACGAATATTTCACAGGCGCCGCGTTATACAGTCGCAGACGGTGTGTACTTTGAAAATCCGCAGGCTTTCGGAAAAATGAGAAAGCCGTCGCGGGCGTTTTTGCTGGGAGATTCCGTTTATGGTCACCCGACCAGTGTCGGTAATCAGCAGTGTTTGATCCAGAAATATACGAACAACACGATCCATTTGCGGCACAGCAACCGCGCCAATATGGCGTATGCTGACGGACACGGCGCGAATAAAGGACGTGATGAATTTGTGGATGATATGAAAGAAGATTTTGCCCAGCGGGTCGGAAAGTTTACTTTCTGGACTGAAAAATATCAGTATTTCCAGCTGGAAAATATGTTCAGTGAAATACAGTACTATAATTGATAATGAGGAGTTGGAGCTTTATGAAAAAACTGTTGTTTTTGTGTGGTTTACTCTCCGCTGTGCTTTTTGCACAGGAGTTGATCGTCAATCAGGAGTTTACGCCGCTGAATATACAGAAAACGCAGGCGATGGGGTGGTATGCCGTCAAAAACGGGATTAAGCCGGGCAATACGCCTTGTGTCTTTGCGGATAATATGGCAAAATTGAGCCTTGCAGAGGGGGAAAAAGGTGTAACACTTCTGCATAAAAATCCGCCGATGGCAGCGGGAAAAAGCTATACGGTAAGTTTCGAAGCCAAAGGAACGGCGCCGCTTCTCAACTGCTATTTTGAGTGGATTTTTGCCGATAAAAAATGGGGCAACGGCGGAACGCATTACATCAAAATCAGCAAAGACTGGGATAAATATTCCTTTAAATTCACAATGCCGCCTGCGGGTAAAAAATACCGTGCGCGTCCGTATCTTGCCATCGGACTGCGCAAAGCGGGCGAGGTTTTTCTCCGCAAAGTTTCCATCAAAGAGGCTCAGCAGGAACTTTTGAAAAATCCGGAATTCAAAGCCAATAAATCCGGCACTGCCGCCGCCGGCTGGCGTGTGGTTCCTGTCAAAATCAAAAAAGGAAACACCGCCTGCCGTTTTGCCGACGGAGCGGCGAAGCTGAGCATTGCTCCCGGGGACGGAAGTATTTTTCTGATCCAGCGAGCCATCCCTTTTACCTCCGGCAAACGTTACCGCATTTCATTTGAATACAAGGGCGACGGCAAGGCGGAACTGCGCCATTATTTTGAATGGATTTTTGCAGACGGCAAGTGGGGCAATATTCCGACAAAGGTTTTTAAAACGTCTTCTGACTGGAAAACGGCTTCTTATATCTTGACCGTGCCGGAGAAAAAATTTAAAACTTCTCCCTATATGGTGTTTCTTGTCAAAGTGCCGGGAACGGTTTGGGTGCGGAATCCTGCCATTGCTCCTGTGCAAAGTGATGTAAAAATCGCCGATCCTGGCTTTGATTCTCAAAAAAAAAATCCCTGGCGCCTTCTGAAAAACGCTTCCATTGATAAAACCGGCGGCAGAAAAAGCCCCGGCGTGCTGTGTTTGAACGGTGCCGGTGCAAAAGCAAGTTTGCTTTTGAATCTTGAAAGCGGCAAAAACTACCGTATTTCGTACTGTGTGCGCGGTATGGAAAATAAAAAAAGTCACAATGGTTTTTCTGAATACAAGGCTGTGATGACATTGAAATCCACCGGCAGAGTCTGGGGAAAAAACATGCAGGACTGCTTTCAGAAACATTGGCAGGAACGACAGGAAATCATCCGCGTTCCCGCAGGAAAAGCGGGCGCACTTGAAATTGAGCTTACCTCTCTGTCTGACGGAAAAGTCCAATTTGACGATTTTGGTATAAAAGAAGTCGAACTTAAAGCTGAAAAGTTTTTCAACGTCGTTTTGAAAAGTCCTTATTTCCGCAATAATTTCTACGCATCCCGTCCGGAAAAAGAGGTGCGCGGAACGGTTACATTTCCTGAAGAAATTGCAAATTGTACCGTTTCTTTCAACGGTCAAACTCAGGTTTTGAAAAATACCGGCAAGGCGGTGGCGTTTGCGTTCCCTGCTGAAAATCTTGCAGAGGGCAAGTACCCGCTGACTTTTTCCGGAAAGTTTAAAAACGGCGGTTGGGTGAATGAAAAAATCATCATCTCCAAACTTGCTCCCGGTAAAAACGAAGTTATTATCGGAGCAGACCGCAAGATTTATATCAACGGCAAAAGATTCTTTTTCTTCCGTCTTGGCAGCGGACGTTTTCCCGCTGTCACCTGGCCTTTCGGAATGCATGATGTAGCGGATTACTATCTGCACCGCACCGGATTGTCTGTCATGTTTCCGCTGTATATGGATGGCGTAAAAGCCTTTCTTGATGAATGTCAGAAAAAAGGCGTCAAAGGTGTTTGCCGTATCGATTGTGTCGGAACATGGATGAGATCCAAAGACGAGGCAAAATTCCGCAAATACTGGCAGGGCGAATTAAAGAAACTTGAAGCAATCAAAGATCATCCGGCTCTGATCGGTTATTATCCTTATGATGAACCGCTGTGGAACGGTATTCCTGAAAGGATGATGAAATATACCTATGATTCTTTGAAAGCTCTTGACCCTTATCATCCTGTTTTTCTGGTGGAGGCTCCCCGGGGAATGCCTGAAAACTGGAAACCCTATGCACAGTATTGTGATATTTTCGCTATAGACATTTATCCTGTCGGCAGTCCCAAACACTCCGGATTGCCCGAAAAAGGTATGCGCTGTGTCGGGGAATATACCCGTCTCTGTTATAAAGCCATGAAAAATCACGGAACCGTTGAAATGGTGCTTCAGGGATTTTCATGGGGCAACTCCAAACGGACTGCTGCGGAACGGAAAAAGATGCCTTATCCCACCCGGGATGAATTCCGCTTTATGAGTTTTGATGCGCTGCTGCACGGCGCGGTCAATCTGGGGTACTATGCCCACAAAAACTACGATCCCGCCTTTGAAAAGGTGATGTTTGAGGAGCTGTGTCTGTTGAGCAGAATCGAACAAATCAGGCTCAATGGAAAAAAAGCCGGTAAAGTTTATCCGGCAGCAAAAGGTGTGATGACCGCTTCTTATCGGTTTGACGGGGTTGATTATATCATCGTTCACAACCGTGCGGACAAAGCCGGTTATGTTGAACTGAATCTTCCCGGAAAAAAACTCTATCAGATGGGTTTCGGAAAAGGCGTTCCGGTTTCTCAGGGAAAGATCGCTGTTCCGCCGCTTACGACCCGGATTTATTCTACCGATGACCGCCTGCCCGATATGGGATATCTCCCCTGTGACAGCAAAATGGAAAAGCGCCTGCCTGAGTATTTCAGAAAAGTAACCAACATGACGACGGCGCTTAAGACCAATGCGTTCTGGATCTGGGGAAATACCGCAAGTGATCTTTTTTGCGGTACTTGTACCGTTGATATTTCAGCACCTCTGGCAAGTGCCCGTCTGCTTTCTGCCGCGGATGATACCTATATGCTTTATGTCAACGGAAAAGCCGTTCAGACCGGCGCCTATTGGGTGCAGTATCAGGATACAAATCTGCTCCCGCATCTTAAAAAAGGAAAAAATGTCATTGCCGTTTATGCAACGAATCAGGGCGGTGCTGCCGGATTTCTTGCGGACTTGGAACTGGTTTTCAAAAACGGTAAAAAAGAACATATTACAAGCGGTAAAAACTGGATGACTTCAGAAGAAGTCCCCTCCGGAAACTGGCTGAAAAACGGTATTACAAACGGAAAAAATGCAAAAGAACTGTTTCCGTTCGGAAAAGGACCGTGGAATCACTGAAAACCGCTTGCAAAAAAATAAAAATGTTGTATAATAAAAAAACGTTTTTTTTATTGTCCTATTGATTATTTAAGGATTTCTTTATTATGGTTACAGCCATTATTGTCGGCGCCGGACACCGTGCGATGTGTTACGGTTCATTTTCTCTGGTTCAGCCGGAGCGTTTCAAAGTTGTCGGCGTTGCCGATCCCAATATGCTGCGTTGTAAAAAAGCGGCTGAAAAATTCGGATTCGGTGAAGATATGATTTTTCACGATGCCGATGAACTTGTCTGCCGCGGCAAACTTGCTGATTGTGTCATCAACGGCACGATGGATGAAGACCACGTCCGTACCACCGTTCCGCTGCTTGAAGCGGGATACGATGTTCTGCTTGAAAAACCCTTTGCCGTCACCAAAGAAGAGGTGAAAATCCTTGATGAAGCCGTCAAACGCACCGGACGCAAGGTTATGATCTGCCACGTTCTGCGTTATTCCGATTTTTATGTTGCCATCAAGGAACGTATCCTTAAAGGGGAAATCGGCAAAATCGTCAGTATCCAGACTTCGGAACATGTGAGTTACCATCATGTTGCCAACTGCTTCATCCGCGGCAAATGGAGACGTGAAGATGTCTGCAAATCCACGATGCTCATGTCAAAGTGCTGTCACGACCTGGATTTGATTTCATGGTATATGAGCGGCGTTGCACCGGTGCGGGTTTCCAGTTTCGGAGGACGACACTTTTTCAGAGCTGAGAATGCGCCCGAAAATGCCGGAGAATACTGCCTGCTTGACTGTCCGCTTGAAAAAGAGTGTGTGTATTCCAACCGCAATATCAACCTCAATCACCCCAAACGCTGGTCATTTTACGTCTGGACGGGATTGGAACATATTGCGGAACCCACCGAAGAGGAATATACCGCTGAACTCAAACGCAAAGACAATCCCTATGCCCGCTGTATCTGGAAGATGGATAACAATGTCGTTGACCGTCAGTCCGTGATGGTTGAGTTTGCCGACGGTGCCGTTGCCACGCATAACATGATTGCCGGAACCAGCCGTCCCTGCCGCAAACTCCACATTATCGGAACAGCGGGTGAAATCGAGGGAACGATGGATGACAGCAAGTTTGTTGTCCGCAAAATAGATACCCGTCCGGGACACGAATTTTCTGTTGAAGAAGTTGATTTGACCAAATACGGCGATACCACCGGCGCTTTCGGCGGACACGGCGGCGGCGATCAGGGTGTGATCGCAGACTTTGTTTCGGTGCTGGAAGGCAATACGCCCTCCATCTCATGTACGGCTTTGGCGGACTCCATCAATGGACATTTGATCGGATTCCTCGCCGATCAAGCCCGCGTTGAAAACAGAATAGTTGAGTTTTAAAAATATGCGTTTTATCAATCAGACAGATTGGATGTGGACGGATAAAGGGGATGTTTCTCCTGATCTTTACCGTCTTTTCCGCAAAGATTTTGTTTATTCTCCGGGAGAGGGGAGGGTTTTCCTGGAACTGTCGGTATGTTCCACTTTTGATTTGCTTATCAACGGGAAGACTCTTTCAGGGCAGCAGGTCTCGGATTTTCCCGACGCACCCACCGGCGCATGCTTTGATGTGACAGAGCTGCTGACTTGCGGAACAAATCAGATTCTTCTTCAGGTACATTATATCGGAGAAGATTTCCTGACCGGACTTGCCGGAAACCCCTTTGTCAGACTTGCTCTGTACAGAAATGACGAACTTCTGCTTGCAAGCGGCGACTCCTGGGCGTGCTGTGTTGATACGCGTTATCACTCCGGACTTTGCTGCAAAGTTACGCCTCAACTCGGATTTGCTTTTGAATACTCTGCTCAAACGCTTTTTCCGGAAAACAACTGGAAAAATGCGGTTGTTTTAAATGACATTTTTGAAGGAGTTTCAATCACCGGGCGCAGAGTTCCCCAGCTGCTTGAACTGCCTTGTCCTGAAGTTGAAGTTGTGCAGACAGGCGTATTCCGGAGAATTGAAAAAGAGGGCAGTTTTGCTCATCTTTGCATGACTGATGCGTTGAGTTTTGTGCCGTTTTTTGACTTTTATGACGGCGTGGAACAGCCGTTTTTCATTAAGCACGTCAACCGCAACTTCAGACTTTTTCCCGACGGCAGTCAACCCTTGAAAATCAAGGCGCCTGCGGCTTTTTCTGAAGCTGACGGGGTGTATGTTGTGTTTGATCTCGGGAAAGAACAAGTCGGATATTTTTCTCTTGATATGATTGCTCCGGCGGGAACGGTCGTTGATATTTCTCACGGTGAACATCTGGCAGCGGGCAGAGTCTCTTCAGAGATAGAAATCCGCAATTTTACCGACCGTTATGTGTGTTGTGAGGGTGAGAACAAGTTTATTTTCCGTCACCGCCGTCTGGGGGGACGCTATATTGAACTGCATATTTTGACAGCAAGTCCGGTTCAAATCAATTATTGCGGTGTGATACCGCTTGAACTGCCGCTTCCGCAGGAGTCCTCTTTTGAGTGCGAAGACAGAATCGTTGTCAAAAACCGTGAACTTGCCGTCCGCACGCTGAATTTGTGCATGCACGAACACTATGAAGATTGTCCCTGGCGCGAACAGGCGCTCTATGGTTACGATTCCCGTAATCAGATGCTTTACGGCTATTATGTCTGGGGCAATTATGAATTTGCGGCAAACTCCATTGATCTGTTGGGAAAATCCTTTGACGGAGAACGTTACTTTTCGCTTTCCGCTCCCGGCAGATTCCAGTCACGGACGATTCCGATTTTTACTCTGATTTGGATTACTGAACTTCTGGAGTATCAGCTTTTCAGCGGTAAAGGAAATCTTTTTGCCAAGTGGCAGAAACTGGTCGATACACTTCTTGATGTTGCGCTTGAAAACAAAGTGCCGGGCAATGAAGAGTTTTACCATCCCGGAGATGAGCCGCATATCTGGAACTTCTGCGAATGGAATGACCGTTTGTGTGATGTGCGTGAACATCCCTCAAGCACCTATAACGTCTATCTTTATGAGGCGTTGACTGCGGCGGCAAGACTCCATGATTTTGCCGGAAACAGCGGTCGTTCTGCGGAACTGCGCGCTGTTGCAGAACGCTTGGGCAAGGCTCTTAAAGAATATTTCTGGAGTAACGACTTGAAAGTCTTTATGCTCACACAGAATGACGGTTCCTTAAAAGAATACGAGCATGTGCAGGCAATTTTCCTTGCCAATAAACTTGCGGAAGAGCATAAAAATGAACTTCTTGAAAGTATTGTATCCTGCCGTCTGAACGGAATCAGTTTCAGCGGACTGCCTTATTTTGTCAAAGCGCTGCGCCGTCTCGGAAAAGAGGGCAGGGCGTATTTGTATGACTATCTTGATAAATTGTTGACGCCGATGTTGCTTTCAGGCGCGACAAGTTTATGGGAAACCGCCGATGGCAGTACCGCATTCAACCGTGCCGGAAGTCTGTGTCATGCCTGGAGCAGTGTTATGCCGTATTACTGCGGCAGTCAGCTCCTCGGTGTCACGCCGCTTGAACCGGGCTTTGCCCGGTTTGAAGTCAAGCCGTACTGCGGCAAATTGACTCATGCCGAAGGTGAAATTCCTGTGCCGGGCGGATTCATTCGCGTCAGATGGCAGCTGCGCGACGGCATGATCGACCTTGAAGTGACACATCCGGCAGGCATGACGCCCGAAATCAAAGCCTTTGAGGAGTTCCCCATACGTTCCGTCAAAACTCAAGTGCTTTGAAAAAACGGAATAGAACGGAATAGAACGGAATAGAACGGAGCCGCAACACCCTCTGCAAAATACGCCGCTTTTGCCGAAACGTCGGCACCGGAGTTACGCCGTCTTGCCCTGCGGGGAGACGGCGGACCGCAAACTTACTCACCGGTCAAATATCACCCACCACAAAATACGCCGCTTTTGCCGAAACGTCGGCACCGGAGTTACGCCGTCTTGCCCTGCGGGGAGACGGCGGACCGCAAACTTACTCACCGGTCAAGCCTTGCCCTTTTACAAAATACTTCGCTTTTCTTGAAAAAAGTTGGGGGTCCGGGGGAAGAAAAAAACTTCTTTTCCCGTGAAAAGAAGTTTTTGTCTTCCCCCGGGAACACGCAACTTGTTATCAGAAAATCAGAGATTTTTGAGGGCGGCTTTGACGATTTCTTCAGCGGCTTCGGGGGCGAGGGAATCGACGCCGGGCTGGACTTCGTAACCGCCGCGGGCGAAACATTCTTTGAGGGGGACGTAATCGGATTCCGTCTGAGCCAAAGAGATGATAAAGGTATTTTTGAAGGGGGATTTTTCGCGGATTTCGCGGGCGATGCCGTTGAAGGGTTCTCCGGGGAGGGAGACGAAAGCAAGTTCTTTTCCGAATTCCAGGGTGGTCAATCTTGCATCGTGCGAGGGGGAACTTTCGGCGTGACATCTCAATGCGCTTTTTGCAAAGTAACGCAAGGCGGCGGGGACTTTGTTGGCAAGGTCCTGACTTTCAAAATCGCCTTCTTTGGGGATATCCGGAACGGTATCCAGAATGTGCTGAGCTTCGGCGACTTCTTCGGGGGTCAATTTGCGGTGCGGAATGGTGACGGTGGAATTTTTGACAACGATTTCATCACTTTCAAGCTTCTGCAAATTTCCGAGGGCTTCGAGGACGATTTGAGCGTAACCTCTGCCGACGCGGACGGCTTCTTTGTAGGAACTCTGGTTGATTTTCTGGGAGAAATCAAAGTGGTTGATGTCACCTGAGGCATCATCAAGGACGAGAACGGGCATGCTTGCTTTGAGGGCATGCTGGATTTCCTGAGTGAAACGACCGTACCAGTCAGCGGAAACGATACTTCCGCCGATGGTATCTCCGTGCTGGGCGATGTTGCAGAGCAAGGCGGCAGTAACGCCGTTCTGGATGATACGGACGATACCGATGGTGCGGTCAAAGTCGCTTTCGGGCTTGTCAATTTCGGGGTTGCACCAGCCGGGATTGGTGACGATGGTGCCGTTTTTCATCCAGTAACGGCGGACAAAACCATAGGGGTTGTTGTAGACACATCCGTATTCAATTTCTCCGGGCAGAAGATTCATAACGGCACGTTCAAGGGCGCGGAGAGTTGCTTCAATCACCTGATTGAAGGCATAAGTCGTGCGTTCATCCATCTCTTTTTTGCGGAATTCCGGACCCGTATGGGTGTGGTTGGCGCAGATAATCAGATTGTCGTGAAACTCGCTGCCGAATTTGGCTGTAATGCGTTCTTTGAGGATATCGCGCAACTTTTGCGGCACGTCGATCAAGTCATAGACGAGGATACCGCACATTTTTTTGCCGTTGTCAAAAACAACAGTTTTGGCGTAAAGATCGTCATACATACCCACATTGGGACGTTGATTCATGTAGCCTGCAAGACCGACACCTGTGGGCGGGGTGATGATTTCCTGAGCGTAACCGATATTAAGCATTTTTTCACCTTTGAATAGTTTTGAACAGTTAAAGAATTATATACTATACAGCAGAAAGTCTGATTTTCCAAACGTTAAAACAAATATTTGCCGACAAAAAAGACCTGTCTGAAAACAGGCAGGTCTGAGACGGAAGGGGAAAACGGCAAATCAGGGATTGGCAGTGTCAAAATAAGTTGTCGTATAGCCGTCTTTGGGCAGTCCCCACAAATAATTGGCATTGAGATTCGGCGTGACACCGAGAACTCGGTCTGTTTTGCGGGCGGAACCGTCGCCGTAGGTTGCATTCATACCTCTGCCGTGTGCGCCGTAAATACCCAGACTGTAATTGGTGATATATACCAGTTTCGGGGTACGGAGGGGTTCCTTTTTATTCAGCGGTTTTGCCCAGTTGTCGGCGAAAATGATTGTTTCGGAGGCATAGCGTCCGAATTGAGAAAGTTTGGAAAATGCCGGCCAGCCGGAGAATTCATTTTTGTCGATATCCATCTGGTGCGGATAACCGTAACTGACTGCGACCCTGAATTTGCTGTAAATGTATGCCGGATTCTGGTCAGAAGGACAGATGTAAAGTTTTCTCTGCCGTGCCTCTGTCGGCGTGATCGCGCCTTGTCCTGTCATGTAACCGATGTTGGGGAGAGCCTCATACCACGCCAGCTCTGTCGGCGTATTGTAGCCGGGGATTCCGGAATACTTGGCAGAAAAATGCAGCGTATTATCCTTGTTGTCAACGGCGTAGTTCATCCAGACCGAATACAGTTGCTTTACATTGTTCAGACAGGAGGTCTGCTTGGCTCTTTCTCTTGCCTGACTTAAGGCGGGCATCAGCATTGCTGCTAAAATAGCGATGATGGCAATGACAACGAGCAGTTCGATCAGGGTGAAGTTTGCTTGTGCGGATTTTTTCATTTGTGTTTCCCTTCTTTATTTGCTGTCTGTTTTGACAAGTAAAATTTCGTTGCATGAAACCTGATTTTGGGTGCCTTTGCTGCCGGGAACAGCCGGACCCTCAAATTTCAGAGAGTACCAGACATCCCACTTTGTTCCCGGTTCAACATAGAATCTGCCGATATCCACAAAGAAATATCCGGCGGGAGTCGTCATGACACGGGCGGCGTCGGTCAGGGTGATATTTCCGATTTTGTACCAGGCGAACTTGTCGGGTTTTACGTCTGACGCTTGAAGCATACGCCGGGCGAGTAAAGTCCATTTCGGTTTGATTGTACCGTTTCCTACGGCTTTTGAACGGTAGTCCTGACAGTACATGCCGTAGGGAAAAGCCACTCTTCCGGTATGTTTCAAGACCCGTTTGCCGTTGTAGCTCAAGCGGCGGATATTTTCAATTTTGACATTTTCAAAACCTTCGGGCGGTGTCATGGAGGCAAGTTTTTCCAGATTGGCAATCATGTTATCGTTGCTCTTGGAGGAAAATCTGCGTTCTTTTGCCAGACGTTTCAAAGTTGCTTTGCAGCGTTCTGCAATAGCCTTCCATTCACTGCCGGGGGCGAGCATAAGTTCCAGACGGGTCTGATCGACGGCGCGGCGCAGAGCCTGTATTCTGAAGAGAACTGCCGGATCATCTTTGACAAGATTTTCCATTTTATCAAAGTCTTCTGACCAGCGTTTGAGGTTGCTCGCGGTGATGTATCCCAGCTGGATGGGATTGCAGGCGTAGAATCCGGCAATGCCTTTTTCAGCTCCTTTTTTCAGATAGTCTTCAAGTTCGTTGAAATACTTTTCAACCATGGAAGCTGCTTTGCCGTAGTAGAGACGGATAAACTCTTTGATCAGAAGTTCCGGATCTGTTTTGTCTCCTGAAAACATTTTAAGGAAACACCAGGATTCCAATTCAGAAAAGTTGAGGGAGTTGATGGGAGTTACATCATGTTCAAAAAATGTTCCTGTTATTCCCGCATCAATCATCAACTGCAGATCGCGGATACTGCGGCGCAGTCCGGAGTAAGGCATGTTGCCGATACCGTAGGAGTCAGGATAATACCAGACCCAGATATTGGATGCCGTTTTGCACCAATTCTGCAGATTTTTCAAAGTGTCTCTGCCGGAGGGGTGATCCATCGGCGCAAAGAAATTGGTGTCAACAGGGGCAAAAATTCCGAGGAAATTTTTGGGGATATTCAAATTGACCGGCGGTTTTTCTGTTTGTTCTTTGCGGTAAAGCAGTGTCGCAACCATGGCGCCGGGGATCTCTTTTTCAACATCCTTACAAAGTTCGGTAAGGTATTCAAGGAAAGCGCCGCAGGGCGTCTGATATTTTTCTTCAAGAGCTTTGCAAGGGGGACAATGACAGAATTTTCCCGGAGCATCCATTGCCGATACTTCAATCCAGACGGTGTAGTCTTGAGTGATTCTTTTGAGTGCTGATTTTTTACAGAAGGAAATGACATTTTTTGTCATTTCTTTCCGGAGGGCTTTACCTGCAAAACACAGTTGACCTCCGGGAACACGTTCACCCTTTTTGTTCATTGAGAAAAAATCGGGATTGGTTTTGAAATATTTTTCCGGAGGTATGAATTTGTGCAGAGAGTGGTTGCCTTTTCCCTCATTTCCTGCCCGGTTGAGCCATGAAAACTGACGGGAGGGATTCAACAGATTCTGTCCGCGGCGGATGAGAAAACGGTCGGCAACCGGCTGATTGGTGTAACAAACCGTCATAAGAGAACGGAAAGGCAGTCCCTCTGAATAAACCTTGTCAAAGTCGGCTTTGATTGTTCTGTTGTTGGCGGGAACGTGGATACTTCCCCAGGCATCCAGAAAGCGTAACTTTGCGCCTTCTTCCAGAAAACGGTGCGCTGCCGAGAGTGTTCCTCTGAAGCCGCCGCCGTAAAGATAGAGTTTGTTGTTTTTTGTTTTGATGAGAAATTTCCCTTCGGGCAGAAGGGGAAGTTCCGGTTGTCTGCCGAGGACGATTTGAACGCCGGAGGGGATTTTTTCTCCCTGCTTGTAAATTTTGAATCGGGTTTTTGCCGCAAGGAAAAGACACTCCGACAACTCCTGCGCGGCAAATGCTTCTGCTTTTGTCGGAGCAGCGGGCAGTACGATTGCCGCCGGATTTTTTCCGTTTTCCACAATAGTCACGGTTTCAGCGGCACAAAACAGGGCTGAAAGACTTGCGATTCCGCAAAACAGATGTTTTTTCATATTTTCCTCCGGGGTGAGAATATTATTTGACCTTTTCAAGAACGAATCCGCCGCAGCTGACTTTGTTTTCTTTTGCCTTGCTGCCGGGAACAAAAGGACCTTCAAATTTCAATTTGATGGAAACACGCCACAGGGTTTCCGGGTCGCGGTAGAACCGTCCGATATCCTTGAAGAAGAAATCGTATTTGGTGGTACAGATTTTAGAAGCATTGGTAATGCGGAATGTTCCAACTTCATAGAGCGCAAAGACATCCGGTTTTACATCTTTGGCTTGCAGTTCACGGCGGTGGATAAGTTTCCACTGAGCCGTAAGAGGCGCGATACATTTGATACCTTTGCTGTATTCGATATTGGTGATGAAATCCCAGCGTTTGGAACAGCGGATTTTTGGAGAGGCAACCACTGTTCTGTAATCGTAGCAGTTCAGCGCATAGGGGAATTCTGTCAGTTTGGTGTGTGAGCCGCCGCCGTGGATTTCAATGCGGGTGACAGAACCGCTGTTTTTTGCTGCCTTTTCCACTTCATTGTAATAGCGCTTGTTGACAGAACGGTATCTGCGGCGTTCTTTGGTCAGCTGATCCAAAGTCGCAGTCAGTTTTTTGGCAATGCTTTTGCGTTCACTTTTGGGACATGTCATCAAATCAAGACGGGTTTTGTCAACAGTAAAGCGCAGCAGTTTGAGTCTGAAAAGATATTTTTGATCATTTTTGACAAGACTTTCCATTTTATCAAAATCTTTTGCCCAGCGTTCAAGATTATTCAAAGTCAGATAATTCAGCAGAAACGGACTGGCGGCAAAGTAACCGATAACGCCGTTCCTGACTGCTTTTTCGCGCAAATCTTCAAGTTCATTGAAATACTTTTTGACCATTTCCGCCGCAGGTCCGTAGTAAAGAGAAAGAAATTCATCAATGATATCCTGCGGATCTTTTTCTGTGCCGGAAAAGAGTTTGAGAAGAACATAAGACTCCAATTCTCCGAAGTTGAGGCTGTTCACCGGCGTTACATCGTGTTCATAGAAACTGCCGGTAATCCCCGCTTGTTTCATCAGTTTGAAGTCGTGGATACTGCGGCGCAATGCGGAGTAGGGCATCGTATCCATGCCGTAGGTTACGGGGTAATACCAAACCCAGACATGTTTGAGCATTTTACACCAGATACGGAGATGGTCAAGCGTTTCAAGGTTGTTTTTATCATCCATCGGCGCAAAGATATTGTCATCAATGGGGGCGAAAATACCGACGATATTATCAGGAAATTTCAGTCCGACCGGCGGTTTTTCAGTCTGATCTTTGCGGTAGAGCAGCGTGGCGATTTTTGCCTGCGGCATATCTTTGCGGACGGCAGCAGCCAGTTCAATCAGAAATTCAAAAAAAGCACCGCAGGGCGACTGGTATTTTTCTGCAAGTTTTGTGCAGACGGAACACTCGCAGAATCTGCCGGGGGCATCCATTGCGGAAATTTCTATCCAGGCGATTTGTCCGGGTTTAATCTCTTTGTCGTAACGGGGTTTGCATTTTTTTATCACGTTTTTGATAAAGACTTTTCGGACTTCATTTCCTGCAAAACACATCTGATCCAGAGTGCGTTTTCCGTTACGGTCGAGGGTGTAAAACTCCGGATTTGTCTTGAAATATTTTTTTGGCGGCACAAACTTGTGGAGGGAGTGATTTCCCATGCCCAAACCGACAGCTTCATTCAAAAAGGAATACTCTTTGGTGTTGTGCATATAGTTTTGTCCGTTTCTGAAGTAGAACGGATCGGCAACCGGCTGATTGGTGTGGAAAAATGTCATCAGTGCGCGGTAGGGCAGACCTTCTGAAAAAATCTTTTTTCCGGAAAGGGCAATGGTCGTATTGCGGGGAATGTGATTGTCGCCGTAGGCATTGAGAAAACGTATTCCCACCTGATCTTCAAGAAAACGGTAAACCGCAGAAAGCGTTCCGCGCCTGCCGCCGCCGTAAAGATAGATGTCTCCGTTTTCAGCTTTGAGCATGTATCTGCCGTTTTCAAGTTCAGCAAGGTTCGGACGTTTGCCCAGGTGGATTTTTCTTCCGCAAGTCAACTGCGGAGAGTCCGAAACGATTTGAAATTTTTTTCCTGTTGACTTTTCAAGAAACATTTGAAGTTCACGGGCGGCAAAATTTTCAATTTGCGTGGCTTTTGCCGGTTTGACGATGACGGCAGGAGTTTCACCGTCTTTGATTGCATAAGAGGCACAGCCGGAAATGACAAGTGCCGACAGCGTGCAGAATATCGGCAGATACAGTTTTTTGAACATGACAAAAGTTTCCTTCTTTTATGAATTTAAATCACCATTTGATTCAGAACTTTTTCTCGGGATGAACGTTGTCGGAATACGGATGACGGTGTGATTATCCGAGGGTTCTTTTATCATCCGCAGCAGCAGTTTCAGTGCTTCAAACGACATGGTATCAATCGGTTTGTGGATACTGGAAATAACCGGCGGATTATGGATGTTGCTGTTGTATCCTTCGGTGTTATCCACGCCGATCAAACGGAAATCCCGTCCGGGCTGAAAGTTTTCAAGCAGCAGTGCATTGTAAAGATTGATCGCCAGAACGTCACTGGTACAGAAAATCACTGAGTTCCGGAATTTTTCAGCTTTGATACGGACTGTTCTGAAACACTCCACGGCTGTATCCGTTGGTTCACAACAAAATACTTCTTCAAGTACAAGCTGTCTTGCGGCAAGTTCCGCACGGTAAATATTCTGATGCCACAGACCTTCGGGCGTGGATTCCGAAAAAAGGAAAATCCGGCTGCTTTTATCCGGAGCAAGAAATTGCAGAGCCTCTTTTATGCCGCTTTCAATTTCAAACTCACAGCAGGAATAATCCTTTTTTTCAGTAGTTGCACTGCGGTAGACCACAAAAGGCAGTCCGCTGTTTTTAAGGAGTACCAGAGATTGTTTATCAATGAACAACTGACTGACCAGCAGACCGTCCAACCCGGTGAAAGCATCCTGTTTGAACAACTCCTGATAAGAAATGACTTTGGCATCGCAGTTGTGTTTTTTTAGAAACTGCAGCGCATATTCACAGAAACGTCCGAGAACGGCGTTGATTTCCTGCGGCAGGATTGCGCCGACAGGCTGGTCAAGGATGCCGATGGCATATTTTTTCTTCCGGGCAAAAAATGTACCTTTGCCGTGCCTGCGGTACAGCAGTCCATCTTCGACCAGCAGATTGAGAACATTATGGGCTGTCGGAACTGAAATACCGTAATGATTTGCAAGTTCTGTTGCTGATGCCATCAGTGTTCCCGTCTCAGGCGGATTTTTAAGCAACTCCTGCCTGAGTATTTCGGCAATCTGAACACTTTTGGCTTTTCTGCATGTCTTTATCACGAATATATCTCCCGATTGTGGTCCGGGGAAGAATATAATTGCATAATCCGTCTTTTGCAACAGATTTTAAAAATCCTCAACCGTTTATTGCTTGAAAAAGGCTGAATGAAAGAAAAAAACGCCGCTGACTGTATATGAACTTATAAAAATAAGATGCTTTAAAATAACCTTTTTATACCTGAATACAGCACTCGGAGAGTTCTTTTATGATTTTGTGGCAGAATTTGACAGGATCTTCTGAATCGGGGATTTCTTCCATTGCATCCCACAACTTTCTTCTTGAAATAAAATTCTGCGTTGCCTGCGACAGTCCGGGGAAGTCGATTTTTTTCACAGCCTTTCCGTACTGGACACAATACCAGGCAATCAGAATCGGGTCAACTTTGCCATCATTTTTCAGCGCAAAATCGGTATATTCCTTTAAAAGGCTGCAATCGGGATTCAGCCAGAAGCGGCGATAGAATTTCAAATGCTGCAGCGTAAAGGGATCTGAGATGTATTTTTCAAGAGGAAAGTTTTCATCGCTGCAGAAACGGTACATTGGCGATTGCCTGAAAATTTTTTCAAGGGGATGTTCTTCATATTGTACTTCTTCACCGTTCAGGGCTTTGGCAAGGATTTCAAACATATCCTGATAATTCTGATAGCCCTGTTCGTAGGCTTCATAACAAACTCCCTGAACTCCGAGCGCGCGGAATCTTTGCAAATCCTGCAGATAAGCTCCCGTACCGTATTGAAATACAGACATATATCCCTGCAGCATGGCGTTTTCGTGAATATACATTTTACCGGGATATGCGCGTGTCCATTCAACAAGTCTTGCATCGTGGAAGGCTGAAATATCTTTTTCACAAGTTGTACATCCTGTTGAATCCGCATACGGCAGGTAAGCGGCAGTAACGTCATCCGGCGGACCGTAAAGAGGAACTGAAGGCTTGCGGTAAAAGGTATCATACATAATATATTTCATGCCGTCCAATGCCGCAGGCTCTGAGGGAATACGGTAACGTTTGTAATAAATATCTGTTTCGTATTCAAGGTCGGGACGGTATTGAGTAATTGCTTTTACAAACCGGTCAACAAATGGCTGCCAGCGGTCGTATTCTGTTAAAGCCGCGCAGCGGGGGCACTGACAGAACATCGGACCGTCTCCCGCGCGCATATGGACACGGGTAATTTCCGGCGGTAGGGATTTCAGCCATATCCCCGCTCCCTCTTCAAAAGCGTCGAGGGCTTCGGGAACAAAACGGCAGGGGTGAGTTTCACATTCGGGGGTATCGGTATAGACGTTTCCGTCGGGATCTTTGGCAAAATATTCCTTTTTCCAGTCAACGCATGAAAAGAAAGTCCGGGGACCGAAAGTCATCAGAGAAATATTGACTCCTGCGGCTTTACATTCGGTCAAAATCAATTCTTTGTATCTTTTCCAGCCGTAATCGTAATGGACGATCAGGGTGTTCATATTCAAACTTTTCATCCGGCGGATAAAGGTCTTGAGCTGTTCCGGCGTATGGCGCAGAATACTTTCGCACAAATTGAATCCGCGAATGGCAAAGGGGGTGTTTTTTTCAAGACGGATCATGACAGGTTTCCTTTATAATGAAACATTTATTGTTTTAAATACTTTTTTCATCAGGGTGGAGAAGGCGTAATCAGACAGTTTTTCAGGGGAAACAAAGAGTCCTGTTGAACTGAAACTTTCAGGGCAGGGGGAATTGCTTTTATAAAATTCCAGCGATAAATCAATATGGGTGAATATGTGACGCACTTTATGGGGGAGTTTCTGCCAGGGGGCTTCAAAGGGAACAGTTCCGTCCTCCGACCAGGGCAGCTCCCAGAGACCGGAGAGCAGACCGCTGGAACGTTTGCGGATAAAAAGTTCTCCTTGAGCGTTGGTCAGAATGAAAACACTTCCGTTTTTTTTCTTTTTCTGTGTTTTTTTCAATACCGGGATATTTTCCTGAATCCCCTTTTGACGGGCAAGGCAGTTTTCGCGCCAGGGACATGCTTCACACCGGGGAGAAACAGGCGTGCAGACGGTTGCGCCCAAATCCATGATGGCAGAGGCGTAATCCGCACCGTGAAGAGATGGCGTTAACTTTTTTGCAAGCGGCATTATTATGTCTCTGTCAACTTCTTTTTCAATGCCGTAACAGCGGGCAAGAACACGGATAACGTTGCCGTCAACCACCGTTTCGGGCAGATTGAAGGCAAAGGCACAGATACTTGAAGCGGTGTAAGGTCCGATTCCCGGCAGTTTCAGGAGTTTTTCACGTTCAGAGGGAAAAACGCCGTTGTATTGAGTTGCGACAACCCGGGCGCACGCGTGCATTTTTTTTGCCCGGGTATAATATCCCAGTCCCTGCCATAAAAGCAGAACGTCGTCAATGGAGGACTCCGCAAGACTTTTCAGCGTGGGAAAACGCTGCATCCACTTTTCAAAATAGCCGCAGACGGTTTTGACGGTCGTCTGCTGAAGCATGATTTCAGACACCCAGACCGCATAAGGGTCAGGGTGTGCGCCGTTTGCTCTCCAGGGGAGAATTCTGCCGTTGACTTTGTACCAATCAAGCAGAAGTTGTGCTTCAGAAGTTTTCATTCAAGGGAAATTAGTTGATAATTTTTTGAACCCAGTCCGATTTTTTCGGCGTAGGCAAGCTGTTCGTATCCGCGGAAACGTTTACCCTGACGGGCGCAGGCGTCAAAGGCGGCACTGTCAGCGGCAACGGGGTCCGTTGAAACAAAAATACCGATATCTTTTGTCGCTTTGAACATCGGGACAGGTTCGCAGTCGCAGCCGCGGGTGATGTTGAGAGCAAAGACAAAATAGATGTTCTTTCTGCCCGTGTGGGCGGCAAGAGCGTATTCAACCAGTTTTTCACGGAAGAATTTTCCTTTGAACGCAGCGTTGAGCAGTCCCTTTAAACTTAAAATGGAAACAGCGTGATTGCGGCAGGCTGAATAACACGCTCCGCACCCGATACACTTTGAACTGTCGATCACAGGTTTGGGTTCAAGGGTGATCGCACCGGCCTGACAGCGCTTGAGACACAGACCGCACTTTTTGCAGAACCATTTGCGGATACGGGGTTTTACGCCCAGATGCATCGCCATTTTGCCGCCCTTGGAGGCAAAGCCCATGCTCAGCTGCTTGATGGAACCGCCGAATCCGGCAAGCGCATGACCTTTGAAGTGCGACATGACAAGAAGCTGATTATATTCCTCAAAACCTTTTCCCAGATGACACTGTTTGAAGTGTTTGCCGTCAATGGGGACATCATAAGACATCTCGCCGTGTTCTCCGTCAGCAACGGTAAAGGGAATACGGGTGAAACCGTGATCTGCTGCCAGACGGGTGTGGGCGGCTTTATTGCCCCGTTTGCCGCCGTAGAGGACACTGGTTTCAATGAAACAGGAACGGGTGTTGCGTTTTTCAAGAATATCTATCACGCCGTTGAAACACTCAGGACGGATAAAGGTGCGGTTGCCGGCCTCTCCGCAGTGGACTTTAAGGGGGATACATTCTGAAAGGGGGATGTTTTCAGCTGCAACAATATGTTCAAAAAGTTTTGCGGCGGCAGACGAAATTTCAGCATCTCCGGCATCGGCAAGGGGAATAAAATAAACATTGGACATAAATAAAAAATCCTATTCTTTGATAACTTTATAAGGCAGGGATTCCAGAAACATTCTGCCGTAACTTTTGGTAATGACTCTGCGGTCAAGCAGCACGATCACGCCTCTGTCAGTGCGGCTGCGGATCAACCGCCCAGCGCCCTGACGGAATTTCAGGACTGCTTCCGGCAGACTGTATTCTGAAAAAGAACTCCTTCCCTGCGCTTCAATGCGCTGCATTCTTGCGGCAATCAGC
>SUVX01000063.1 GCA_015061725.1 Lentisphaerota bacterium
TTCAAAAAAAGCGGGGTATTTTGTTGTTGGGCGAAACCAGCCGTATTCTGCGGCGCCTGACTCCGTACCCTTCCGTACTTATCCGTACTCATCCGTACAAACGCGCCGCCCTTTGATAACAGCATGCCGCAGCGGTTATACAAAACACCTGTTTTGCAAGCAGCACTCACCAGCAGTTCTATGAGTGTAAAGCAATTGAACCTGATTTTGCTCAGGCGGCTGCCATTATTTTTCGCAAAGTGTTTCCCGGACATATTCAGTCTCCTTATTTTTGGTATAAAGATAAAAAATGTTTTTTAATCTACTGGAATAAGATAAAGAAGTTTTAACAAGAATACAAACGAATCTGTAAAAATAGCAAAAAACTTTTGTGAAACATTACGAAACAAATCACAGTATATTTCAGAATATGTTTCACAAACAGGCCCAATTGACATAAACGGACATAGACGGAGGCGAGTAATGTGGGTGATGCGGTGATGATGGTGCGCGATGCGGGATTTGACAAGGCACGAAGTGCCGCAGAGCAGAACAAATTTTGTTCTGCAACCCATCAAAAAAATCTGCGGCGAGAAACAGAAAACAAAAAAAAATTCATTTTCTTTATTTGTTTTATGGTGCGCGACGCGGGATTTGACAAGGCACAAAGTGCCGCAGAGCAGAACAAATTTTGTTCTGCAACCCCTCAAAAAAATCTGCGGCGAGAAACAGAAAACAAAAAAATTTCATTTTCTTTTGTTTGATGGTGCGCGACGCGGGATTTGACAAGGCACGAAGTGCCGCAGAGCAGAACAAATTTTTGTTCTGCAACCCATCAAAAAAATCTGCGGCGAGAAACAGAAAACAAAAAAATTTCATTTTCTTTTGGATGATGGTGCGCGACGCGGGATTTGAACCCGCACGCCGTAGCGAAGGAACCTAAATCCTTTGTGTCTGCCAATTCCACCAGCCGCGCACGATGTTTAATCTTTTATTACTATACACCAGAAAAACAGTTGATTCAATACCAAATATCACAAATAAAACGACAAATATTGTATTTACGACTGGTTTTTTTTCAATTCCGGTATATATTTTATATTTGAGGCAATTTTAAAACTCCTCAAAAATCCTGAAGCGCACCTGCTTTGATTTGCAAAAAATGCAGTTGCATCTTTAATTTTTTGAATGATTTTTGCTATTACCTCATTTATATTGTATAGAAACGCAAGAAAGATATTGAACGATAAAATGGAAAGACCCAGAGTATATTTTTTAGGATCAGGAGATATTGCAGTTCCTGTGCTGCAGACTCTTGTTAAATCCGAAAAGCTGAAATTCATCGGCGTCGGAACGCAGATAGACCGTCCGGCGGGGCGGAAGTGCCGTCTTGTTCCGACTCCGGTCGGCATGGCAGCTGAGGTTCTGGGAATCAAGGCGGATAAAGTTCCCTCAGTCAATGCGCCGGAATATCTGCAATACCTGCGCGATCTGGAGCCGGATATCATTCTCGTTGTCTCATTCGGACAACTGCTCAAGCAGGAATTGCTGGATTTGCCCGGTTGTGCCTGTGTCAATATCCATGCATCTCTGCTTCCGGCATACCGGGGAGCTTCTCCCATCGTATCAGCCATGCTTGCCAAAGAAAAAGTCGTCGGCATGACATTTATGGAGATGGTTCGCGCGCTGGATGCCGGTCCCATGTATACAAGTGTTACCAAAACTCTTGACGGCACGGAATTTGCCGGTCCGCTTGAAATCGAGCTGGGACAGCTTGCCGCAGATGCAACGGAAGATGTACTGCTTAAAATCTGTGCAGGAATACTCAAAGGTGTTCCGCAAAATGAGGCCGAAGCCACGTTCTGCAAAAAAATCAAAAAGTCCGACGGCATCATCAACTGGAATTCAGATACTTCAGATATTGATGCCAGGGTTCGCGCCTATACGCCCTGGCCTGGCGCAAAATGCACAGTCGGGACAGAAAAGGGAGACACGGTCATCACGATTTCACGTTGCCGGATACGTCCGGAACTTGCCGGACAACCGGGAGAGTTTCTCTCAACCGATAAAAAAAGTCTGATCGTCGGCTGCGGCAGCGGCGGCGCACTGGAAATCCTTGAAGTGATCCCCTCCGGCGGCAAGGCAATGCCGGCTGCGGCGTTCCGCAACGGATTGCGCGGCGTGCCTCCGGTGTTCAAACTGCCCGAAATAACGGAATGATTTATGGAAAAAGACAGCAAACAAATATTGCTTAACTGCGGACAGATGGAGAGCCGTTTTGCTCTGATCCACAATGGAAAATTGGAGGAGTATCAGATCGAACGCAAAAATGACGGTCCCAAAGTCGGCGATATTTATCTCGGACGGATTGTCAATCTCGATCCGCTGCTTCAGGCTGCCTTTGTTGATATCGGCGCACAGAAAAATGCTTTTCTGCATTTCCACGAAATGCTCCCGGGATACGCTGATCTTGCTGAAAAATATCTGCAGGATCAGGCAAAACAGCAGGCGGCTCAGGAGCTGTCAAAATCCAAAAATAAACGCGGTAAAGGCAAAAAGAAAAAAGAGACTGAACCCGAACCAGCCCCGGTTCCGGCAGCCGAACGCAAAATCACGATGGAGGATATTCCCCGGATTTTCAAAGCCGGTATGACGATTCTGGTGCAGGTGGTAAAGGGTCCTATCAGTACAAAGGGCGCAAGGGTCACAACGGATATTTCCATTCCCGGACGTTTCCTTGTCCTTATGCCGCACAATGCCCACATCGGACTTTCAACCAAAATCGAAGGTACTGCTGAACGGGAACGTCTGCGGAAAATCCTTGACGAATTAAAACTGCCCGAAGGCATGGGGCTTATCTGCCGCACCGTAGGGGAGGGGAGACGCTCCACATTTTTCAAGCGTGACCTTGACCTGCTGCTGGACTACTGGCAGCAGATCGAAGACGGACTCAAAGAAAATAAGGCACCCCGTCTGCTTTATACAGAACCCAACCTCATCGACCGGACGATCCGGGATTTTGTGACCGATGAAATCGGCGAAATCATCGTGGACGACAAGGAAGTAAGGAAACATATTCTGGAAACGTTCCGCCGTATCGGTGTCGGCAAAATGGCAAGCCGTGTCATCTTTTACAGCGGAACAAAGCCCATTTATGAAGAATATAAAATCAACGATCAGTTGAAAACCGTGTTCCAGCGTGAAGTGAAACTTCCCGGCGGCGGCGGAATCTGCATTGATGAAACAGAAGCCTTGATTGCAATCGACGTCAACACTGGCAGAGGACACTCCGGCTCCGATCAGCCTGAGCTGATTTTGAAAACCAACCTTGAAGCGGCGGATGAAATCGCAAGACAGTTGCGTTTGCGCAACGTCGGCGGACTGGTCGTGCTGGACTTTATTGATATGCGGACTGCCAAAGACCGCGATGAACTTTACCGTTACATGAAAAAGCTGGTCAAAAATGACCGTGCCAAGACCAAAGTTCTGCCGTTGAGCAAGTTGGGATTGATGGAAATGACCCGTCAGCGCGAACAGGAAAGTATTCTGGATCAGGTTTATACACCCTGTCCTTACTGCCGGGGCAGGGGACTGGTTAAATCCGTTGTAACAATGAGTGCTGAGATCCAGCGCAGATTAAGTTCTGTTTTGCGCGATAAAAAGTACAAAGATGTGGATGCCGTCCGCGTGATTATGCATCCGGAAGTACTTGCGCGTTTGAGAAATGAAGATGCGGCAATTCTTCAGGAACTTGAAGAAAAATACAAGCATGAATTAAGTTTCAGGGCGGATCCGGCTCTGCATTACGAAGAGTTCAAGTTAGTTGACCCCGAAACCGATGCCGAACTTCGCTGACTTTGCTGATATTTTCAGCAGTTTACGGCTGTTTTTACCGGCAGCAGCCAGGGCAGAATGTTTGATTCCCGGCGCCCAGACGATTATTCCGGCAGCATTTTTCACAACGGGCAGATTGTAATGAGCCGGTATTTTGCTGTCGATCCGCAGTTTTTTCAACTTTTCAGTTCTGGTTGTTCCGAATATTGTCATGCGTTCTCCGGGGCAGGGGGGCGCAATCAATAAGTAATCTCCCAATTTTTCAGCATCAAAAACCGCTTCAAATTTAGAGGACACCCGGCAATCAGATGTCGATTCGGCAACAAAGAGCCAGTCTCCCCATACATATTCAGGCGAATCCAGATGCCAGATAACTTCTTCAGGTACAGCCATTGCGGCGGATTCCCTGTAAACGCTTGTATTCTGAAAGCAGATAAAATCTTTTCCATACGGAATTTTACGGACTTCCGACGGCGGCAAAAGAGTCAATTCCTGCTGAAAACGGGTTATAAAATCAGCGGTGGGGATTTCTCCTGTCCACAAACGCAGAATTCTCACCATCAGGGCAGGGTGCAGATTTTGCCAATAAATTCGTGTTTTCACGAGATTTTTATCAAACTTTTCTGCGGCACAACCTTCTATGAAATCCGCATCCTGAGCCAACACTTTCAAGGACTGCTTCACGCCTCCGGCAGCTCCGGGAAAAAGTTTGAATAATTGAGGAAGGATCATATTCCGCAAAACATTTCTGCTGCAATCGTTCTGCGCATTCGTGGAATCTATCCGCCAATCGTCAATGCCCTGCAAAAGCAAAAACTTTTCAATATCTTTGCGCGAAAAGTTCAGCAGCGGACGGAAAATATCAATGCCGTTCAAATTGTATTCAGCTTTGGGAGAAAGCAGTCCTGATAGGTTTGATCCGCGCAAAAGACGCAAAAAGAAATTTTCCATTCTGTCGTCGGCATGATGTCCCAACATGACGGAACACATTTTTTTGTCAGCTGCAAGATTCGTCCAATGCTGCAAACGCGCCTGCCTTGCGGCATCTTCAATTGCCGTTGTTCCGGAAAAATGCAAGTTGATTTCTCTGTATTCAATGCCGTGTTTTTCTGCAAAGAGCCGGCACCAGAGCGCATCACCGTCGGATTCAGTACCACGCAGATGGTGATTAAAGTGGATTGCAACGATATGAAGATCGTATTCTTTCTGAAAATGCAATGCTGTCAATAAAGCAGCCGTACTGTCTGCGCCGCCGGAAAATCCGGCAAAAACGGTGTAATTCCGTCTTGAAGCGAAAAATTTACGGCAAAGTTCAATATTCATATTTGCAATCCTTGTATTTACATATTATAATATAGCGTGTGTTTGGCAAAGAGCCAATATTTTTTTGAAACAAAACAGGAGAAATGTCTGATGGCATACATTGTTGTTGCAACATCCAACGAACACAAAGTTGAAGAATACCGCAAACTGCTTGACGGTCAGAACGTGGAATTGAAGTCTCTTCTGGACTACCCCGGATTCCCGGGCGTTGCCGAAGACGGCAAAACTTTTGCTGAAAACGCAGGCATCAAAGCCCTTGCTGCCTGCAAATATTGTGATGTCCCTGCATTTGCGGATGATTCCGGACTTGAAGTTGAAGCTCTTGACGGACGTCCCGGCGTGTATTCTTCCAGATATGCCGATTCCGATCCGGAACGTATCGCCAAGCTTCTCAAGGAACTTGAAGGCAAAGACAACCGCCGGGCAAGATTTGTCTGTGCAATTTCCATTGCTTTCAACGGAGAAATCATTGAAACTTTTGAAGGAGAAGTCAAAGGAACCATCACCCTCGCCCCGCGCGGCAACGGCGGTTTCGGTTACGATCCGGTATTCCAGCCCGACGGTTACGATCAGACTTTCGGAGAACTGCCGCAGGAAGTCAAAAACAAAATCAGTCATCGCGCCAACGCTTTCAAAAAAGCAATGGATTTTGTGGACGAAGAAATGTCCGCCCTGGATGCCGATTTTTAATTTTTCATCTCTGTTTTACATGTTATTCAGCCGGGATTTCACCCGGCTTTTTTTGTGTTAAAAAAATTTTCATCCCCCCTTTTTTTCGGCAGGGGAGGGGGAAGTGAGGTTTTTTACTGTTTTTTAACACAAAAATCCCCTGTGTTTCCTTAAAAAATGGTTTTGTGATTCAGAAACAGGCAAACCCATGGGGCAGGCGAAGCATATATTTTTTTGCACTCAAATTCTGAATAGCCGCTGCGGGTGGCGCTTGTTGTGAATACTATGAATACTGCGAATACTAAACTTGTGTCAGGCATACCCCCGGCGATAACTCATCGCCTGAGCTAAACCGGACCAAACGCCGTTTCCATGCATTTTTGACATGCCGCACTTTTTCTTGTTAAAACGCAAAAAGTTATTAAAAAGTTATTAACAACCCCCTGTGTGCAAAACTTTATCTGTTTTACAATAAATAACTTACACACCGCCCTATCCTGTCAAAAACCAATATTCAATTTTACATAACATATATTATGCGACGTTACTTATATCGTTTTAACAGGCTTTAAAGGGCGTGCAATTTTTTGACAGAGACAAGAACGGCAGAATTCTGATTGCGCTGACAGAGCCTTAAAAACGCAAATAAAAGGCATGTGCATTTTTGAGAAAAACAGGCAAAGTTTGCGCATTGATTTGTTCATTGCAATAAATCAACGCACTCAAATTCTGAATAACCGCTGAGGTTGGATATGTCACATCGGGCGGTAGAGTTGGAGGGAATTGTGGAAATTATGAGAGTTGCGGGAGAGGGGTGCGGTCAATCATTGCACTCAATTTCTGAATAGCCGCTGCGGGTGGCGCTTGCTGTGAATACTATGAATACTATGAATACTGCGAATACTAAGTTTTTTGTTGGGGCGCCATCTTTTGCGGGAACATTCAGTCTGAATCAAGACTTTTTTCTGCCCCCAAAGAGTCTTGATTGTGCGGCGCACACTTTTTATAGAACTCTCAGTATTCTTGGAATTCTCAGCATTCCCGGTAAATATGCGCCGCCCCCAAGGGATTGCAGGCAACTGAGGGTATCAAAAACTTGATACCCACCCTGCCCGAAAAAAATCATTTGCAGCGTGAACTGTGGTCAAATAACAATGCTGTTTCATCACAGCAATTTTGCTTTTTGCATTTGGAACAATCGCTCCAAATCTTTTGCGGGAACATTTCTTTTGAAACAGTCAGGAACCCCATTTTGTGAAAAAATCCCGGCTGCTTGGTGAGCGTAAACAAACTCCATTTGCCGTCGGGATAGAGAGAATAGAGCTGATCCAGAATAAAATCAATCAAAATACGCCCGACCCCCTGCCCCTGCATATCAGGAGAAATAACCAGAGAACGCACTTCCATCAACTTATTGCCGAAATCTCTGACGGCAACACATCCGCACAGTTTATCGCCGCAAAAAGCGACTCTGAAATTCTTTATAAAAAAAAGAATATCCTCAACACTGCGCTGCAATACGGTGCCGTCAGCAACATATAACTCCAACAAGGCATGAATGGCAACAGCGTCATCCGGACATGCCATCCGGACAGAAATCCCCTGCCCTGTCATTTTTCTTCAGAAACAGGTTCTTCAGTTGCAGCTTCAATAAAGTTTCCGATTGCACGGAATTTGTCATAACGCTGCTTGCGCAACTTTTCGGGAGAAAATTTCCGGAGGGCAGTCAAGTGTTTTTCCAATGCCTTACCGAGAAACTCTGCAGCTTTTTTGAAGTCACGGTGGGCTCCGCCGAAAGGTTCTTCAATAACCTGATCTGCAATACCAAGTTCCATGAGTTTATCCGCAGTCAGCTGCAATGCATCAGCCGCCTGAGAGGCATATTTGCGATCTTTCCACAAAATGGCGGCGCAACCCTCAGGAGTAATGACGGAATAATAGGCGTTTTCCATAACAAGAATACGGTTTCCAACACCCAGACCGATGGCACCGCCGCTGCCGCCCTCGCCGATGATGATTGAAATCACGGGAACTTTCAGGGCAAACATGTCACGCAGATTGACAGCAATGGCTTCAGCAATATGACGTTCTTCACTGGCAACACCGGGGAAGGCTCCCGGGGTATCAATAAAAGTTACGATCGGAACGCCTGCTTTGTCCGCCAGACGCATGAGGCGCATCGCTTTGCGGTAACCTTCAGGAGACGGCCAGCCGAAGTTGCGGTAAACATTATCTTTCATGTCCCTGCCCTTCTGGGTTCCGACAACCATGACGGGCATTCCTTTGAACATGGCGAATCCGCCGACGACAGCGTGGTCATCTCCGAAGTGACGATCTCCGGCAAGCGGTGTAAAATCAGTAAAAAGTGCCTCGACATAATCCAAGGTGTAAGGACGCTCCGGATGACGGGACATCTGAACACGCTGCCAGGGGGACAAGCTGGTGTAGATATCTTTGGTCATCTCTTCAAGTTTGACCGTCAACGCGTTAATTTCGTTACTGACATCAATATTGCTGCTTTTGGAAAAATTTTCCAATTCCGCAATTTTTCTTTTCAGTTCAGAAAGAGGTTTTTCAAATTCCAGATAAAAGTCTGCCATTTTTTATATCTCCAAATATTTTGTATAATTTCAATCAGTAATATGCACCGGTGCACCGGCTGGAACAAGATAATACAGCATTTCGACATCGGCATTTCTCATTCGGATACAACCGTTGCTCAAACTGCGGGTTACGGTTGTTTCATCAGGCGTACCATGTATACCGAATCCCGCACGCTGACGCTGTGTTTTGTGTGCAGGAATCATTTTAAGGAAATAATCTCCCAACTGATTTTCTTTTTCTCCGTGTTTGAAAATTCTGCCGTCTGAAGTGCGGTAAACCGGGTGTTTCAAACGCTCGGAAATGATAAAATCTTCACTCGGAGTTTTGTTCGCTCTGCCGATACCTATGTCAAATCCGGCAAAAACACCGTTGTTTCTTTTTAAAATGAGAAGTCTGCAGTTCTTTGAAACAAAAATTTGCCAATCGCCCTTCAAAACGGTCAGTTTCTGTCCGATTTGAATAAGATTGGCGCGCTTGATTTTGTTTGCTTTCATCAAGGCTGCAACGGTCGTTTTGTTTTTCCGGGCAATAATCCCCAACTGGTCTCCGGATTTGACCGTATGACGGAATGCAAAATCATCCGTTGTATCCCGGCTCAGAAAACGCTGCCAGTTTGCTTGAGTAAGCAGGGAGAGAACTTTTCTGTACTGCACGGAACCCATTGTGAGAGTTTGCATCAAAGCATTTCCGCTGCGGGAAACTTCTGCAAGTTTTTTCTGTTCAAAAAGCTGTTCCAACTCCGCAATTCCGGCGGATGTTGCGGCATCCATCTTTTTTTCTTCGGGGATGCGGGGCTTGTCCGAATCAGGAGAAATATCTTCTTTGCCGGGAATACCTTTCTGCAGAAACTCCCCCTGCCCTGCCGGCGTTAAAACCGGTTCTTTGACAGCGACGGTGCGAGAACCCTTTTTACCGGAGGGCAAATCTTTTTTCTTTTCCGGTTTTTTTCCGGAAGACTCCGGAATACCGATGTTTTTTTCCGGAACGTTTTTTTCTTCAGCAGAAACTGCCGGCTGACTTTTTGTGTCCGCTTGAACTGCTTTTGCAGGTGAACGCGGAATGATTTTCCAGACGATAAGCCCGGTCACAAGTGCGACAACAAGAAAAATACAGCAGAAACGGATTTTTTTGCCACTGGACAAATCCCGTTTGCGACCATTCTGGTAAAGATCATCAAAATCCACTGTATTTCTCCATCGTTATATTAAAATTCTGCACCGGGCAGTTTTTTACTGACACACTTTGCCATTGTTGTAATATACTTCCAAATAATCATCTTTTCAAGACCTTGCATAAACGGAAGTAGCATTGTATATTATAAAAGACGTTCATCCGGCAGTATTGTTCCGGAGAACTGCTGCAAAAAAATAAAAAAAACAAAGTCTGAGGATTAAAAAAACATGACGACACTGGGAACATCATTGACACAGTCGGCAGTCAAAGTTATGATGCTTGGCTCCGGCGAGCTCGGAAAAGAAGTTATTATTGAATTCATGCGTCTGGGTGTTGAAGTTATCGCCGTTGACCGCTACCCCAACGCTCCCGGTATGCAAGTTGCCCATCGCAGCTACGTAATTAATATGCTCGATGCTGATGAATTACGCAAAGTTATTGAAACGGAAAAACCCGATTACATCGTT
Organism: Lentisphaerota bacterium; assembly: GCA_015061725.1. Lineage (GTDB taxonomy): Bacteria > Verrucomicrobiota > Lentisphaeria > Victivallales > Victivallaceae > UBA1784. Next base: position 10,050 of record SUVX01000063.1, read on the forward strand.
CCTGAAGTGGAAGCCATTGCAACTTCTGCCCTGCTGGAACTTGAAAAAGAGGGTTTCAACGTCATTCCGACCGCCCGTGCAACTTATCTTACCATGAACAGAGAAGGCATCCGCCGTCTTGCCGCAGAAGAATTGGGTATCACCACTTCAAAATACCGCTTTGCCGCCACCCATGACGAGTTTGTTGATGCGGTGAAGGAAATCGGTATTCCCTGTGTTGTCAAACCGATTATGAGTTCCTCCGGTCACGGTCAGAGCACCGTCAAGTGCGAAGATGATATCGAAAAGGCCTGGCAGGAAGCGCAGTCCGGCGGACGTGCAGGTGCCGGTAAAGTCATTGTAGAGGCTTTTGTGGATTTTGATTATGAAATCACCCTGCTGACAGTCCGTCATGCCGGAGGCACCAGCTACCTTGAACCCATCGGACACCATCAGGTTGACGGAGACTATCAGGAATCCTGGCAGCCGCAGGCGATGTCCCCCGCCGCCAAAGAAAAGGCGCAGGAAATTGCCGGAAAGATCACATCCGCTCTGGGCGGCAGAGGTATTTTCGGCGTTGAAATGTTCATCAAAGGTGATGAAGTTATTTTCAGCGAAGTCTCTCCGCGGCCCCACGATACGGGTATGGTCACAATGATTTCGCAGGATCTTTCTGAGTTTGCACTCCACGCCCGTGCCATCCTCGGACTGCCCATTCCCAATATCTGTTTCCACGGTCCCTCTGTTTCCAAGGCGATTGTTGCCCGCGGCGTCAGTTCAAATGTTGCCTTCGGCAATCTGGAAAAAGTCCTCTCACGTCCCGATACCGCCATGCGTATTTTCGGTAAAGGCGAAGTCAACGGACACCGCCGCGTCGGCGTGCTGCTTGCCCGGGATGAGTCTGTCGAAAAAGCAAAAAAGACCGTCTTTAAGATGTATGACGACCTGGAAGTGATTCTGTAACAAGCACATATTTTCACCGTTTTTACCCCGAAAACAATTGCAGATAAGTTAAATTTGATTGCGAATCAGTAATTTTTGATTGCAAATAAGTAAAAACGGTGTATATTTAATTTAACGTAAAACTTAAACTTCCAAAAGAAAATAGAAGGATAACAAGGTTATGACAAAGAGAAGATATGCTGTTTGCGGTGTTTCTCAGCGTGCGATCGGAATGTACATCAAACCGATGCTTGATGAATTCACCCATTGTGCCGAACTTGTCGCTCTGCTGGACATTGATCCCCTGCGTTTCAAAGTCTGCAAAGAACAGGCTCCCAAGTCTGCAGATGTTCCCGAATATCTCGCAGCAGACTTTGACAAAATGATCGCAGAAACCAAACCCGATGCCCTGCTTATCGTCAGCATGGACTGCACTCACGTTGAGTACCTTGTCCGCGGTTTGGAACATGATCTGGATGTCATCAGTGAAAAACCGATGACCACCAACACCGCAGATGCTCTGCGCGTTCTTGAAGCAGAAGCCAAATCCAAAGGCAAAGTCATCTGCACCTTCAACTACCGCTACAACCCCATTCACCGCAAACTGCGCGAAATGGTCATTGCCGGAAAAGTCGGACGTGTCACCCATGTTGATCTCAACTGGTACATTGATATCCGTCACGGCTCCAGCTATTTTCACCGTTGGAACCGCATGCGTGAAAACTCAGGAAGTCTTTCAATCCACAAGTCCAGCCATCACTTTGACCTGGTCAACTGGTGGGTTGACGGTGTGCCGGAATACGTCCATGCTTTCGGCGCTCTGAATCACTACGGACCGGATGGCGTTTTCAACCCCTCAAAGAAAGACGGACGTCATTGCAATGAGTGTCCTGAATTGATGCAGTGTCCCTACAAAGCACGCTGGGCGACCCGCAATTCCACGATCATGGCTCAGGACGATCACATCAACGATTTTCTCGGTACGAAAAAACTGTTCACCAATTACCGTCCCGATCAGTGCATGTTTGATTCTGAAATCAACATCTACGATACTTTTGTGGTCAACGTCAAATACCGCAACGGTGTTCTGCTGAACTATTCCGCCAACTTCTCCACCCCGTATGAAGGATACCGTCTGGCGATCAACGGTACGCACGGACGTCTGGAAACCACCGAGTTCGTCGGTGCCGGTGCCCAGGCTCTGCCCAATATCAACGGCGGAGATCAGTACATTGATTACTACCCGATCTTTGAAGGACGTGAACGTATCCACGTTCCCAAGAGTGCGGGCGGTCACGGCGGCGGAGATCCCCTGCTCCGCGAAGATATCTTCATCGGAGAAAACCCCGACCGCAAATATGATATTCTTGCCAAGAGTGTTGACGGACTCCGCGCCATTTCCATCGGTGATGCCGTTTTCAACTCAATCAAAGAGGGCGGAATTCAGGATCTTACCGGATTCATCAAGTAAATCCGTAAAAACAACATCTCAAAAAATGCCGGACTACCCTACAAAGGTATCCGGCATTTTTTTATTTCAGAGAGTGCAACTTGCCGACATTTGTTTCAGAGGCGTATCACTCCAAATCTTCAAGCGTATGCGACCGACGGTATTCAGCAGGAGTCATTGCGTATTTTTGCCGGAACCGCTTATAAAACATATACTCTCCTGCAAAATTAACTTCTTTGATGATTTCAGAAACAGATATGTTTGTTTCAATCAAACGTTGAGCAGCGGCTTCCAAACGTAAATTATTGATAAATTGAACAGGAGTCAAAGCAAAATATCTTTTCCAGCATTTAAAGAAATGGTCATGAGAGAAACCGTTGGCGGAAGAAATCTCATCAATATCTATTTTTTCTGCGAAGTGCGTCCGGAACCAAATTGCAACATTGTGGATACGGCTTTTCAAGTCTGCCGCTGCATTCTCAGTCATATTATCCTGCAGTTGGAGCGTTGCCAGCAGACTGAAACAGGTCCAGTCCAGAATATCGGCGGCTCCCGGCGTGTGCAGCGAATGGACGGTTCGGATAAGTTTAGCTATCAGCATATCCGTTTCAGAGGTTTGCACAAAACTCCTGACCTCATTTTCAACATTCAGTCCCAACAGATTTATTTTCTCCGGAACTTCAGGAGAATAGCAGAATGATATGACGTTGCGGATACTTGGCTGCGGTTGGCTCCAAATTGATCCGGGAAGACGCAACGCCACATTCGGACAAGGCATTTTCAAATACTTACCATTTACTATATCCTCTGTTGAATCTGTCGGCGATGACAATCTGAGGCATATTTCAAAAAACTTTTCCTGCCTTGGCGCAACCTGGATCTTTTGTTCATTGCAATAGTAGATTTGTTCCACCTGAAAAGGAAAATTTCTCTTTCTCGGAAATTCATCAACCTTCAGTACCCATTGAGACATATATATCCTCCATCTGTAAAAACATGACTGATTGTTCATGGAGATTCACTGTATTCAATATACTTCAAAGAAAAACACAACTCAAGTGCAAATGTTGCAAATCATATTATTTTACAGTAAAAATTCATACGATACTGCATTGGCAAAACACCGGATACTGCATATATTTATAAAAGAATAACAGCAAAGGGAAATTCCAATGAACTGCAATAAAGAATTATTATTCAGCCGCCCCTGTTGGGCATGGCATCCTGACAGAGCAGAACACGAAGCAGGTTACACTTTGTTCAGAAAAACGGTTTATCTTACCGGAAATGCTCAGTTTCACCTGGCACTTTCTGCCGACAACAGATATACATTTTATCTTGACGGAAAAGTCATGGGACGCGGTCCGCTGCGCGGTGATCTTTCTAATTATTTTTATGAAGAGTATCAGGGCAAACTCTCACCGGGAAAGCATATCTTTGCCGTGGAAGTTGTCGTTTGGAGCGAAGCATGGCGCTGGAGTGCAGCTCCATGGGCTGAAATGCATGCCGGCGGCGGCTTGATGACTGCCGGATATGTCGGAAATGAACGTATGGAATTGCCGGAAGGATGGCTTTGTTCTGTTGATTATGGCAGACGGCCTTCACCCTGGAAAGAAAATTGGAAAGGCAGCGCCCGTATTCCGGCACCGCCGATGGACAGAATTGATTTTTCTCTTCATTGTTTTGACTGGTATTCCTCTGAATATCCTGAGGGAGAATGGATAAACCCCGCCGTTCTTGGGAATGCGGAATTCAAAAATACTTATCAGACAGATCCGGATACACCTTGGAATTTGACGAAACGGACCTTGAAGCCGATGGCGGAATATTTTTTACCTGTCGCTAAAATTCTTGCCGGACCGGAAAATATTTCTCTTATTGACGGAAGGCTCAAGGGAAACATATCTGCAGGAAAAACAATCGTTCTGCTTGACTTGGGGCGCAACCAAACCTTTATGGTGAAATTTTCAGGAGACGGCGGCAAAGGTTTCTGCCGTATGGCTTATTCAGAAACACTTTTTGATGATCAGAAACACAAAGTACATAATTATCCCGGAACTGTGGGAGAGTATGGATATGCCGATTTGCTTCATTTTTCCGGGGATCCATGGCGATATGATTCATTCTGGTACCGGACCGGAAGATTTATTGAATTGGAACTGGAGCTGACAGAACCTCTGACGGAAATTCTCCTTGAGTTGGCTTTCATTACTTATCCCCTCGGACCTTACCGTGAATTTCATGCGCCGGATGATCCTGTTCTGGAAAAAATCTATCAAACAGCATGCCATACCCTGAGTTGCTGTTCCCATGAACATTTTGAAGATTGCCCGTATTACGAACAACTGCAATACGCCGGGGATTCCCGGGGCGAGGCACTGGTTTCTTATGCCGTTTCAGGGAAAGACGATCTGGGCAGACACGCCCTGCGTTCCATTGCCGCCTCGCAGTTTTCAGGCGGTCTGACGCAATCACGTTATCCGTCAGTATTCAAACAGGTCATCCCCGGATATTCTTTGATTTGGGCATTGATGCTGCACGATCACTATGTGTTCTTCAATGATGCAGATATCGTCAGGGAACTGCTGCCTAATGTTGCTGCGATGCTTGATGCTTTTGAACGCGTCCGTCTTCCCGATGGATTAATTGGGAGTCTGCCGGGATGGCATTATACAGATTGGGTATCCGACTGGCCTTCAGGATGCTCTGACCGGGGAGAAAACGTGCCGGAAACGATCCTCAATTTGTTTTATGCTGAAGCCTGCAAACGCACAGCTGAACTGGCTTGGGAAACAGGCGGTCAGGAACTTGCCGCTCAACTCCGCCAGCGGGCAGAAAGAACCATCGACGCCGTCAACGCGCTCTGTTTCGACTCCGCTTCAAACAGGTATATGGATGCACCGGGACACCCCGACTGGCTCAGTCTCCACGCCAACACGCTTGCCGTGCTTACCGGCGCCGTTCCGGAAGAAAAAAGAGCCGGATTTCTGCGGGAGATCTGCGCCGATACCCGTTTGAAACAGATGACGCTTTATTTCTCTTTCTATCTGTTGTCGGCCATTATGAAATACGGCACGCCGGAGGAGCTGAGAGCCCATTACGCCCCCTGGGAAGAGATGCTTGCCTGCGGCAGCACCACTTTCCCCGAAAAGCCCGGTCCCTGCCGCAGCGAATGTCACGCCTGGAGCTGTGCGCCCGCCTATTTCCTGCTCCGGTCTTCGGGCGCGTTGAAACTGGATACTCTTTTTTCGCTGAACATATAATGAATTAAAGGATGTTGATTATGTCAAATTTTTCAGTCGGATCTTTTCTGCCGGATAAACCGGATGTTATTACTGTTTACAGTGAAAATGGAAAATTATCACAGTTGCATGATGTTGTTTTTTCCTGTGACAACGGAAAACTGGAAATTTCAGCAAAAAACACGCCACTCTCTTTTTTGCGGGTCCGCTGGAATTTTCCCATCGCCTCAAAAACTCTTTTTTGCGGCGATGCCTGGGAACGCACCTATGGCGACAGTCAGTGGCGGAGTTTTGATCCGTGGCGGATGATGCCGTGGTATTTTTTGGCTTCTTTGCCGGATGGCAGAACCGGATGCTGCGGAGTTCAAGTCCGGCCGTCCAGTTTTGCCGCCTGGACCGCTGACCCTGCCGGAATTACCTTGTGGTGCGATATCCGCTGCGGGGGAAAGGGTGTCATATTGAACGGGCGTACTTTAGTTGCCGCGCAAATCGAAAGCGCTGTTTATGACGGATGTTCCGCGTTTGAGGCTGCCCGGAAATTCTGCGTTCAACTCTGCCCGGATCCCATTTTCCCGCCAACGCCGGTTTACGGCAGTAATAACTGGTATTACGCTTATGGGAAAATAACGGAAGCAAGCGTTCTGGAAGATTGCCGCTATCTGGCTGAATTGACAACAGGCCTTCCCTATCGCCCCTTTATGACCATAGATGCCGGCTGGCAGAAATTGCCGCACACCTACGGCGGTCCATGGAATGAAGGCAATGAAAATTTTCCGGATATGCCGCATCTTGCCGGAAAAATGAAAAACTTCGGTGTGCATCCCGGCATTTGGTATCGCCCGCTTTTCCTTCATGATTCCTCAGTAAAAAGAGAACTTTTTCTGAAAGATATGCCGTATACGCTGGATCCTTCGCATCCGGAAGTGATAGAACTGATTGCCCGGGATGTCTCCCGCTTCCGGGAATGGGGATTTGAATTGATCAAACATGATTTTATGACCTTTGATGCAATGGGACGTTATGCGTTTGATATGCATCCGTGGCCTTGTGAAAACGGGAGGGAGTTTTTTGACAGAAATCGTACTTCGGCGGAAATTCTGAGCGGGCTTTTCAAAACGATCCGTAATGCAGCCGGGCCGGTTCTTGTTATGGGCTGCAATACCATGGGGCATCTGGCTGCCGGATTGCAGGAACTTTCAAGAGCCGGGGATGACACTTCCGAGAGACGTTGGGACCGTACCTGCAAAATGGGGGTCAATACCGTGGCATTCCGGTCTTGTCAACACCGGACTTTCTTTGATGTGGATTCCGACTGTGTCGGTATTACCGACGCGATCCCGTGGAAATATAACCGTCAATGGGCCGAACTTGCTGCCGCCAGCGGATGCTCATTTTTTGTTTCACCCAAACCGGGTATTCTGTCTGCGGCAGAAACAGATGAGTTGAAACAGCTTCTGGCGATCGCTTCCAGAGGAGAAATCGCCGCTGAGCCGTTGGATTGGATGGAGAATTTACGTCCGGAACGTTGGATCCTTCACGGCAAAGAACGGCATTTCCAATGGGAGGAAACGGATGGAGGAGAACCGGACTTTTTGCCATAAAAACAAGGAATAACATGAACAGATACAACGCGTTTCATCCGGGCGGACTCCGGCTTGATACAGAAGAGAACCCGATTCAGAAAAAGTTTCCGGATTTTGAATTTTCAGACTTTTTTCAATAAAAAGTCAATGCGGGTGCCGTAAAACAGATTTAAGGCACAAGAAAAATAAAAGTTAACAAAAAATGCCAATACTTTTGAAATTGGCTCAAGAAAAAATGCCAATACTTTTGAAATTGGCACAGGAGAAAAGATGGATCCGATAAAAACACTTGCAAAGACGTTTGCAGTCTTTCTTTCTTTTTTGGCACTTGATGCCCGGGAGCTGGCCTTCGACCGGCAGCTCTCCGGATGGAAAAAAGTCTTTCAAAACAAGGTTTTTGCCGACACGGCGGTCAAACTGACAAAAGAGTGTTCTCTCCGTCTGGAAAACGGCGGGCGCGTCATTCGCCGCATCCCTGTTGAACCCGATACGAAATACGAATTGACTTTTTATGTCAAAGGCAAAGAGATCGAAGCCGGTTCCAACCGCGGCGCCAGGATCATGCTCAACTGCGGAAAATATTGGGCCCGGGCAACGGCCTCTCCCAAAGGCGCACCGGATACCGGTACCTTTGACTGGAAAATCGGCACGTTCACAGTCGATACTGCCAAATTTACAGGAAATACACTCTCTGTCAGCCCGAGCATCAACGGAAAAGGGACCGTCTGGTATGACAGGATCACCTTCAGAAAATTATCGGCTGGAAGAAAAAAGGCAGAAAATAAAATTTCCTACAAAATAGATCTCTTTCCCGCCAATATGGAAGGGGGAGACATATCCTTCTGTGAAAATTATCCGGGCCAGCTGCAGATCCTCTCTTCCGGCAAAGGGAATTATACCGGAAAAAAAGCAGAGATGACCATGGATATCCCCCGTTTCATCAAACTGAACGGCGTTCTGGAGACCTTTCCCCTGCTCAGAAACGGGCAGCGGAAGCTGAAGCCCTGTGTTGTCAGAGAAACAGAGATCACACGGGAGGGGATCAGATACCGGCGTTACAAAATCGCTTTTGAAAAACACTTTCTGAATTGGATCAATGCCGTCTGGTACAGGCATTTGATCTTTCTGCAGGCCGATGCCGGAAGCAATGGAAAGCAGGGAAAGATCTACTGGTCTTTTGATATCGGCGGAGAGAGCCAGCCTGAAAAGGTCATCCGGGTGAAAGTCACGGAACCGGTGAAGGTGGTCGCTGCTCCGTGTAAAAGATTTGCCTTGTGGATGGGAGATGTGAAAGCGGTCTCTTCTCCCTTTCCGCAAGCGGCAAAACTTGCGCTGGATTACTGGTCTTCTCTGGCTGTGCAGAAATTTGTACAGGTCAATATACGGAATGCGGCGGTCCGTTATCCCGGTTTTCAGATCATGCTTGCCCTTCAGGCAAATGATTCTTATATCTGGCTCGGCGCCGATGAGTTCAACAAAATGAGCAAAATTCTTCCCCGGGATGTAACGAGCAGCGGAAAGATCAATGCATCCGCAACAAGCATCTGGAGCATGGTCGATGACCCTCAGGGGATCTATGAGCGTTATTTCCGCAACACGCTGCGGAAGATCAAAAAGCATTATCCCCGTCTGAAACATATATGGTGGGATTTTGAACCGCATCCTTACGGTTATGATGAGGGAGGACGCAGGCGTTTTGCTCAAAAAACGGGACTGAAAACCACGCCGTCTATTGCCCAAATCAACAGGTCATACTCAAATCAATGGTTCAATTACATGGTGAAACTCCATGCGGAACATATTGCCCGGAATGCCCAAATGATCCGCGAGGAACTGCCGGGGGTCAAATTCTGGTTCTGTTCCGACAATCTCTGGGCGGCAGAACCGCATATAAGCCGCTGGTGCGGCGTGGATGTATCGCTCTCCGACCCCGTGGTGGATGTTCATAATCACATGCCCTATTACACCGGGAGCCGTTATTATGATGATGTCCGTTACAATATCGGAAAATTGAAAAAGCCCTTTCTCCCGCTGATCGATCCGGCTGAACGGATCGTCAGTTTTTACAAGCAGTATTCAGCTCCGGCGATCGAGCAGAATATCGTTGCAACGGCGGCCCTCGGAGGAGCCGGGATCGGTTTCTGGCCCGATGATGTGATGCCGGGAAAATATTATTACGCCATCGCCAGCGGCTTCGGCAAGGTCTCAAAGGCAGAGTCCTATTATTTTGACGGCACACGCTGTGATAAAGAGATCAGGGTGACGCCGAAAAATGTGGTGGTAAAAAATCTCCTGAGCTTGAAAAAAATCACTTATCCGGATTTCTCACAGAAGATCCGGTTTACGGCCCATAAGCTGAAAGGGAAATATCTGATCACACTTTTCAACTACGATCATAAGAATGAATTGATCGCAGAGATCTCAGGGAAAAACCTGAAACCGTTTCTGGTCAAAGTCAAGCCCAGCGGTGTGGAGCTGGCCGGAAACGATTTTATGCCGCCGCAGGAAACATTGAAAAAAGAAATCGCCGCCTTTTCAGGTGATGCGTCTATCTTCAAAGATCATGTCTCCTCCGCAAACAAAGCTGTCTGGAATTCAGGCGCCAAGGGATTGCCGGTCATCGAACTTTCTGATGGAAAAATATCCGTATCTGCGGCCGCCTTCAGCAGCTGCGATGCCGTCTCTCTGAAAAATGCAGCCGGGGCCGAATTTTTGACGCAGGGTTTTTGCGGCCGCCTCTTCATGACAGACCGGCTCCA
>SUVX01000064.1 GCA_015061725.1 Lentisphaerota bacterium
CCAATAGCTCGATCAGCGTGAACGCTGATCGAATGAAGCACGGCTCCGCCGTGTGAAGCGCAGCGTTGCTGCATGAAGCGTTTGCCTGCGGCAAACATGAAGCACTTGCTTTGCAAGTATGATGCGGGGTATTTTGTTGTTGGGCGAAACCGGCCGTATTCTGCGGCGCCTGACTCCGTACCATTCCGTACTTATCCGTACTCATCCGTACAAACGCGCCGCCCTTTGATAACAGCATGCCGCAGCGGTTATACAAAACACCTGTTTTACAAGCAGCATTCACGAGCAGTTCGATTAAGGTGAAGCCGCACGGCTTCATCTGACTGTCGGCAGGTGAAAAGAATCTTTCAGTGGAACAGGAATTGCGGCAGGATGCTTTTTTGTCATGGAGCGCCATCGGTGTTTTCTCCTTATTGTTTTACATTGAAATTCCGATTATTTCCCATCGTCATTGTGTGAAATTTTCTCATTCCGGAGAACAATATATCATACATTTTTTGAAAAAACAATAGATAAAAACGGATATTTGATGTAAAAAAAAGACATTAAAATACCAATGATGTAAAAAAACAACAATGCAGTCTTTTTTTTCTCTCCGGCAATGCCGTTTGCCCTTATCGGAAACGGGTGTTCAGAAATCAGTCGGGACAAAATTTTCTGAGATGTTTTTCAGGAGATCGAATGCCATTAAATTCCAACTGAGGAATCCCGGTTTGATGACGGGCTGACCGGTATCGCCGTTGTAGCATTCATGGAGACAGCCGTTTTGTTCGATATCTGCGGCGAAGGTCTTGAGCAGCCGTGCGGCAACATTTTTTGCATCTTCTTTGAAACCGTAAGACAACAGACCGTAAACATTGAGAACGGTGGATAATCCCCAGACGGGCCCCTGCCAATTGGAGGGACCGCCCATCATTTCGTTATTGTAGATTTGTTTATCCGCCCTGCTGTGGGAACGGATTCCTGCCGGAGAGAGAAACTGCTCTTCATCCATGATTTTGTCCCGCAGTATCTTTGCCTGTTCCGGCGCAGCGGCACCTGCCCACAGGGGGTAAAGATTGCTGCTGCTGTCAAAACGCATGCAGGTATTCCAGGTGACGTATTGTCTTCCGTGAATCTGCTGATTAATATTCCTGTCCAGCGCATAAAAGCATTGATCTTTTTCGTCAAAGTAACGGGTTTGAATCAAAAGTTTCTGATTTTCAGCCTTTTGAGCATAGGGATCCTCTGCGCCCAGATATTGAGCCAACAGGGACATCGCCCGGTATTCCCGGTACATGAAGCAGGCAAGATCGGTTCCGGCAATGGTTCCGGGCTGACGTCCGTAGACGGAAGGATCATTGTCTATTCCCGGATAGGTCTGCCAGAGAAAAAAGCCTTCACGGTCACAGGATTTTTCCTCGTACCAGCGCAGGGAACGCTCCAATATCTCCCAGCGGGGAGCCAGCCAGAGTGAATCCAAAGCACCCCGTTTCAGCATAATGGCCGCAAACTGCGCCCGCAATGGATAAGGATGCAGAAAGTAATTGTAGTTCCCCTCAACGGTTGCCTTTTTTGCGGGACGGCCGTCTTTAAGCGGAGCATCAATCAGGTTTTTACAACTTCCGCAAGCATATTCCAAACCCTCTTCAGGAAGGCTGCAGGCGGTGAAAAAGGAATCCCAATCCCAGAGATCGTTATACGTTGCTCCGGGGACAAGATAGGGATATTGCAGTTCGCCGTGAGGTTCCCTGGCTATTTTACGCCAGTTTTCCCGGGTGAACTTATTTACAACTTCCTGAGCTTCTTCCGGAGTCCGTTCCGTGATCGTGATTTTTCCCGCCGGGGCGACTCCGGGATAAGTGTTGTAATTCGGGAAATTGTAAAAAACCTTTGCCATAACACACCTCTTTATTCTTTTGCACTGCTTTCCGTGTCTCCGGCAGACTTCCGGAGCGATAGTGTCCGGTATTGCACCGCGTTTCAGATGGATTATCTCTCGTGCGTCAGGCGCAGCCGTAACAAAATGACCGTCTGAGAAGCTCCGGATGAGCAGGACGTTTTATGCAGGCTGAACCTGTTTCCTCCATTAAATTACACCTTGTCCGTACATTTTGCAAGCACAAAAATGTTATTTGCCGTGAGATGTTTTGACCTGATTCAGATTCCGGGCAACTGTGACCTCAAGCTGATCGATATCACACACTTTTCCACCGGGAAGAAGTTCAAAAGCCAGGGCACAGCGGGCATTTTCCTTTGCCTTTGGCAGATCTGAAATATCAAAAATAAATTCATTCTGTGTACCGCTGTCAGGCGCAGAAACGAAGTTGCCTCGGAGATATGTTTTTACACCGTAACGGTAAAGACCCACGCGGCATTTTTTGCCGGTTGTCCGGACTCGGATTTTGACCACATCCTGCGGTCCGCAAGCAAATTCCGGTCCTGAAATGGCGGTGATCTTCCCGGGATCGCCGGTTATCCGGATCGCTGTTTTTCCCTCTTTTTGAATCAATTCCGTCTTACCGGAAGACCGATAATACTTGACGGTTTTCCATCCGGCAGGCAAATCCCCGGTCTTGTTCTTTCCGGTCAGTTGAGCATATTGGGGGACGGTAACAAACTCCTGATCCTTTTCGCCGCGGGTGATTACCATCATATCTACATAGATCGCGTTTTTCTTTTGGGAACCGGGCACATAAGCCGGTCCGGTAAATTTGGCTGAGAACCATACCTGCTCCCAGGTGTTGTCGCGCGGATCGCCGGTAGTCAGAAGAAACAAACGGTTGGCTGAGGCCTGGATAGCCCAGCTTTGTCCCCAGAAAGATGCCACCGGACGCAATTCTATGCTGCCGGGAATACGATACCAGTGATATTTTTCATCCTGATGTACCTGTTTGAGGAAAACCTGCACCAGACTTCCCCGCTGATTGCCCAGAACAAACTGGGTGGAATAAAAACGGTATTTGGGATCGATCATCTTGTTGATACCATGCATTTCAGGACGGGGATCGGCTGATTTGAGCGCCTTGCCCATTTCTGACTCCGGATCATCCACCACTTTTGCATTGAACATACCGACATTTTTAAAGTCGGCAAAACTCAGCATCCTGAAATTTCTTTCAGGAACATTTTTGAACTTTTCCGGACGGGGCAAATTCAAACTGACATTGCGGAAACGCTTTTCAAAATTATCTTTGTGCCACTTGCCGTAAGGACCGAAAGTTTCAACGTAATTTCTGGAAAGTTCCCGGCATTCGGCAATCAATTTTTCTCTTGTGATACCGATTTTTTCAAATGCGCTGCTGTAACTGAGCCAATTAACAAGGGTATACCAGACGGGACTGACAAGTTCCTGTTTCACCCGGGCAGCATAACGGCCCCCGGCAAATTTGGCTGCTTTGTGAAAGTCCTGATAGAGCCCCACCATAAATTCCGGTGTCAGATACCGCCAATGGGCCGCACCGCAACTGGTTGCATACGGTTGGGGCTGGTTGAGGACACCGGAACGGATTTGCTTGAAGTACTTTTTCATCACAGGGGCGGCTTTGCCGTAGTAGGCATCCATGAATTTATCCGCCAATTTATTTTCATCGGCGTTGAGATCCACCATAAGGTGCATGGCAACAAAGTAGTTGACCAATATGAAGTTCTGAGGAGAACTCGGATCTATTCCTGCCTCAATAAACATGGATTTGATATTGTTTTTATGAAAATATTTCAGATCCGGTTTTATGGTATCAAAAATCGTTTCGACCCGGGGAGGCGCAAAATAATAACTTCCGCCCAGATTCCAGTAGTCCCACATCAGCATATTGTCGGAGATATTGAACCAGCCTTTCCGGTATTCGCGGACAAGTTTGCTGTGGGGATTTTCTGTCGGAACAAAGGGAGAGTGACGGGAAAAAAGATCGTCGGTCCAGATAAGCACGTTCTTTTCAAGAACGATTTTTTGCGGAGCGCGTTTCTCGGCGAAAGTGCGGATGATGATTTCCGGATATTCTTTGCGTATTTCTCTTGCAATATGATTGATGAAATCATAAAGCAATCCCTCTTCTGTTCCGGAACCCTCTCTGGCACTGATTGCTTTGCAGGGTTCGCAGAAGCAGTGGAACGGCGTATCATCCAGACGGGAAATGTCATAGACACAGGGCCATTCTTCACTGGGAAATTTTTTTCTGTCGGTACGGATTTTCTCACGCAGGGAATCCAGAAAAATACGGCGGACATCGGGATTGGACATGCAGACACCGCCCCGGTAACGGTGTTCCCGGGGCTGACGGCGGCGGCCCATGGCATCCATTTGAAAGTATTCCGGATGTTTTGCATAAAGAGATCGGGGCAGATAGTCGAAAAAGTTGTGATAGGGGTAATGGGGAACGTTGAACATTTTGCCTTTGTAATACGATGGAACCGCAAGGATCTGCTCTCCGTTGATACGGTTGCGCAAAACCCAGAGGGCATAGTCTTTCCCCCGTTTTTTATGCACATTGGTACGGGTCAGCTGATAAGGAATACCATCGTGGATCAGACGTCCGAGGAATGCCGGTTTTCTCTTTTCATTGAATTTCGGGAAATCCGGTTTGGTTACCGGCACAAATGTTTCGTCAAAAGCCGCAAAAACCACGCCCAGTCTTTCCAATACTTCATAGACTCCGTAAAGCGTTCCTGCCGGAGCTCCCCCGGAAATGATCAAGTCATCTCCAACGGTCTTTAATATCCACTCTTCGGAATCAGCCTTTTGACCGTCAACGCCGTTTTTAAGCGCAAAGTCTGTTTGTCCCAGATAGATAACAGATTTTCCAGCAGCTTGGGATACAGGAAGCTTTTTCAGTTTTTTACCGTAAATTTTCTGATAGAAAAGACAGAGTTCCTTTTCTGCCATTTTCTCAAGACGACCAGGTGAATTTCCTGTTACCAGATATTCAGGCACAGCACCGGTCAGAAGAAAGCAAAGGGCGCTGACAGAAAAAATCAAAGATTTTTTTAACAACATAATTCAACCTCTTTCCTGGTTATTTTAAATACTTATGACAAGTTGACCAATATTTGTACATGTATTCGCTGGCCGTGTAACTTTCACGGTTGATGAACTCAACATGTCCGTCCGCAAACAGGTGATTTGCGCCAGTCTGGTGATTGGCGTTGATATCTGCCTTGTCTTTGCGGACAAAGGTCGTAAGAGATGTTTCTGAATAGGGATAATTTGCATCACAATATCCCGGTGTCGGATTATCGCAGCGTACAGTATAATAGAAGTCTGTAATCAGCAAAGTTTTCGACATGGGTCTGGGACTGCGGTTGAGCATTCCCCGCAGGGTTTGGTGAGCAACGTTTGTGGTATTTTCATCCTGATAAGTCCCATCTGCCTTCAAATGTCCCATGACTGTCCGGTTGCCCCAGTAACTTTGAATGGGATGACTTGCCCCGTAACTTTTATCGCCCGGACATGCCATAAGTTTCCAATCTTTCGCTGAACTGCTCCACAAGTTGGCGGAGTCTGGACGGGTCACGTTACGGGCATTGATCAGGTAATTATGCCAGCCGTAACTTTGATAATAACTGGTTGTGTTGATGGAAAATGCCGAAGGCGGCAAACGACCGTTTTCACCCTCGTAAGCGGCAAACAACATCCCCAGAGATTTTTGATTGTTCTGGCAGAATGCTCTGACTCCGCTCATTCTTGCCTGCTGCAATGCCGGCATGAGCATCGCCGCAAGTATTGCGATGATTGCGATGACGACCAGCAGTTCGATCAGCGTGAAGCTGCATATCTTCACCTGTTTGTACAAAGGTGAAAAGGGACACGCATCGAAAAAACTGGAACGGCGGAAGATACGGGGGCTTTTTTGTTCGGTCATAGTACCTGCTCCTTTCTTAGTTGAAATTGCGTACAGCTTTCCATTGCTGCCATTCTTTTATTTTTCTTTCATAAATTTCTTTATCAGGATTGCCCGGAGCCTTGCTGATGATACGGGATAAATAAGAGGTGTAATCGACGATTTTTCCTGCGATGATATCATTTTCAGTGATCTGCGCCATGCGGATTTCTTTGAAGGTCGTTCTGCCGCAGTCGTAGATGATAAAAATTCTGCCGTCAGGCGTTTCAACGGCGTCCGGATAAGAAACTGACTGCTGCGGAATACCGGCAGAATCAAGCAGCAGGGAGCAATTCCAGGTTTTTCCGTCATCTTCAGACAGAGCGGCTGTGAGATTTGTCCGCATTTTGTTGGAATCGTTGTGGATGAGAAGAACTCGTCCGGAGTTCAGACGGCGCAGAAAAAAGCGCGAACTGCCGCTTAAAATATTCGTGTATTGCGTCTCTGACCAGTTTTTGCCGTCGGCGGATTCGCAGAATGTCAGAAGCGGTTTCTGATCGCGGGCAAACATCAGCAGAGAGTGATCTTTTCTTTCGAGGATCATATTTTCATCAAACGTATTGGTGAGCCTTTTCCCCGCAAAACAGCGCTCCCAGGAGTTTCCCCGGTCGGTACTTTTTGCGTAACAGTAATGATCACTGCTTCTGTCATAAGCGCAAAGAAGCCAGCTGCTGTCAGACAGAACTGTCGGCTGTGTACGCAGAAATCCTGTGACGATAAAGCGTGGTTCGCTCCACTGGAGTATTTCTGCATCAGGATCATCGCAGATGATTGCCCAGGTGACCCAGCGGTCGGGATCGGTCGGTTTTACGCCGCAGGCGCAGTTGATTTTTGCAAAAAACAGCCATAATTTTCCATCCGGATCAAGCCAGAGCTGAATGTCTATGGCGACGATATCATCTTCCGGTCTTCCGGAAATGACCAGTTCGGGGGAGTTCCAGGAAAATCCGTCATCATCGCTTCTTATCAGAAGATTGTAATTTTCCGGATGCGGTTCACCCGTTCCGCCGGAATACCAGCCGGCAAAAAGTCTGCCGCCGCGGGTCCTTGCAATTGTCGGGCACCCCTGCCAGAAGCGGTTGGAAACGGTGTATTCCTCTCCGGGATTTGTATTGATTTTAATGTCGCTGTATATCATTATTTATAACACCTTAAATGTACTTGACATTGGAGAATATAACGTGTATCTTATAAAAAAACAATGATAAGATACAGAAGCCGGATATAAAAAAACGACACAAAAATACCGGCGATATAAAAAAACGACAATGCAATCGATTTACGGCAACGAAAAGAAAGAAGATTTGCGCCATTTTCTCCCGCAGGAGATATTGGCATTCTACGCCTTTATTTTAAATGGTATCCGTTTTTCGGTAAGGAATGTTTCTTTGTGGCATGTCAAGTCCCCCTGGCAGGTTCCCGTGCGGAAGATCAACGATTGCCTGATCTGGCTTGTGATGGAGGGGCATTTCACTGCACTTGTCCGTGATGAAAAATATGAACTTGAAGCCGGGCGGGGCGTGATCGTGCCGGAATATGTTGCTCACGGCTTTGATTTTGCCGGTGATTGCAGCGAGGGAAAGGTTTTTGTCATCCATGCGGATATTTTTCCGTATTCAGGACGGGGATTCCCGGTTTATGTAAAAAAATATCTTTTTTGTCTTGCTCAGCCGGAACTTTATTTCACCCGGCTGAAAACGGCGGTTTCCCTGCGGCAGGTACAGCGGCAGACTGCCTGTCTGTATGCCCGGAATCCCGTTCAGGATCTTTTGCTTGAATGTGCGGCAAACGATATGTTTTCAACTGAAAGTGTGCAGAATACGGACGACAGGATACAAACTGCTGTTGAATTTTTCCGCGATAATTTCATGCATAATATCGGCGTTGCCGATGCCGCGCAGAAAGCCGGATTGGGAGAGGTGCAGTTCAGAACTCTGTTCCATAAATACTCCGGCATCTCTCCCGCCGTTTATCTGAAGCATCTGCGTCTGCGGCGGGCTGCGGAACTGCTTGCCGGAACAACGCTTGCCATTAAAGACGTTGCCGGACAGACCGGGTTCAATTCTGCCAGTTACTTCTGTCTTGTTTTCCGCAGATATTACGGTGTTTCCCCCGAAGTCTACCGGCAGAACAGTCTGAGTTTGTAAGAGTATCTTAAAAACAGAAAATTCCGCTTGCCAAAAGAGAGGACAGAGTGTATATTTTCTGACGGACTTTTTGCAGACGGAGAACTTTATTTCATGACACCCGCTGAGCTTAAAAAACTTTTTGAACAGCAGTTTGCTGCTGCCGGAATTGAAACACCGGCTGTTGATGCGGCTCTTTTGATTTCTGAAACAGCCGGGATTTCTCAGCTGGATATGATTTTGTATCCCGAAAGAGAACTTCTTCCTGAAACGGAAACGCTTTTGCGCGAACTTGCACAGCGGCGCTGCCGGCGGGAGCCATTGCAGTATATCACGGGAAAAGCCTATTTCCGCGACTTGATGCTGTCTGTAAATCCCGCTGTATTGATTCCCCGTCCTGAAACGGAACTGCTGGTTGATTTTGCTCTTGAAAAAACGCCTCGTAACGGACGTTTGCTTGATATCGGCACGGGGTCCGGAGCGATTGCCATCGCCTGTGCGACGGAGCGTCCCGATCTTGATGTGACCGCTGTTGACATCAGTCCTGCCGCACTTGAAACGGCAAAGGCGAATGCGAAAGCCAACGGTGCGGAAAATATGCGTTTTCTTGAAAGTGATCTTTTTTCCGCCGTTGAGGGGGAAACTTTTGATTTTATCGCCGCCAATCTGCCCTATGTGACAGAAGAGGAATATTCTGAACTTGCGCCGGAGGTGCGGCTCCATGAACCCGTCCTTGCCCTGACGGCTCCGGATGAGGGATTTCTGCTGATTCAGAAAACAGCGGAGCAGCTTCAAAAACATTTGAATCCCGGCGGCAGGGCGGCATTTGAATTGTCTCCTTTTCAGGCTCTGCGATTGAAAACGCTGCTTGAAACGCTGGGATTTTCTGCTCAAATATCCTGCGACCTGACAGGACGCGAAAGATTCGTTTTTGCGGAGAAATAATGAAAAATTTTGCTTTTTTACGCAAAAAACATATCGCCCTGGGCAGACGGGGCGAAAACTTTGCCGCCGATTACCTTGAACGCAACGGATTTACCATTCTCGCCCGCAACTGGCGCACTGAAGCCGGTGAACTTGATATCGTTGCCCGCAAAGAGCATGAAATCCATTTTGTTGAAGTCAAAACTTTACATCACAAAGAGGGATTCTCGCCTGCCGGGAATCTGTCATTCAAGCAGCGACGGCGCAATTTTTCTGCCGGAAAAGTCTTTCTTGCCTTGTTGGGCAGTCCGTTTGTGACAGGAATTTTTGATTTGATTGAAATAGAATATACGCAAAGAGGAGCATTTCTTTCTCTGAAACTGTGGAATGATTATCTGCCGTCAATCGTCCGGCAGAAAAAAGAAACTGAAAATGTGAACGTTCCCGGAGTACCTGAGAATAACACCTGGTGGGGGCGTTTTTTGCGTTATCTGAATTTTCTGCCCTGTCCGGTTTGCGGTACGGGCAACGGCGGCGGAACGGGACTTTTATGTGATAGTTGCAAAAGCAAATTGAAATTTATCCGCCGTGACCGGAGCTGTCCCGGTTGCGGCGGTAATCTTGACGGTGTGACCGCCCTCTGTTCTCAATGTCTTGCAAACGGAAATCTGCCGTTGTGGGACAGAGTGTTTTCTGTTTTTGAACACTCCGGCTCAGGAAGAAAACTTATCCTTGATTTGAAATATAATAAACGCACGGAACTTGCGCGTCCGCTTGGCAAAATGGGAGCTGATACTCTTATGCAGAGCGGTATTATTCCGGATTTTGTTACCGCTGTTCCCGTACATTGGCAAAGACGTCTGCTGCGCGGATACAATCAGGCGGAACTTATCGGCAGAAGTACTGCCAAATACCTGAAAGTTCCGTTCTGCAATGTTTTAAAACGCGTCAAAAGCGGCAGCCGTCAGGCAACATTGGGCAGAACGGCACGATTGAAAAACCTCAAAAAGGCATTCGTCTGTGTTTCTCCTGAAAACGTTGCCGGTAAGCGGGTGCTTCTGATCGATGATGTTTTTACCACCGGTTCCACTTTGCGGGCAGCTGCTGAACAGTTGAGAAAAGCCAAACCTGCGGCACTTTATGTCCTGACGATTTCACGGCGTAAGGCTCTGTTTAAAAAGAAAATTGTTTGAGTGATTTAAATTGAGGGATATGGAAAATATGAAAAAGAATAAATCCGAATTGGCAAAAGAGTATTTTCTCAACGGCGCCAACTGTGCGCAGGCGGTGCTGTGCGCCTTTGCTGAAGAGTGCGGTTTAACTGAAGAGTCCGCAATGCGTATTGCCTCCGGATTCGGCGGCGGTATGGGCAGAATGCGCGAAGTCTGCGGTGCGGTTTCAGGAATGATTCTCGCTGCCAATATTCTGCGGGGAAACTCTGATATCAAAGACAAGGCGGCAAAGGATAAACATTATGCGCTGATTCAGCACCTTGCCGGGCAGTTCCGTGAAAAGAACGGTTCGATCATCTGCCGTGAACTTTTGAATCTTCAGGGAAAGGGACCGGATAAGCCCGTTTCTGAAGAGCGAACTTCTGCTTATTATAAAAAACGTCCCTGTGCGGAACTGGTTGCGCTTGCCGCAGAAATTCTTGAAAAGGAGTTATCATTATGACACTTGCTGCTTTTATTCTGATTATTTCATCCGCCGCACTTCATGCGTCGTGGAATCTGGTTGCGAAAAAGAATCAAATCAATCTGCCTTTTGTCGGCGGTATCTGTCTGGTATCGGCACTGTTTCTTTCACCGGTACTGCTGTGGAGTCCGGTATCTGTTGTTTCTTTACCGGAAGCGTTCTGGCTGTCGCTTTGCTGTACATTGATCGGGGATTGTATGTACTGGATCGGACTGATGCGTGCTTACCGTCTGCTGGATATGTCTTGTGCGTATCCGATGATGCGGTCACTTCCTCTGCTGCTGACGGCGGGAGTGACAGCACTTTTGGGAATCGGCAAAATGCTGACAATAACGGCTGTTTGCGGTATGTTTCTGATATTTGCGGGCTGTTTGAGTATGCCGCTTGCAAGTTTCCGTGATTTCAAAATCCGGAACTACTTGCAGAAAGGGATGTTTTTCGTATTTCTGACTGCCTGCGGAACCACCTGGTACACGATTTTTGACAGCCATACCCAGAAAATCATGATAGAGGCTCTTGGCGGAACGGATATTTCAAAACCTGTCATATCCATGACATATTCAGCGTTGCGGGAGTGGATGCTTGCAGCTGTGATTTTACTTCCGGTACTGTTGCAGGGAAAAATGCGGACGGGACTTGTCAGGGTATTCAAAGAGTACCGCTGGTCACTTGTTTTTGCAGGAATTGCCGCGTCACTTACCTATCTTCTGGTGCTGATGGCGATGAACTATGTAACGAATGTGACTTATGTTCAGATATTCCGCCAGTCGGGATTGCTTTTCGGGGTGGCGTTCGGCATGCTTATCCTCAAAGAAAAGGCACTTCTGCCGCGGATAGCCGGTACAATATTGATCGTTACCGGCCTGATTCTCTGTGCCGTGAAATAATTGCCGCAGAACTCCGGCACATCCCTCAACAAATACGCCGCAGAACTCCGGCACATCCCTCAACAAATACGCCGCAAAATATCCGCACACCCTTCAACAAATACGCCGCTTTTCTTGAAAAAAGTTGGGGGTTCGGGGGAAGAAAAAAACTTCTTTTCCCGTGAAAAGAAGTTTTTGTCTTCCCCCGGAAACACAGGACTTTATCAAGAAAAAAGAGCGTGTTATTTTTTGAGGAGCAGGGCGTGGTGGCGCATGTTGAAGAAGCCGCGGACGGGTTGGGGGTAGCCTGAGATGTCGGCGATTTCCAGAAAACGTGAGTAGTTGCGGCGTCCTGTCATGAGGGTCCAGCCGGTGGATTCGTTGATATTGATACCGTATTTTTTTACTTCTGAAACAAGTTTTTTTATGGGGATAACGGTCAGTGCGCTCCAGGACTTATCACGTTTGCCGTCATTGAGTTTGCCGTTGATGGAGGTATAAACGGGGACTTTTGTTTCAAGCGGCAGATTGGCTGAAGCCAGACGCATGGAGCCGGGACCTGTGACATAAACAGCTTTGGTAATGGCGTTGGGGGTACCGAGGATGTAAAAGAAACCTGTTTCGCTTTTGGGGCGCAGGATGATACAGAAATAGTCCGAGCAGTTGGGGATGGGGCTGTTCTGATCGACGGCTTCTGAGAGGACTTCGCTGTCGGACATGACTGTACGGATGTAGAAATTATCCTTGTCATACATGACTTGCACTTTACATTCTTCGGGGGGAAGAACGCCGAAATCCTGAGGGATACCGGCATTGATCATAAAGGGATATTCTTTTGCTTTTGCCCAGGCGGGATTCTTTAATCCTGAGGCGGAAGAAAAGTTTTTAACGGGATACATTTCAATTACGGGACGGATAAATTTTTCCTGAGCGCAGAGGGTGAGGACGGTCAGGGAAACAAGGGAAAGAAGAAGTGTTTTCATATATAAAAAATCCTTTATTTTGCGTTATTTGATAACAAGACGTGCGTAATCAGACAGGACGTGAAAGTCGCCGAATTTCTGAGGGACGCCGGAGAGTTCACAAGCTGGCAGATAACGGGAGTAGTTGTATCTTGCGACAAATATGGTCCATTTTTCACCCGGGACAAACTTCAAATTGTTTTTGCGGAGAGAGGCAAGGGGGATTTTAATCAGCGTTTTCCAGCCTTTGTCACGGTCAAAAGAATTGTTGAAAGAGCCGTTGACGGAGGACACAACTTTGACTTCAACGCCCTGAGCGGCAAAACCGCTGGGCAAACCCAGACTGCCGCGGGAGGGGAAAAAATAACAGGTCTGAAGATTATTGGGTGTGCCGTAAATTTCCCAATAAAAATTGTGATTTTCGGGTTTCAAAAAAACTTCAACGACATCGCCCAGGGCGAAAAAAGCGGATTGATTTTTTGTGCCGGTGGTGGTGACTTCAGAGTCTTCCAATTCTGCCGCAAGGTACAGAAAATTTTTATCATAGAGCAGACGGATTTGACCGCCTTCAAGGGGCAGGGCATGAAAGTCCGATAAGTCGCTGACGGCTTTCATGAACGGATAAGCAGGCGTCTTTTTCCAGACAGAACTTGAAAAGTCTGTGGAAAACGGTACTTTTTCAGCAAAATTGACTTCGAGCACCGGACGGTGTTTTTTGACCGGAGCCGCCAGAAGCGGTAAAGCAAGAACCGCTGGCAATATCAAAAATTTGTATTTCATAAAAATATTCCTGTTCAAAATGTGCTGAAAATAATATACCGGATTCAAAAGACAAATTCAAGTTTTTCCGGAAAATATCCGCAGAGTATCAACAAATTTTAATCAAAGCCATTTGTCGGCGAAGTCAAGATAAAAGAGCCAGTCGGCACGGGTCATGTCGTGAATACCGGTGCGGATGTGATAGCGCAGAAAGTCTCCCGCAGGGGTGTCCGGCGGCGGCATGTTCTGCGGAGAATCCGCACCTGAAAGCCGGTAAACTTTACCTGCGTGAAAGAGCGACAGAAACTCTCCTTTGGGGTCGGCCCCGTCATCTTCTGTTGCGCTTGCAACATAAAGCGGACGGGGCGAAATCAGGGCAAGCAGCTGGTGCTGATCAAAGGGCAGATTATTTTCATTGTTGATATACTTTTTCAAGGCGGGATGGAACCAGTAGGTGCGCCAGTGGAGAAGCCACTCCCAGTTTTCACCGAAACAACGGCGGGAGAGGGCGGCACCGCCTTCGCCGGAACAGTTGGATATCACCAATGCAAAACGCTGATCGCAGGCACCTGCCCAAAGGGCGGTTTTGCCCAGACGGGAGTGACCGTGCAAAGCAACTTTCTGAGCATTGATTTCAGAAATCGTTTCCAGACAGTCCAGCGCTCGAGAGAGTCCCCATGCCCAGGCGGAAATCGCTCCGAAAGTGTGTTTTTCAGGATTGTTCAAAACCTCTTCAGGGTAAAACAGTTTTAAAGCACTGTCAGAAAATCCGTTGCGGTGATCGGGGAAAATATCACAGTAAAACACCGTTGCGGAGGCGTAGCCTCTTTTGAGGACTTCTTCAAAAGAAAAGCGTTCACTCTGGGAGTTGCGCGGATCGTTTTTTAAATCGGCAATCGGACGGGCAACGCCTCTTGTTTCCAATAGAGACGGATGTGCCGGAATGACTTTTTCATCACCGGTTAAGGCGTGATTGCCTCTGAAATTAAGTCCGAGAAAAGCGGGGACTTTCCCTTTTCTTTGTGCGGGCAGATAAAGCAGAAGCGTGAATGAGATGCTCTTGCTGTTATTGCTGCAGGTGACAAGATACTGCCTGCGTTCAGCAAGTCCTTCAAAGGCACTGCCCGACTCAAGGAGTTGGACTCGCATTTCCTGCGGACGGGGCAGGATATCGCCGTACATGGTTTGAGAAAACTGTTTGAGCAGTTCTGAACGCCTGCGGTTCCAGTCAAGGGCTGAAGAAATACCCTTTACCGGATCGGGCAGGGTGTATTCCGGCACCTTGTTTTCGTCATAAATCATCCTTGAACGGATATTTTCTGCAATCGGATCAGACATTTATTTCTCCGTAAATTCCGGTAAATTGCTGCCGAAAGCGGGAATACCTGTGATTTTGCCGGAGACACTTTTTCCGGGAACAAGGGCGGGAACGGTGAACTCTTTTTTTACGCTGCCGATTTTGAAAACGATTTTCTTTGCGGGCATATTGCGGAGCGCAGAAGCGTGCCAGACAAGCGTATTTCCCTTGTGTTCAAAGTCAAAACCGTAGTTTTTTGTCATGTGACGGAGCGTTTTCAAGTGACTTAAAACCCCCATTTCAAGTTCAAAAGTCTGACTTTTACCGGGGGCAAGAGTTATACGTTTCAACAGAATCTCAACGGTGTGGAGTTTGTTGACGGCATCTTTCTGGGTGTAGAAAAATCCGTCAACAGCAAGATTTTTTGCATCGGTCCGCAAAAAGACGGTCAGCGGGGTTTTTCCGCCGGTTGCGGCGATCCAGTCTGAACCGGGAACGATAAAGCGGTTGAGATTGCCGTCTTTGAAAGTATCGGTGATCAGCCCCGGAGTATGTTTTTCGGTATCCTGATAGCGTCCCAGACGGCGGACGCCGTTTCCTGCGATGAGAGAGACATCGGGAACGCTTTTTTCAGGACTTGGAACAAGGTGTTCCCACAGTCTGATTTCTTCTGCTTTTTTTCCGAAATTACGGAGTGTTACCGCAATTTTAATGACGGCAGAGTCTTTTTCAAGCGTGATTTTGCGGGTCATTTCCACCGGAAAACCGCCGATGAATTTGCCGGACATGGTCAGACTGACTGCATTTTTATCTGAAACGGTTTCAAATTTTGAAAGCGGCTGATAAAAGAGAACAGTTCCG
The DNA here is from genome assembly GCA_015061725.1 of Lentisphaerota bacterium. Lineage (GTDB taxonomy): Bacteria > Verrucomicrobiota > Lentisphaeria > Victivallales > Victivallaceae > UBA1784. The sequence continues at coordinate 15,346 of SUVX01000064.1, forward strand.
TTCCAGATGAGCGTTCTGTTTCCCCAGAAAGAAACGGACTTCTGTTCGGGCAGCAGTTCATTGATGACATTACAGGTGTACTTGTAATCGTTGAAAAGTTCACTTTTGTTTGGCAGATAACGCAGTTTTGCGATGGCGCCCATGGTTCCCGGAACGGCGGTAAGTTTCAGATAATTGTTTTCAAGAATGACTGCTTTCTGTCCTGAAAGTTCCGTTCTGCTTGTTTCGGGAGCTGCCGCAAGCGCGGAAAATACGGCAAACGCACTCAGCAGAGAGATGATTTTTTTCATTTGTATTCTCCCCAGAATTTTTTATACGGCAGATTTTTACCGTAAAGTTTTGTGTAAAGCAGGGGTTCCCGGGGCAGTCCCATGGTTTGAACAAAGGGGTGATGATAGACAAAAAGTTCATCCATCACGCGGAAGAGTTCTGTGACATTCTGCTCAAGTTTCTCAGGAGTTGCCGCCCAGACAGCCAATGCGCCGGACTGTCTGCCGGAACCGGAAACGCCCTTTGTTCTGCAGAAGAGCAGAATCGCACCCTTTTCAAATTTGGGCTTGCCGGTGATGACAATTTGCGGAACTGCGGAGTTTTTGCGGAAAACTTTTCTTTCTTTGAGGAATTCAAAATATTTGACAAAACGTTCCGCCTGAGCTTTAGCCTCTGCGGGAGCATAAATTTTGAAGTTTGCCTGTTTTGTGTGTCTGCTGCCGACAAAGAAACTCTTGATTGCAGAAGCCGGACTGCGGAAGTTCAAAGATTTGTATGTCAGAACCAGTTTGCTGCCGTCTTTGAAGGAAAGTTTCTGATTTTCTCTGACCTTTTTGCCGTCGAGAGTGATTTCGGCATTTTTGAATCCTCTGAGTTTGCGGGTCTCAACGGCTGAAGAGAAGCCGGTTCCCTTGAATGTCAAAGTGATCGTGCGCTTATGCAACAGACGAACAGCTGAAACATCAACCTGCAGTTTTTCAGGCGCATCAATACCGGCGACGGCGCGGAAAAGTTCCGGCGTGCGGCTGGGAATGGTTGCGGAAACAGCGGTGAAATTCTTTTCAATGCGGTTCTGTGTTGCAGAATTTCCGCGGCTGTGGCGCAGATAGAGATAGGTTTTGCTCTTTCCGTCCAGCGCGGCGTTGTCAAAAAGCAGTTCTCCCTTGACGGGAGCAGGGGCGGAGTTGCCTGCATAGAAAATCGTCTGCACACCTCTGCCGTAGCGGCTCTTGAAAGGAATCCGCATGTCGGCAGGACGGGTGACCATGGGTACGGTTGCCTGCCATCCGGTGCGGATACACTCCTGAAATTCGGGCATGACATAGGCAAGCACCGGGTTGCCGTTCATCTGGATGAAGTCATAGGATAAACCGTATTTGAATGCACTGAGCATGGTGTAATCAGCAACTTTTGCCAGAGCTTCAGTCAATTCTGCCGGAGTCTTTGTGCGCCAGTCAGGGAAGAGCAGATTGAATGCAAAGTGTCCACTCATGTTGGCGGGTTTGGGTCCCACCCAGTAACGCCACAGCGGCATGTTGCGCATAAATCTGCCGTAATTGCGGTAAAGGGCTTCGAGTTCGTTGCGGTCACCTTTGAGATAACCGTTGGTCCAGACGGTCAGCGGTTTGCCGTTCTTTCCCTTGATGGCGCGGACAACATCGACCTGGTGGTTGATCGCCACAGCCTGTTCAATGAATTTACCCTTTTCGTCCCACGCCACGCCGGGGATATCCTTGTTGACCGCAGGTCCCCGGTAGAATGCACCGCCGTAACCGCAGTCAAAAGCGAAGCCGGGCAGATCGATTTCTTTTGCGGTATCGCGGACAGACTGTTCAAAGAACTTCTGATAACTTGTTCCGTAGGGGAAAGTTCTGATTTCTTTGTCGTAAGCGGTACTCCAGGTGGTGAGGATACGCGGCACATCCGCATCATCGTTGATGGAATCCGGGAATTTCTGCTGCGCCAGAGTGATTTCGCACCATACGCCGCCGCAGCTGTTGTAGAACATCCAGCCGAATTTGCGGGCATATTTATCAAAACGCTCTTTGCGGATCTTGCGGTACTGTGCATTGGTCATTTTTCCGGCATCGACCATGACGCCGCCCATTTTTGGAACGTTGCGGGGTCTGCTGAACATCTTGTAATCAGAGAGTTCATCGTATCCGTAGATATCTCCGGAACGGCGGAAGGGACAGTAACACCATTCTATTGTGGCATATCTGCGGCGCATCAATTCTGCGTCGGGTTTGAGCCACCATGATTGATAGTGAGAGTAATTGCCCCAGATGTAGGGATTTTCCTGGTCCGAAGTCCAGAGTTCGGGCAGGGATTCGTAGTATTTCTGAACAAGTCCCTCTCTTTCGCCGTAGGTCGTGCTGCCGGTTCCGAGGAACATACGGAAAGTGATTTTCTTTTTGGGAGCAAGCACAAAACGGTAGGAAAAGGCAAGTTCCCTGCTTTGGGGATAAAATCCTGAAGCATTGAAACTTATGGGGTCAAACAGCGCACCGCCGAGAAAAATGCTATCCTGTTTGGTGAACGCCGCTGATACCGGGAAAGGCATCATGGATGCGCCCACATTTTTTTCAAATTTACTTTTGGTCGTGCGGCGCAGAAGCGGTGTTTTTCCGATTTTTTTCACCACGTTGAAACCATCCCAGAAGTTCAGGAATTCTCCCTTTTCAGCGGCGATGCGCAGTTCGGGTTCAATCCAGAGTTCTTTGCCTGATTTATTGGTGATGACTGAGGTTATTTCCACAAGATGACGGCGTTTTTTTGCAGTAATTGACCAATCCCAGTCTTTGGTGGAGACTTTTCCGTTTTTGAAGGCAAACTTTTGGATTTTCCCTTTCGGACCGATGGTCATGCAGGGAACGAGAATTCCGGAGTTCCAGCTGATCTTGTTTTTTCCGGGGAGAATGCGTGTTTGTGATTTTTCGATTTTTAACTCCAGCGCGGCAAGTTGAAATGCCAGCGCGGCAAGTAACAGAACAGTAAATTTTTTCATTATTGACCTTTCCAGTTTTTCCAGCGTTTGATATCTTTTTTCCATCCGTCAAAGGATTCTGCAAGTCCCAGGGTGGATTTTGTGAAACTCTCAACATGTCCGTCAAGGAATGTATATATGGAAACGCCCTGCTTGTGAACCGGACCGTAGTCAAACTGCCAGCAGGCTCTGACCGGGCGCAGGGAATAACCTCTTTTTAACGCAGAGTCGCCGATACTGATGGTATAAGCCGGTGTTGCCGCTTCACTTAATTTGCGCCAGCGGGCGCGTTTGCTTCCGTCACTGCTTAAATAGGTGTTCATACCGTAAGAAGTTGAACCGATGTCAAAGACCGCCGGCAGAAGATCGCGTTCTCCATCGGTTTCATCAGCAAGGATTTTCTGTGCGCGCGCATTGGCGGGACAGTAAAAATTGCGTGCATCCTTTGTAAAGGGGAGAATCCTGCTCATCCAGAACTCCCAGCGCGCGTTTCTTACAATCAGCGGCGGCAGAAAGCCGTCATAAACTTCAGTATAAGCGTGGACCGCCTGAGAGAGTTTTTTCAGATTGCTGCTGCAGATGACTGCATTTTTATCCTGCGGCAGGGCGGCAGTCAAAAGTATCACGCCGACGGCAAAAATTGCCGAGCATAAAAAGACTTCAAATTTCGTTATCATGATTTTTTACTTCCACAGCCAGGGAGAAGCAGGATCACTGGTCGGAACCACAGTGGAATCCAGGTAAGTGCGGGGCGCACGCTGAACAGCCACATGAAAATCCGCATAAAGCTGATTGCTGTTTTCCTTGTGCCATGCGCCGATGCGTCCCATCGTATCATCGCGCATGATGTAGCTGTTGGCATCTTTTCCGTTGGTTTCTGTCAGAATCAGACATTTTGATGACTTTTTCATTTCGGTAATTTTGACCGGGGTGAAACGTCCGGCGGCGCCGGATTTGTACCAGCCGGGAACCTTTTCACGGGTGCCGACAAAGGCGGAGTTGTAACCGTAACCGACATAAGTCCAGCTGGCAAGATTGTAGCCGGAACCCATCGCCAGGTGTACAGCCCAGGGACCTTTGTGGCTCAAGTCGCGCATATAATATTCGCTGGGATTTGAGGCTTTTGCCGTCGGACACTTCCACAAGTCGCCCGTCACCAGTTTCTGCATCTGCAAAACAGCTGCCCAATTCCATTTGTTTTTGTTGACGGCTTCACTGCCGTCGGCTTTAACCACCATATACGGCGGAAACATATCGTTAAAAGTATCGACATATTGGGCAAAGGCGCTGCCGAACTGTTTCAAATTGTTCTGACAGCTGGCAGTGCGTCCGCTTTCTCTTGCCTGCTGCAGTGCGGGCATGAGCATTGCAGCAAGAATGGCGATGATGGCAATCACAACCAGCAGTTCTATTAAAGTAAAGGGGGAGAGATTGGGGGACAGCGAAAACTTTCTTTTCACGAGAAAAGAAGGTTTTCGCTTTCCCCCAAACCCCCTTTCACTTTCAAAGAAAAGCGGGGTATTTTGTTGTTGGGCGAAACCA
>SUVX01000065.1 GCA_015061725.1 Lentisphaerota bacterium
CCCTGATACCACCGAAGCACTGGCGTTGGCAGCTGTAGATGAAGCCTATAAAAGCTGGGTAAACAGCACCTATCTTAAAACGCACAAATACCGTAAAGGGCTGGCACAGGTGCTTGGAGTACTGAAACGTGTGGACTATGTGCTGCTGGATGACTTTACAAGGCTGATGCGACCGCTGCCGGCGAGCTATCTTGAAAGTCATGTGGTACAGAAATTGAAAAGTGTGGGCGTGAAGGTCTGGTGCGTAAAAGGCGGGATTACGGACTTGTCGAATTTTGCGGATAATCTGGTGGCGAGTTTGATTTCGCAGATAGAGCTTATCCAGCGGGATCATCCCCACAGGGCGATGCCCCGCTGGATTGGAGAATTTATAAATGATCGTATTTTTTATTGGTAAAAACATGTAAAATTGCTTGCTTTTTTGCTTGAGCCAATGTAAATTAAACCAAGTTTCGTAAAATCAACGGAGGTAACACTCAAAGCAATAAGTTAAAACAGTAATTTAAAGCATAAATTTTTCAGGCTGTCCCTACAAACTAGCACCTTGAATACAAGCCTGTATGTACATCGAAAGAACGGAGGATTTGTGCCGTGTTTTTTACACGGTGCATTTCCAGGTTTGTATTTCGATGTACGCAGTGCTAGGCGTGTAGGGACGTATGAATCAGGAATGCACCTCTTTTTTTGTGCCATTCCTGATAAAACAGTAACTCTAACACAACTATCAGGAGAAATATTATGGCAACTTTTTACTTTAACTGTCCGCATTGCGGCAATCTGCTTTCTGCCGAAGACGAGTGGCGGGGAATGGCAACTCAATGTCCATATTGCAAAAAAATCTTTGTGATTCAACAAAAAAAAATGGGCAAGTATATGTCGTGTACTACGCTCCAAACGGGTGTTGACAATCCGAACAAACAAAAAACATTTGATTTCAAATGTCCCATATGTCGAGAGGTTTTGGAAGTACAAGAACGCTTTGCTGGAACGGATGTACAATGTTTAATATGCGGAAATAATATTGCCATTCCTGAAAAAGAAAAACTTATTGAAAATGAATGTCGTCGAAGAAAAAAGATGTTTTGTATATGGGGAGCAATTTGGGGCGGAATTATTCTGCTTTCTGCAATATGCATTCTGCCATTTTTATACAAAGCAATAAAAATAGAGTCGAAATGGCAAAACATAAAAACAAAAGTTCACAATGAAATGGTCCAAGAGCAAAATGAGAATATAGCTCGCCTCGAAAATCGAAAAAAGACTGCAAACATAAAACTTATCAAGGGAATAAAAATTAGTAATCGATACATTGTAGAACAAGCTATCAGCGATGGAGCTTATTGGGGTGAAGCTATCGATCCTGAGTCAGGAAAAACGGCGAAGGAAATTTGGGAATCTATGACAGAACGTCCGAAAGACTTGATTGATATTATAGAGAAACATCGTTTTGATCTTGCCTTAAAATTGGCTGAATCTCCAAGAGTCGCAGAAGCTGAATTGTGGCTTAAGCGAGGAGCAGATCCATATTTTAAAAGTGAAGTCATTTCCAGTATACTTTTTTGGGTAAAAAAGGCATCGGTTGCAAGACTTTTGGTAACACGATATAACCTGCCTGTTAATATTACACATAATGGCACGTGGCTTTCAGAAGTCTCCAACGCAGAAGTGACTCAAGAATTATTAAAACATGGTATGAATATAAATAATGGATTACCATTGCATTACGCTGTTTCTGTTTCAAAAGACGTTTTAAAGGCGAAGTTATTATTAGATATGGGGTACAACATTAACACTCAAGACAAAGATGGTTGTACGCCTCTGCGACTGTTGGTCGGGGAATATGGCGTACATTTAGACCTTCTTGATTTGTTATTAAATTATCGTGCCAATCCAATGATTAAAGATAACTCTGGAAAGAATGCCATTGATGTATGTGAAGACGCTGTAATAAGACAGAATTTAATAGATTCGATATAAGGTAATGTATGATGCGTAAATATTTTATATTGGTATTCTCAATATTTGTAATTGTTTTATGTACATCTTGCGGTCAAAAAGAGAGACCTTTGAATGAGGTAAGGCAAGAAACATTTAAACAGCAAATTACAACGATGATAGATAAATGGATGGGGGCAGTAAGTAAACTGGATAATGGTGAAGCATTGTGCTATGAAGATGGACCTTTTGGTTTCAACAGCTTTGCGTACAGTAAAAGTTATCAGGAATATTGTTCCTCTTCTTCTATCGGATATGCCAGACCTTTGTATGCCGAAGATTGGAAAATCGAATCCACTGATTTGGACGAGAGAAAAAAAGAAAGCAAATGGATTTTAAAGGTGACAACCCGTTCTCCAGATAACGTTGTGCGTATTGAAAAATGGGAAATTACAGTTTACAATATTTTATGGAATGAGTCGCCGGAGGCGATGTTGTATGATTATATGTGGAAAATTAAATACGCAAAGATTTTATTATAAAAATAAGATCGACTTCATATATAAGCAGAGTGCCAATGGGGGCATTCGTAACAAAAAGGATTGTTGTTTATGAAGTATGGCTATCTTACGCCGGAAGAACGTGCTGCCAATGCTGAAGAATTGGCAAAAATCAAAGAATTGGTCATTAAATGGCTGAAAAAAGTTCCTGCTGACAAATTCGATAATGAAAGAATCGAAGCGGTACTGTTCTGCAATGATGAGCCGTCATGGCGTTACAAAGAACGCTACTGGAAGACTTGCTATTTGCGGGCAATGCGGGAAACCACTCACATTTATGAGTTGGTGGAGCTGATCTATAAATTACCGCAGAACGGCGAGGATTTGCTTGCTATATTTCTCTGTACCCGGCTTGCCATGACCAACTGGCAAGTAACGCAATCTTTGATCGAATTCATAGATGATGACGATGCCGAAACAGGTATTTCCATAATCTATACACAATTTGCCATGGGCAAGACGATCAAGACCGTTCAGCACTTTATCAACGGGACAGAGTTCAACGGCATTGAGTTTCGCAAACTTGCTCCGGAAGACCGTTTGATGTATCCCGAAGCCTGGATCAACTATTATGACCATGTCGAATTGAGACGCCGCCCTGAATAATAACATCGGTAACACAAAAAGGACTGCAAAGAGTATTGATCGTTCTTTGCTGCAGTCCCTTTTTCTTTCCCAAATCCTCTCTATTGCCTCTTTCGTGCCGATAGAGAGCGTTTTTTGTTCTTGGCAGCAAAATCCATAGGCTCCCGGGCAGGATGCCGATTCAGGATTGCTCCGGCATAAATCCAATATTCGGTTTCAATATCTTTTAATATAGCCCTTTTCATTTGCTTATGAACATCAAGCGGCAACCCTTTGCCATGTTTATGCAAGAATTTGCAGACAATCTCCAACTCTTTCAAAAATTTCATCATCTCCCGGTGAGGCTCGTAAATCTCATTGATAGATTCAACTACCTTACCAACATAAATTGATAAATCATGCCAATTGGTGGTTCTCATTGTCACTCTCCTGTTGTTGAAACATGGTTTAATATTTTTCAGATAATTTTGTAGCCCGAACAGGCTACAAATTAAACAAAGTATAATCAACAAACATGCAACTCTGCATGGGACTGCAGTCAATACGTGTCCCTGCCTGAAATACCATTTTGTTTTATAGCTAACGGATTAGAAAAAAGAAGCGTGATGACAATATTTTAATGAATTTGAAATTCTTTATTAAAATGTTTGTTTTGATGAAGAAAGAACCGAAATCCCCTGCGTTATGGTATTTCTTGTAATCTCTTTCCAATCTTTCCCGTTCTTCTCTTTTTTTTTCATAGATAGAAGAAAAAAAAGAACAAAAAAAGAAAGGAGTTCTATGAATTCGCTCTATGATAAGAAGTTTTCGAACTTTCTTCAGTTCGAGGATTCTATTCCGTTTATGTTTCATTCTCCAAAAGATTACTTGGAAATTTCTTCTGGAATAGAGAAGCTTTGGAGAGAAGTAAGAGAAATCTTTCCAGAGAGTTCTCAAGTAAAAATCTTTTACAAAGGAAAGGAACATCTGAAAACGCTTCTATGTAATCTCTACATGGGTAGGCTTTCTGGGCGTTGTCTTGCAATTCCAAGAGATAATAATGCTTACACAAAGAATGGAGCAATGGGACGTTATCATGTCAATCAAAAGATTTTACTTTCTATTCTTGATTACTTGACGGAAACCGGATATATCGGATTTCAAAAAGGATTCAAGTTCGGTTCTCACGGCAGGGTGAGCCGTTATTGGAGCTTACCATTATTGGAACCGATGTTCAATAATTGGCAGCCCGAATTCATAGAGCCTTTCAAACTCAGCAGTCAACTGGTAGTTTTGAAAGATGAAAAAGGGGAAGCTGTTCATTATCGGCACTCGGATTATACCAGAGATTTACTTGCCAAACTTACGTTGATAAACCGCTGTTATTCCCATCATACTTTTGATGTTTATCTTGACAGTGACAAAGACACTCATCATCTGACCAGATTTTTCCCACGTTTGAGAAGTATCCACAATCAAAAAAATTTCGAGAGAGGCGGGCGGCTGTACAATCAGTCACCACGAAGCATCTGTTATCAGCAACTCAGCAAAATTCAACGAAGCAATATTCTGATTGACGGTGAAAGAACAGTTGAACTGGACTACTCTTCTCTGCACATACATTTGCTTTACGCCAAAGTCGGACTGCAACTTGAAAAAGATGGTTACAGTTTTCTTGCTCCTGAACTGCGCCCAGCCGCCAAAAAACTGATGTTGATTTTACTTAATTGCGATGCTGAACACAAACTGCGTTCATCTCTGGGCGAGACAAAGTACAATCTGCTTTGTAAAGGCTCATTCAGAACCGCCAAAGACAACTCCATGTTAGCCGCTTTGGAAAAGATGAATACCGAAGAAGCTCTTGCCATCGCCAAGGAATACCATAAACCAATCAAACAATTTTTCTGTTCCGGCATAAGTTTGGAGTTGCAGAACCTTGATGCAAAGATCGCAACGGCAATAGTTGCCGGATTCGCCACGAGAGGCATCCCCGTACTTCCGGTGCATGATTCATTCATAATCGCCAAAAGCCGCCAAGAGGAGTTACGGGAAGCCATGCAGACGGCATATCGGGATCACACCGGCTTTGATTGTCCGGTTTGTTGATCCAAAAGGTTCCGGATAAAGCTGTCATCTATTTCAATACCGATATTCAAAGTGCTTTGCGTAAGTTTGGCACAATGTTCTTTGAATACATCTCTGATAATTGCAACGGTAACTTTTGCCTCAATCACTCCTTGCAATCGTTCACAAACAGCCACTGCTGTTTTTATATTACCTCCGGCAAATTTTACTATTTCCTGATGCCACAAGTTTTCATCACTCAAAAACAATGTGCGTTTACCAATGCGAATAACAGTTTGAGTACTGTCTGATTCATTTAACTCCGTCAAAATATCTTCCAGCTCAATCTTGGGAGTCCGGCGGTATTTTACGGCTATTCGTACCGCCTCTTCCAATCCGAATGTCCGCAACTGTCGGGATTGCTGCTCGGACAGCTTTTTCAGCTTTTCATTCAGCAAGCGAGCATTAAGTTGGTAATGAAAAATCAAACGATATATATGGGCATGATTGAGCTTGATACGCTGTTTGCAAAATTTATCAAACGATTTGAAATCAAGAGTTTTATATAATTTATCATCTCTGATTTGAGCCAGTCTTTTACCCCGCTCGAATGGTGAGGTCTTTTTGCGGTGAATCACCCGCAAGAGTTTTCCAAGCAATTTTACTCTGTCATAATCTTTTCGGCACGTCTTTGCCAACTCTTCAAAACTTATCTTTGCATCAGAAAAATGTTCCCGATAACAATCCCGCCAGTTTTCCCCGCCCCACTTCCGATGCCGTTTAGCATTCCAAAATGGTCGGCGGAGTGATATAGCGTTTTCTTGAAAATATTGCTTCATCACATCAAGAACTGGGTATTGATTGCGGGTGCTGTAATAAGCGTAATCTTTGGAACTGTTATAAGATTTCTCGAGATAGTAAGGAATCTTCCGGGAAGAACAGTTATAGATCAGTTGCTCCACGGTATCTATACTGCACGGAGTGGCTTTTCTGCTCCTTCGGTTATCAGGAGCGATTATCACCCATGAGATACCTTCAAACGGCATATTTTGATTGTAATGATTGGTCGCCGGAGCCAATGCCACTACTTTTGTTGTGGCAGTAATGCTTTTCAGCTCATTAAACAAACTCCATTCATTTTTATCGGCAATCGAAACGCCGAGCCAGACATTATCTGGAATAGGTAATTTGAGTTTATTGATCCGCTGCGGACGGCGGGTGAGAATAAGATACTGATGCTGCGGAGTTTGTCTTATGACATCAAAAATCTTAAAAAGCTGCTTTTTATTGATTTCAGGATGAAACAAATCTCCGTTGGGAGCAACATTGATAAGCAAAGGTATCACAGCATAGAGCGGTGATTCGAGTTTCTCAGCATGAAATTTAACTTCCGGATACTTCGTTTTGCATCGCAGAACATGACAATGCTTACAAGCAGGGGCACACTTGGTGCATCCGGTAACGATGTCCCACGCACAATCAGTGCCGTAATCCTGCTGTTTGAAATTAAGCATTTGTTCATCCTCTGCGTTTGGTCTGTTCAAAACATAGCACCGAAGAAAAAAGAAGTCAAATATCAGCAAGAAAAAACTTTCAGGATTTGCATTTACACCATTACGGTATTATGTTTTATCGAAGACATATTAAAACAGGAGAACGAGACTATGAAATTCCGTATGGTTCACAACAACTTGAATGTTTTTGACCTTGACAAGAGCATCAAATTCTATCAGGATGCCTTTGATATGCACGAAGTCCGCCGCATCAATGCTAAAGACGGCAGCTTCATCATCGTATATCTGGAAGACGGCAACAGCAGCCACCAACTCGAACTCACCTGGCTGCGTGAAATGGATCGACCCTACGACCTCGGCGACAACGAATTTCATTTGGCTTTCAAGGTCGATGATTACGAAGGAGCCCACAAACGCCACTCCGAAATGGGCATTATCTGCTACGAAAACCCCGAAATGGGAATCTATTTCGTGACCGACCCAAATAACTATTGGTTAGAAGTCGTGCCAGAACAGCGGTAATGGGGATATATTCGTTATGACTGCTGAGCCCAATAACTATTGGTTAGAAGTCGTGCCTGAAAAGCGGTAATGGGGATATATTCGTTATGACAAGTGTGCCCAATGAATACTGGCTTGAAATTCTGCCGTCAAAGAGGTGATTTTATATGGAGAAGTACGGATGAGTACGGATAAGAACGGAGATTTATTACTTCCATCAGGCGGGTACCGCAGATTGAAATCTTTTCAACTGGCACAGTTGATTTATGATATTACAGTGCGTTTTGTTGAATTGTATATTCCAGCGGAAAGCCGCACCTGCGATCAAATGGTGCAGGCGGCACGTTCCGGAGTGCAGAATATTGCCGAAGGTTCCGTTGATGCAGCGACTTCCACCAAACTGGAACTTAATCTTTACAATGTTGCCCGGGCTTCTCTGGAAGAACTCAAACTGGATTATCAGGATTATCTGCGACAGCACTGCGAACAACAGTGGCTCAAAGATGATTTACTTTATCTTGAGTTTATCAAACGCCGCATAAACAGTAAAAAAGAGTTCAGAGAATTTATTGTATGGGCTGAAAATCATATCTCCGTACCTATCCGTACCATTCCGTACAAATCCGTACTGGTTGCCAATGCAGTGCTGCTGCTCATTGATACAGCAAGCTACTTTTTGAAACGGCAGATTGAAAAGAAAGCCGCCATATTTTTGGATAACGGCGGCTTTTCTGAACGTATGCACAATATGCGTATTCAAAAACGCAAAGATGAATAATGGGTAAATATTCGTGCGGTAAAAATATTTCCATTTGATGATTGAGAAGGATCAAATGTTATCACATATTTATACAGAATGTAAAAATATTCTGAAAAAAACATTTTTCAGCAGAAGCGAAAAACAATATACACTGTTTTCCAACAGAGATATTCTCCGTCTGGTCATACCGCTTTTCTTTGAACAGCTGCTCTTTCTGCTGGTGGGCAGTATTGACATCCTGATGGTCGCAAGTCTGGGCGAAGCGAGCATTTCGGCAGTATCCCTTGTCGATATGTTCAACAACTGCATCGGAAGTATTATTTTCGCCCTGTCAACCGGCGGAGCGGTGGTTGCATCGCAGTATCTGGGAGCCGGAAAAGTTCTCAGGGCAAGGGAGAGTGCAAAACAACTTCTGGCTGTCGTACTGATCGCAGGATGTGCAGTTACGCTTACCGGAGAATTGTTTATGGTTGAAGTAATCCGCATGATCTACGGAAAACTGCCTGCGGATGTGTATGAGAATGTATTGAGTTATTTCAGAGTAACTTTGCTTGCTTTTCCCTTTGTGGCAGTCTACGGCGGCTGTACGGCATTGTTCCGGACGATGAACCGGACAAAAGTAACGATGTATATTTCTCTGATCAGCAATATTATAAATGTGACAGGCAATGCGCTGTTGATTTATGGATTCAAAATGGGCGTTTCCGGAGCGGCATGGGCGACATTATTTGCCCGGCTGCTGGCGATGATAATCATTACATTCATGATCACCGACCGTTCCGGAATGATTTTTATTGAATTCAAAAAAGGCTGCCGTATTTCATGGCAATTTGTCAAAAAGATTCTTTATATAGGTATCCCCGGAGGAATCGAAAGCGGCGTTTTTCAATTCGGCAGAGTTTTGGTTCTCGGTTTGATCGCTTCTTACGGCACGAGAGAAATAGCAGCCAATGCGGTTGCCAATATGGTGGATTATTTCGGCTGTGTGTGCGGCAATGTATTTTGTCTGGCGGTGGTGACGGTCGTGGGCAGAGCAGTCGGCGCCGGAGATGAGAAACAAATACGCTATTATGTAAAAAAGATGATGAAATGGGGGTACGCAAGTCACATATTGTGGAATCTTCTGGTATTTGCCCTGATGCCTTTTATATTGATGTGTTTCCATGAGATAGATGCAGAAACCAAAAAATTGGCATTTTATCTGATATTGATCCATAATGGATTGGGAATGATCATGTGGCCGGGTTCATTTATGTTTCCCTGTGTATTGCGTTCAATGAATGATGTGCGCCTGACGATGTTGATTTCGGTCGGATCAATGTTGGTTGTGAGAGTCGGCAGCAGTTATTTGATCGCAAGTTGGGTAAACAGCGGCGTGCTGGCAGTTTGGATTGCCATGATATTGGATTGGGTGGTTCGGATCAGCGGTTTCTATTTGCGCTACAAATCCGGCGCATGGCTGAAATTATCACATATAAAGCCTGGAAAAGCGTAAGAGGTCCCGTCAATCAAACACGATTTTTGCGGTAACTTCTCCTGATTTCTCTTGCTAAAAACGCAAATGCGTGGTATATTATTCCGATAATCAGGAGTCGTTTATCATGTCTGGAAAACAAGTTGTCAATATCGGAATCATCGGGCTGGGTTCAAGAACGGAAACGCTGCTTTTTTCAATTCTTCAGATGTCCGATGTAAAAATTGCCGCCATCTGTGATTTAAAACAGGAACGCATTGACAAAATTCTTGAAATCCTTTCAGGCAAAGTTGATACGCCCGGAGTTTACCGCAATTACCGCGAACTGCTGGACGATCCTGAAGTGGAAGCCGTCTTTATTCCGACTTCGTGGAACTCTCATCTGCAAATTGCCCGCGACTCCATGAAAAAGGGCAAATATGCTGCAATCGAAGTCGGCGGTGCGTCTTCAATAGAAGAGTTATGGCAGCTTGTCCACGCTTCAGAAGAAACCCGCGTATCGTGCATGATGCTTGAAAACTGCTGTTACGGCAGAGATGAACTTCTGGTTCTCAACATGGTCCGACAGGGACTTTTCGGAGAATTGATCTACTGCGAATGCGGCTATGAACATTATCTGGGCAAAGAGATGGCAGAGGAATATCTTTCCGGACTTGAACGCTGCCGCCACAACCTCAGGCGCAACGGAGACTTGTATCTGACACACGGACTCGGTCCTGTTGCCAAAATACTCAACATCAACCGCGGCAACCGTTTTCTTTCAGTATCCTCGCATGCAACCAAAGCCCGCGGCTTCAGTCTGGCGGTCAAAAAACACGCCAATATGGAAGGTGTCCGTTTCAACGAGGGGGATATCATCACCACGATCATCCGCTGTGCCAACGGGGAAAACATCACCATCACCCACGGTGTATCCCTGCCCCGTCCCTACACCCGCAACTGCCGTATTCAGGGAACCAACGGTATCTGGCTTGAAAACGCAGGCGGCATTTATATAGAAGGAATAAGTCCCTGTGTTGAAAAACGCGACCCATCCGGCAGTATCTCTGAAACGCACGAGTGGAGTCCGGTTGAGTCTTTCTACGAAAAATACGATCATCCGATCTGGAAGAAGTACAAAGATAAAGTCGCTTCAGGCAGACGCGGATACGATATTTTGACCATTGAAGCCTTTATTGATTCCGTCCGCAACCGCACCGAAACGCCGATCAACGTCTATGACTGCGCCGCGTGGATGAGTATTACGACCCTTTCAGAACAATCCGTTGCCCTGGGCGGTGCGCCTGTCCCCTGCCCCGACTTCACCAACGGCAAGTGGATCTATACTGCGGCGAAAAATACATCATTCTGGTCTTTGGACGAAGTGAAATAATTTGCAAAAAAATTTTCACAAAAGAAAAAATATAAATTTTCAAACTTCTGCCTTGACTTGAAAGAATATCAGGATTATATTACTTATGTTCCAATAAAAAGTGAAACATAAAATGAAAACTGGTAATTCAATCCGTAAAAAAACAGAGTTGCGGGAACGTTTTATGCGTTATGCTCTTGCCCATGCGCAGGACGGCAGGATTCCAACGGTTGCCGAATTCAGAAAAGCTTTGGGCGTCAGCAACTACATGCTTTTAAACTGCATGAATGAGTTGACCCGCGAAGGGGTGATTTATAAAAAATCCCGCAAAGAGGGTACGTTTCTCACCCGGGGCAAAACCCGTTCCGTGATCGGCTTGATTATCGAACAGGGCAGAGAAAACGAATATGTCAACACGCCTTCATGGTTATCAGGATTCTGCGGAGAATTTTCACATCAGAGTGACTTTCTGCTCCGCTTGGTTCAACTGCCTGCGGATGGGGATAAATCAGCGTTGATCCGCCGTTTGGGACTGGATATGCTGGTAACAACAACGCTCGGTTCTTACCGCAATACTTCGCCGCTTGAAGATAAAAAAATCGTTTATGCGTTGACAGGCATGGCAGAAAACTGCACCGTGCCGCTTCCCGCCTGTAACGTTATTTCAGTTGATGAAGAGTTCTGGATGCGGGAATACGTCCGTTCAGGTGTGCGCTTCGGTAAAAAGAATTTTGCGATCATCTCCCCCGATGACAAGATTTCTCAAGTCATGATAGATGAGATAAAACAGCAGGGGCTGCACTGGAACCCGGAGTGTCATTTGACAGATGCAAAGACATTGAAGAAAAAACTGCCTGAACTTGTCAAAAAATACAATATTGATGCCGTCCGCTGTGCAGGAAGGTATCTTGCAGATTTTGCCGCTGCCGTCAAAAAAATGCATGGCTTCCATCCGTATTTTCCTTACTTCGGTTCAGAGGATGTGTACCGCAAAATCCAAAACGATTATCCGCATCTGGAATGTTCTTTTCTTTTTGAGCACCTCGACGATTTTTATGCCCGTCTGGGAAAAATCTGTGCCCAAAAAGTTTTTGAAGCAGTACGGACGAACAGCAGTTTCCCCTCTGAAAAAATCAAAATCAATTATTCCGAACAATATAAATATTTACTCACCCCCAAAAAAGGAGAAGACAAATGAAAAGAGCAGCGAAACACTTATTACACCAGTGTACTGGTGTAAAGCCCATGGGCTTTACGCTCATCGAACTTCTGGTGGTCATTGCCATTATTGCCATTCTTGCGGCGATGCTCATGCCCGCTTTGCAGCAGGCACGCGAACGCGGACGCGCCGCAAACTGTATCAACAATATGAAACAGCTGGGTACAGTCGTCCAGAGTTACGTTGACGGCAGCAACGGTATCATGTTTCCCTATTATCTGAAACCGGCAGCCGGCAGCAACGCAAACTGGCAGTATTGGCTTCAGGCGATTACTCCTTATGTCCAGCAGGGCGGAGCCCAGGAGTGGGTTTACGATCGGGTTGCAAAAGCAAATATGAGCGATGAAAAATGGGGCAACGACACCTTTGATCACAGAAAGTGGAAATTCATGCACTGCCCGGGACACACGGAATACAGCCGCGACGCTGCCTATCAATATACAACTTCGTACGGTCTCAATCAGTTTTTGGCAACTTACATTACTAAAAGTATTGAGAATGAAGCCTGTCAAATCTTTTTCAAGTATGACAAGCAGCCCCATATTTCTCAGGTCATGCTGGCGGGAGACTCCCGGGATGACTACCGCAGGCATAATGTCGCAGCAGGTCATGCTGTTCACTCCGGCGCATCCAACTATGTGTTCTGTGACGGACACGTTCAGGCAATCAAAGTTACAAATTTATTTTCCGGAACACAGAACAAAAACGATTTCTTCAAACAGTGGAAGTAAATCACTTCTTCTAAGGACTTTTCAAATATGAAACATCTTTTTTCCGCCCTTTTGCTGGGCTTCGTTTGTTGTGCCGTCAATGCGGCAAAAGTTGCCGATACCTGGACGGTTTTCGGTCCGTATTGGAAACTGGATTACACTCTGCCCAAAGCACTTTCAGCGGGGATCCCCGATAATTTGCGCATTGCAAGTTCTCCCCGCAAAGCCATTGCATTCAAGCATGAAAACGGCAAGGCAGATTTGCAGAAAATCTACAAAAAACCCGTTCCCCGCAGATCGTTTTATATTTGTATTCCGATCGAATCCGCCAAGGGCGAAAAGTTCCGCTTCGGCGCCGGTGCCGACTGGTGGATGGATATTTATCTGAACGGAAAACCGGTGGGTGATACCCTTGCCGAAGGCAATATCACTCATCCCCCGACAGGCAGCGACCACATTTTCACCGTTGATTTGAAGCCCGGCAAAAATTATCTTGTCATCGGCGTCACCGGCGGCGTCGGCACCCAACAGCTGGTTTTCGCCGTCAATCCCAAAGCCAAGGCGGGCAAAAGATCCGCTGTAAGCAAAGTCCATCTCGGCAAAGAACAGCTGCCGCCGCTGGAAAAATTTGTTTCCGCATGGAAAAACGGTTCAGGAAAAAATGCCTTCAAGGCAAACGAGATCACCTATTCCGACAGTATGCTGCATCTGAATGCCAAAGTCACCGCAAATAACATCAAACGTTACTCTGTTAAGTTGCACCTTGAACCGGGCAAGCAGTACTGCTTCAACTGGGGCGCACTCACCCGGAAAGGAACTCAGCCGATCTTTCTGATTCAGGAAAGACCCGACGGAGGAAAAGTCTATTTCGCCCGCGAATTGGCAAACGGACGCAACCGTACCGGTTATTTCTACGCAGAAAATCCCGAACCCTATGCCGTTCTTGAAGTTCACGGCAATGCGATGACCGACTTCAACAAACTCTCTCTGCGCCGCCGTATTGACCGCAACGCGGCATTTCAGGATTGGCGTCTGCAGCGTTTCCCCGCTGCCAGAGAAATGACCTCTCTTTCACGCAAAATAGCAACCCCTCACTTTGATCAGGCGTCCCGCCTTGCCGGAGGAACTTTAAATCTTTTCTGTATCGGCACATTCTGGGGACAGCGTGACCAGATCGAACTGGAACAGCGTTTTGACGTCAAATGCGATGGTATTTTCACCAACGGCAATGCCGGACTCCCACCGCGTTACTGGACGCGCAACGCAGCCGGAAATACGATCCTCAAAGATGAATCTGCCGGAATCAGCCGCGCCGCAAAAGCCGACTGTATCGTCATTGACAACTGCGGCGCCTCCGCCCTCTCAGTCCCCATGCGCAAAAAAATCATGGAAGAGGTCAAAAGAGGAGCCGGACTTGTCATCTGCGCCTTTGATCAGCCCTACTATCCCTATAAAGACGGCAGAGGTAAAGCCGCTGTTGCCAAAATGCGCAGCGTGTTTGCTCAGATTTTTGATAATCCGGAAAAGGCGGATACCGGGTTTGTCCGCATCTCCGCCGCCGGAAAACTGGATGCTGAATTCGGACGTTACGGCAAAGGCCGTGCCGTTCTGCTCAAATCCGCTGATAATGTCAAAGGCAAAGACAGAATTTGCTTTGAAATCCGTTCAGGTTTGATCGGAAAATCTGTTCTCTGGGCAACCAAGCGCCTCCCGCAGGTCCGCTTGAATGCAAAAGTTGAAAACGGAAAAATTTCAGCAGAAGTTTCAGGAGCTGTCAAAAACGCAACTCTTAATGCGCTTGTTTCCGATATGCTCTGCCGCGAAAAATCCACAGAAAAAATCGCCTTGAAATCCGGTAAAAACACCTTCAAAAAAGCTATTGATGAATTCGGAACTTTCCCCGTTGTCATCACCTCTGAACAGGATGGCATTTCTCAGGATTGGGATATTATCTTCGCTGAAAAGAAAAGCTCCGGTCTTTTGAAAGATGTCTCTCTCAAAACCCATGCGCCGATGATCCGCTGTCTCGTCACCCTGAACAGAAAACCGCAAAAAGGTGAAATGCTTGAAGTTTCCATCGTTGACTACAAGGGCAACAAATGGATTGAAAAACGTCAGTATGCCCGGCATAAAACGACCATTTACGTCAAGGCTGAAAACTTCCCCGTCATGGCAGGAGATTTGAGTGTTTCTCTGCTTTCTCCCGATGGAAAAGTTCTTGATAAAAAGACTCAGCGTGTTGTTCTGAATAATTTTGCGAAACAGGATCCGTCGGAATTCAACCTCGGTGTCTGGGGCGCACCGGTCAACAATTATTCGGCAAAACTTTTCTATGAAATCCTGCGCGATGAATATGACTTGCAGTTCATGCTCTCGGGCAATCACATTCCGCAGACCTGGGAAATGCTGGATATGGGTATTCTCTCCAGTCCCAATGCCGTCCCCGGACAGATTGATTTTGCCCGCAACAACAAAGTAAAGGGCAATGCAGATGCACCGGAACGGGAACTGTGTCTGTCTTCGCCCAAGCTGAAAAATCTTCTGGTCAACCGTTTGAATCTCTTGTACCGCACCCGCAAACATTTGCCGGCAAGATACTACTTCGGCGACCATGAAACCAACCTTTTGGGATACATCAACAAAGCCAAACCCGGTACGGATTACTGTTTCTCCCCGACCTGTACCGCCTCTCTCCACGAACTGCTCAAAAAGGACTACGGCACGCTTGACAAACTCAATGCCTCATGGGGCAGCAATTTCACCGCATGGAAGGATGTCACGCCCATCGTCCTGAAAAACGCCGTCAAAAACGGACAGGCCGCCCGCTGGATCGACCACCGCCGCAACATGGATAAAGTGTGGACTGATTTGACAGCATTCCGTATCAAAGCCTTGCGTAAAATCAATCCGCACGCCGTCTGGTATGTGCAGAATCTCCACTCTTCCTACACCTCCAACGACAGTTTCAGCGGCATTGATTTTGAACAGCTTTTCAACTGCGACCTGGGCGCAGGAGCCATGCCCGAATCCTACATCAATGCGTTCACAAAGAAAGAAAACCGTTTTGCCAACTCCCAGGGCGGTTCCATGTGGCCCCCCAGCGGCGGACTGGTGGATGATCCGGAACTTGCCTCCATCCGCACCAGCAGAGTCATCTGGCAGGCAATGCTCCTCGGACAGCGCAATTGTCTGTACTATCTCCACAACTGGATCAACCACGGTTCCATTCTTTTCTGTGATATTTTCATGGTCTACCCTGACTTGACCATCTCTCAGGAAGGCAAAGCTCTGGCTCAGGCGATGAAAACCGCCCATCAGGGTATCGACAAATTGATTCTGGGTTCAAAAACGGATGATTCCGGAATAGCCATGCTCTACTCCAGAGCCTCTGAACACGCCTGTACCTACTGGCAGGCTTTCCACAAAAACACGATGCCCGAAACACTCAATCCGCGTTATCAGCAGTTTGAATTTTTCGTTCCGGCTATTGATGCTTCAAGCAGAGGTTTTTCTTCCATCGCAAGCAAAATGCTTCAAGCGGGTGCATTAAAAGAAAACAACACCCGTCTGCTGATCCTGCCCTTTGTCCAGAGCATTCCCCCGCAGGATGCCAAAGTTATCCGTGAATTTGTCAAAAACGGCGGCACTGTTATCGCTGACTTCCGTCCGGCAGTCAGTGACGGACACGGTTCCTTTGCAAAATCCGGACTGCTGGATGATGTTTTCGGTATCAAACAGAATACAAATTGGAACTTCAAAGTCAGAAAAGCCAATGTTATCATCAACTACAACGGCAGCAGACTTAATCTGAAAAATGCTCTGGTCGGAGACAGCTTCAAAGTCACAACTGCTAAAGTTTTCGGCAAAGCCGGAAATACCCCCGTCATGCTTGAAAACACCTGCGGTAAAGGCAAAGCAATTCTGCTCAACTTCACAACTCAGGATGAAAAATTCCACGGATTCTTCGGAAAGATGTTGTCCGCTCTTAATATTCCTGAGCTTTTCAGCTGCAAGAACGTAAGTACCCGTTATGCAACCTCCGGCGGCATGGTCAATGCTTCTCAAATCAGAAAAGATACCACAGGAACAGCTGCGGCTCTGGATAAGAGTGCCACAGAAGATGCCGGAGAACGTGAAACTCTCGTTTATGAAAACAGCACCCGTCCCAAATTCCACCGTTACACCAACGGTCCGGCGGAGATCATCGGTTACTATGCCTGCCGCAGAGGTTTCGCCATGGGACATGGTGAAATGACTCTCAACTTCAACATCCGCAAAGCCGGACACGTTTATGACTTGATCAACGGTAAATATCTGGGCAACATTTCAAAGTGGCAGGTGACTATGCCGCTTGAAGGCGTTGCGCTCTACGGCGTTCTCCCCTTTAAAGCGCAGGCTCCCCAAGTTAAAGTTGCCGGAATCAAGCGCATGCCCAACGGGTATTATGAACTTAAAGTTGAAATCAAGTTATCCAAAGAGGCAGCCGGAATCAATTATCCTGTACGGCTTACTTTCACAGCACCTGACGGCAAAAAATGGAATATGCTTTCCCGGACTGTTTCCGTCAAAAATTCTGAAGCCACTGCGGTAATCCCCCTGCCCGGCAATGCTCCTCAAGGCACTTGGAAAATTTCCGCCCGCGAAGTCTTCGGCGGCACCACAACCCGCTTTTTTTCCAGGTGAAAAAAAGCTTGGCAAAAAAAGCCAAGTAGCGGTCGGGTGCGTTGCCCGACCGTTTAAGGGAAGAGTCCCTTAAAAATCCCTCACAAACTTGCCCGTGGGTACGGCGGCTGACTCTTCGAGTCTCGCCGCCGGATTTTTTTTGCTGTTTTTACCCTGCGGTAAATCTGCCAGTTGCATTACCCTTGCGGTAAATCTGCCAGTTGCATTACCCCTGCGGTAAATCTGCACTCTGAGCCAAACCCCACTGCGGCAAGCAAACCCACGGGGTATCCCTTGGCGCCCCCATCATCATTTTATAAGTCTTATAAGTCTTATAAGTCTTATGCAAGCGCCACGCCCACGCAGACAGCATACCACCGTTGCCATCAAGTTGCCTTGCATACCCTGCGGTAAATCTGCACTCTGAGCCATACCACACAGCAGTACAGCAAACCCTCGGGGTATACAGGGGCGCACCAACTTGTCAGACAGGTCAGACTGGTCAGACAGGTCTGACACAAGCGCCACGCCGCCGCAACACGCACACCGCCGCAGCCATCAAGTTGTCCGTTGCATACCCCTGCGGTAAATCTGCCCGTTGCATTACCCTTGCGGTAAATCTGCCCCCAAATTCTGAATAACCGCTGAGGTTTGCAATGCCAACCGGGCGGCGCTTGCTAAGAATACTAAGAATACTAAGAATACCAGGTTTTTATTTGGGGCGCCGATGAGCAATAACCACCCAAACGGTAAATCTACGCCCGAGCCATTCCCCACAGCGGCACCGCAAACCCTCGGGGTATACCGAGGCTTGCCACGGCGTAGCCCGTCAGGGCGAAAACGGGCGCACCCATCTTGTCAGACAGGTCTGACAGGTCAGACACAAGCGCCACGCCGCCGCAACACGCATACCACCGTTGCCATCAAGTTGCCCGTTGCATACCCCTGCGGTAAATCTGCCCGTTGCATTACCCTTGTGGTAAATCTGCACTCTGAGCCAAACCCCACTGCGGCACCGCAAACCCTCGGGGTATACTGTGACGCACCCATACCCCTCTCATAAATCTCACAGTTCCCATAAATCTCATGCAAGCGTCACGCCGCCGCAACACGCATACCACCGTTGCCATCAAGCTGCCTTGCATACCCTGCGGTAAATCTGCCCCCGAGTCACGCCGCCGCGACACGCATACCACCGTTGCCATCAAGTTGCCTTGCATACCCTGCGGTAAATCTGCCACCGAGTCACGCCGCAGCAGCACGCATACCACCGTTGCCATCAAGCAAAGCACTCCCCTGCGGTAAATCTGCCAGTTGCATTACCCTTGCGGTAAATCTGCCCGTTGCATACCCCTGCGGTAAATCTGCCTGTTGCATACCCTGCGGTAAATCTGCGCACAAATTCTGAATAACCGCTGAGGTTTGCTATACCCTGCGGGCGGCGCTTATGAGAGTTATGAGAATTATGAGAATTATGAGAGTTGCTGTTGGGGCGCCGATGAGCAATACCCCCCCTAACGGTAAATCTTCGCCCGAGCCATTCCACACAGCGGCACCGCAAACCCACGGGGTATACCGTGACGCACCCATCCCCCTCTCATAAATCTCACAGTTCCCATAAATCTCATGCAAGCGCCACGCTCCCGCAACACGCATACCACCGTTGCCATCAAGCAAAGCACTCCCCTGCGGTAAATCTTCGCCCGAGCCACATCACACAGCGGCACCGCAAACCCACGGGGTATCACATGGCGCACCCATCATCATTTTATAAGTCTTATAAGTCTTATAAGTCTTATGCAAGCGCCACGCCCCCGCAACACGCACACCGCCGTTGCCATAAAAAAAGCCTTGCACACCCCAACGACACATCTTCGCCCGAGCCATTCCACAGCGGCACCGCAAACCCACGGGGTATCCCTTGGCTTGCCACGGCGTAGCCCGTCAGGGCGAAGACGGGCGCACCCTTTTGCTCAGACAAGTCAGACAGGTCAGACAGGTCAGACACAAGCGCCACGCCGCCGCAGACAGCATACCGCCGTTGCCATTAAAAAAGCCCGCGCCACACGCCCCGAGCGTTGTGCGCTTTTTTTCTACCGGAAAAAAGCGAAAAAAAACGGACCAATCAGTGCGAATGATTGATCCGTAAGAAAAATTTCCGGCGCCGTGCTACTCTCCCATAGTCAAATTTACAGTACCATCGCCGCTGGAGCCCTTAACTACCG
>SUVX01000066.1 GCA_015061725.1 Lentisphaerota bacterium
GATTTTCGCTTAACTCCCCAAAAAATTGTCAGATTAAACGCTACTTTGTCAGATTAAACGCAAGCAACTTCTGCTCGGTTGCATTTACTTTGACAAACTTGCGTTTACTTTGTCAAGTGACCATTTTAATCATGGTAAAACCTGCATCCGGGACGTTGAAACCGTTTTTTCTATTGAAAGTTGCGAGGTTTTATTGATTGACTCAATCAAAAAAACGATAAAAAAATACAAAATTGCTTGAAAAACTTTTTCGGCAGTTGTATCTTATTTGAGTTGACAGGTATTCTTTCGGGTGAAAATCATGGGAAAAAAGACAGAAGCTCAGCAGAAAATACTTAAACTCCTGCGCCGTTGCGGAGAACTTGATGTAGCGGATGCCGTGGCGGCTTTGGGTGTGTCAGAAGCGACGGTGCGCCGTCATTTTGCCGAACTTGAAAAGCAGGGCAGTCTGATCCGTGTTTTCGGGGGCGTCCGTCTGCCGGTTGCTGATGATTCTGTTTATCTTTTTCAATCGCGCGCCGTGGATCACCTGCGCGAAAAACGCGCAATCGGCAGAGTTGCCGCAACTCTTATTGGCGGACATGAACGGCTTTTCTGCGACTCGGGAACGACCGTTCTTGAATTCGGCAATGCTCTTGCTGAACGTTTTGAAAAAGACAGATTGACTGATTTGAGTGTGGTGACCAATTCCCTTGTTTACAGCGAAGCACTGGCTCAGTGCTGTTCTGTCATGCTGACAGGGGGCGTCATCCGCAATTTACGCAAGGATTTATCGGGACTTAACGCCCTGCAGAATATTGAACGCTATAACTTCACCCGTGCTGTTCTCGGTGCGGACGGCATTTCTTCTGACGGCGTGCTTTCAACGACTGACGAGGATACTTCTTTGCTTGCAACAGCTGCTCTGCGCCGCAGTAAAGAGGCTCTGATTCTGGTTGACAGCAGCAAAATAGGTGTTTCCTCTTTTGTTGAATACGGAAAGCTTGAATCCGGAAAATTCACCCTGGTTACTGATTCGGGAATAGACAGCGTTTTATTGCAGAAGTTTCACGAAAACGGTATACAAGTTTTGATTGCAGATAAATAAATTCATAATATAAAGGAATGAAAAATGGAAAATATTTTCGGAACAAATAAACGTATCCGTCTCGGTATCTGGGGACTCGGACGCGGTTCGTCCTTCGTTAAAGCGGCAAAAGAATTGAATATTGACGTCGTTGCCGGATGCGATTTCAACCCGTTGATGCGCGATAGATTTACAAAAGCCTGTCCCGATGCTTTTGTGACAAGCGACGATAAAGAGTTTCTTGCCTTTAAAGATATGGATGCGGTGTTGATCGCCACATTCTTTACCGGACACGCTGAACATACCATCCGTGCGCTTGAAGCCGGATTTCACGTCATGTGCGAAGTAACAAGTTTCTTCACGCCGGCAGAGGGTGTCCGTGTTGTTGAAGCGGTGGAAAAATCAGGCAAAGTTTATCATCTGCTTGAAAATTACCCGTTCACCAAAGAGAGTATGTATCTTGCCGATCTCTGGAAAAAGGGATTTTTCGGAGAGTTCATGTATGGGGAATTTCACTATCTGCACGACTGCCGCAGTCTTTGTTACGGCTACAATATGGCCGGCTCTCCCCCTGTTGAACCGGGGTATCAGGCACATCACTGGAGATCGTGGCTCAATTTCCATTACTACAACACCCACTCCCTCGGACCTGTAATGAAAATCACAGGTTTGCGTCCTGAGAAGATCACAGCGTTTCCCAACGCCGTTCCGCTGCCGGGGTATCTGGATGACGGAGCCATGGGAAAAGCCTGTGCCTCGCTTATTCAGATGAGCAACGGAGGCGTTTTCCGCAACCTGACCGGAGCGACCACCGGAGACAACCACATGGGCAAACGCCTCTGGGGAACAAGAGCTTCTGCCGAATCCGAAAGACACGGACTTTATCTGCGTATCGGTGCGGGCGGACACACCCCGCAGGTGGCAGTTGAACCACAATGGCCCGAACTCGGAGAACTTGCCGATTCCTGCGGTCACGGCGGCGGCGATTTCTGGGAACTTTATTACTTTGCCCGTGAAGTGCTGACCGGCGAACCCGGTCCGTGGGGCATCTATGCCGCCTGCGATGTGACTTTGGCGGGTATCATGGCTGTCCGCAGCAGTCAGAACGGCGGAATTCCTGTTGAAATCCCCGATTTCCGCAATAAAGAAGTGCGTGAAAAGTACCGCAATGACAACTTTGCCCAGGAGCATTTTGATCCGGCGGCGATTTTCCCCGCTGACTGCGATAAGGAGCTTGCAGGACGTTTCAACAGCGTTATGCTCAAACTTATCCGCAATGCCCAGATACTCCGCGCCGCCTTTGACGGTTCTGTCATCTGGAATGAGCTGCGCGATGATGCCGCCCGTCTGGCGGTTCTCAAGAGTGTAACACAAGCAGAAGCACTTTTGCCGGAATTTTTCTCTGCCCGTAAGGAAGCGGAGGAACTGCTTGCGGCTTATCCTGAATCCCTTGCCGCCAAACCGCTGGGCGAAATGCTTGCCCTGCAAATGCCTGAACTCGGCGCAAGTGAAGAGAATTTAAGAGAACAGTTGACCAAAATCAAAGAAAAAATGACAAAATAAGGTGGTACCGATGAAAAAGATTGCTCTTTTTGTTATGCTTGCAAGCGTTTTTTCACTGCTTGCAGCTGTGCCGGAATATCTGGTGACTGGCAAAAATCCCGCCCGTCTGGAAAAAATCGCTGCTGAAGAATTGCAGTTCTTTTATCAGAAAATTTACGGAAAAAAACTTAAAGTCATTTCTGAATCTGCCGCCAAAGGTAAAAGTGCCGTTTATCTGGGCAATACCGCCTTTGCCAAAGCCAACGGCATAGACTGCTCCAAGGCAGATAAGGAGGAGTGGATTCTCCGTACCAAAGGAAAAAATCTCATCATCACCGGCGGCGTTCCCGCAGGAACGCTTTACGGCGTTTATGCTGTATTGGAACGTCTCGGCGTAGCTTTTATCGCTCCTGAAGAAACGGTCATTCCGCAGAACAAACCGGATTTTCCTGTTTTCAATGAACGCAGAAAACCGGATATGGAAGGCCGTCTGATCTATGACGGTATTTCCAATCATCTGCACCGTGTCAATGCCCCGAAGGAAAGCCGCGAGATGTATGTCAAATGGCTGCTGCGCAACAGAATCAACGGCTGTGCAACCAGACGTGTGCCGCCGATCTATGTCGGCGGAATGTATAATATTCCGCATCCGGCATATCACAATTTCTGCTACTATGTGCCGCGTTCACTTTATGCCAAACATCCTGAGTATTTCCAGATGGATGAACGGGGCAGACGGCTCAAGCCTCTGAGCGACTCCATGAGCGGCAGTCTGTGTCTTTCAAATAAAGATGTGCGCCGCATTACGCTGGAGTCTCTGCGCCGGATGATCAGAGAAGACCGCAAAAAGTTCCCCAAAGAGGACTGGCCCTATCTCTACGATATTTCACAGTTGGATAATGCGCCCTACTTCTGCAAATGTCCCGATTGTAAAAAAATCAGCGCCGTTGAAGGAAGTGAAACGGGGCTGCTGCTGGATTACATCAATCATATAGCAAGAGAGATCCGCAAAGAATATCCAGACATCATCATCCGTACTTTCGGATACAGCGCCTCCAAAGTGCCGCCCAAAAAGATCATGCCTGAAAAGAATGTTCTTATTCAGCTGACGGATTCTTTTTCCTCCCGCGACCCCTACAAAACGACGGAGTCCACACTTGATAAGCGTTACTCCTTTTATCTTTATGAATGGTTCAAGGCCGCGCCGATGCTGATGATGTGGGACTACTGGAATCTGGGCGGTGCAACTTACTCCAATCCGCCGCGTGTGGATACGGTGTTTGATGCCATTCAGCCGGATATAAAGTTTTTCCACCGCAACAAAGTGCGTGCGATGTTCTATGAAGCGAGTATGGACGGCAATTCCCCGCAGGTTTTCATGCTGCTCAACTACTTTGTCACCAGTCATCTGATGGTCGATGTCAACGCCGATGCAGAAAAACTTGCCGATCAGTACATCAAAGGATATTTCGGACCGGCGGCAAAGGTGATGAAAAAATATTTCCTCGCCATCCGTGAAGGTGTCCGCAAAGACCCGCAGAAGGCCAATACCTGCGTTGTCGGTCACTGGAGATATCTGACGCCGGAATTCATGCTCAAGTTGTACAAAGATTATCATGCTGAAATTGCCAAACTGCCGAAAGACAGCCGTTTTGCCAAACGTATCCGCCATGAACTTTGTTCCCCCATCTGGTATACGCTTGCCAACTGGGCAAGTTACGAAAAGACTTTCACCTCCGCCGGAATCTCCCGTGATCAGCTCATCAGAGAGTGCCGCCAATACGCCAATGAATTTATCGTGCGTTACGGCGCAAAAAATCCCAAACGCATAATCAAAAATTTTGAAACGCGTTTTGAACCGATTACGCTGACGATTCCCCGTCCGGAAAAATTCAAGAATGTCCCCAATCACAATTTCCGCATGATCACCTACCGCAACTTCAGCCCGAAGCGCAATTTGGGGACAACCATCGTTAAAGATGCTGAATCCATTCACGGAAAAGCTTTGAAAATGAGTGATCCGCGTCCTGAGAATCAGGGTGTCAACAAACTTTTGAGCAAGAAATACAAATTCTACACCACGCAGTTCGTTCTGGGCAATCACAAGGCACCGGGACGGGTTGAACTGATCCTCAAAGAACTTCCGCAGGATGAAAAATATCACTGGTTCCGTATTCCCGGAGCCATTGAACTGCGGGCGGTTTCCTACTTCTGGGCTCATGCCTGGGCGGTTCAGGCGTCTACCAAACACTGGTATATGTTAACTGACGGCAATCCGCTGGATAACACCTGGGATCAGGTCTGGTTCCATGCGAAATTCACGGGACCGGCTTATGTCAAAGGCTCAAAGAAAGAAAATGCCTTCTACATTGATATGGTTGCAGTTGTCCGCAATTCAAAGGATAGTGCTTTTGCCGACATTCCTGCTTACAGAAATATGACCAATATCAATAAAAAGAGCAAATTGCCGCAGGGATGGGAAGTCAACGGTTACTACAAACCCACCGGCAAAGCCGAATTGATTACCAAAGACGGCAAAGCCGCCTTTAAAGTGACCGCCAATCCCGCGAAACCGACGGTTCTTACCGGACCGATTATCCCCTGCGGAAAAGATGATGTCATCCGTGTCAGAGTCCGTTCCAACGGACCCAAATGTGAAATCGGTATGTACTACTTTAAAACCAGAGGCTTCAACGGCAGGACTTTTGTAAAAGCACCGGATACGGGACGTCAGAACGAATACATTTTCTATCCTTCTCAAATCAAAAAGGATGGAACCGCCCGCTGCCGTCTGGCGCTGTATGTTCCCAAAGGGACTGCAACTTACGAATTTGATCAGATTGAAATTGCAGTGGCAAAAGATCTCAACAAGTTTGATAAAGGCAAATAAAAAATGAAAAAATTGCTGTTCCTTTGTGCGCTTGTGGGTTTTCTGCAGCTTGCTGCCGGAGTTCCGGTGTTTCTCGTAACTGGAAAATCCCCTTCCCGTCTGGAAAAAACAGCATCTGAGGAACTGCAATTCTTTTATCAGAAAATATACGGCAGAAAGTTGACCGTTATTCCTGAAAGTCAGGCAAAGGGAAAAAGTGTCATTTATCTTGGCAATACCTCTTTTGCAAAGACAACAGGCGTTGATTCTTCTAAAGCGGACCGCGAAGAGTGGATACTGCGGACTGCCGGAACAAATCTCATTATTTCAGGAGGAGTTCCCGCCGGAACGCTCTACGGCGTTTATGAAGTATTGGAGCGTCTCGGCGTTGCCTTTATTGCGCCGGATGAAACTGTGATTCCGACGGATAAACCGGACTTTCCCGTCTTTAATGAAAAGCGTAAACCCGCTTTTGAGGGGCGTTTGATCTATGACGCTATCCACAATCATCTGTTGCGGGTCAAAGCCTCAAAATCTGAAAAAGAGCGTTATGTAAAGTGGATTCTCCGTAACAGGATCAACGGCTGTGCCACACGGAGTCTGCCGCCGCTTTATGTGGGAGGTATGTATAATATTCCGCATTACCCCTATCACAACCTCTGCGATTATGTGCCGCGTTCGCTGTTTGAAAAGCACCCCGAGTATTTTCAGATGGATGAAATGGGGCGGCGTGTCAAGCCCAAATCCGACAGAATGAGCGGCAGTTTGTGCATGACCAATGCCGATGTCAGGCGCATAACTCTGGAGTCTTTGCGGAAAAAAATTCAAAGTGACCGCAAAAAATATCCGAAAGAGGATTGGCCTTATGTGTATGATATCTCCACGCTGGATAATACCGGATACATCTGCCGCTGTCCTGAATGTAAAAAACTGATTTCCTCCGATGGCTCAGAAACGGAACTTCTGCTGGACTACATCAATTTTGTTGCAAAAAATATCCGCAAAGAGTATCCTGAAATCATTATCCGTACATTCGGTTCCAAACAGCCGCCCCGCAAAATTCTGCCTGAAAAGAATGTCCTGATTCAGATCGACGATGATTTTTCGCGCCGTTCACCGTTTTATCCCACAGAGTCCACGCTCAACGCCTGGTATAAAAACTATTATGATACCTGGAGCAAATCTGCCAATCTTCTGATGATGTGGGATTACTGGAACTTGGGCGGCAGAAGTTACTTCAATCCGCCGCGCATGGAAACTGTTTTTGATACCATAAAACCGGATTTTAAATTCTTTTTGAAAAATAATGTCCGTGCGATGTTCATTGAAGCAAGCATGGATCACAATTCCCCGCAGAACTTTATGCTTCTTAATTACTTTTCCGCCTGCCGTCTGATGGTCAATCCCGATGCTGACGCCGAAAAACTTGCTGATACGTTTTTCAAGGGATATTTCGGACCGGCTGCAAAGATGATGAAAAATTATTTTGACATCATCCGTGCGGGAATAAAAAAGCAGAAACAGATCAACTCCACCAGCTGCGGCGCAGGACACTGGAATTATCTTACCCCGGAATTTATGCTCAAATTTTATCTTGATGTGCATAAAGCAGAAAAATCCCTGCCGGAAAAAAGCCGTTATGCGGCGCGTCTGCGTTATGAACTGATTACGCCCGTCTGGTATGTGCTTGCAAATTGGCAGAGTTATGAAAAAGTTTTTACCGCAGCGGGCATTTCACGCAATGCGCTTTTAAATGAGTGCCGTTCCCTGTCAAGGGAATATACCCGCAGACTTGGAGGTACATCTTTCAAACGTACCGATGACGAATTTGAAAAGCGTTTCCAACCAGTATCTCTCAATCTGCCCCGTCCTGAAAAATTCAAGGATGTGCCGGCGCAGAACTTCAAGATGATCAGTTACATCAATTTCAAAGGTGTCAGCATGTTCGGCGCAAAGGTCGTGAAAGATCCTGAATCGTTTTACGGCATGGCACTGAAATCCGCCGATCCCCGTCCGGAACGGCACGGCATTTATAAGTTGATAAACAAAAAACACAACTTTTACACGACAAATTTTGTATTGAGCAATCACCGTTCAACGGGCAGGGTGGCGCTGCCTTTGCGGCAGGTGCCGCAGGATGAAAAATATCACTGGTTCCGTATTCCCGGCTCCATTGAATTGAAAGCGGTTTCCGACTTCTGGGCGCACGGCTGGGCGATCCAGGCACCGACGAATCACTGGTTCACGCTGACCAACGGCGACCCGGAGGACAACACTTATGACCAGGTGTGGTTCTCTGCCAAATTCACCGGACCGGCCTACGTCAAAGGTTCCCGAAAAGAGAATGCAATCTGGGTTGATATGGCAGTTGTCACCAGAGGAGAAAAAGATAACGAGTTTGTTCCCTCTGCTTCTTACAGACAGCTCGGCGGCAAAAACCGCAAAGGCGATCTTTATGCCGGGTGGAGCAAAGTCAATTATTACAAAAAGTCCGGTAAGGCTGAAATGATTGTAAAGGATGGTAAAAACGCCGTCCGTCTGACGGGGAGCAAAGGTGATCCGACTGTAATTGAGGGACCGATCATTCCCTGCGGAACACACGACGTGGTGCGTGTGAAAGTAAGAACCACCGGCAGCAAGTGCCGAGTGGGACTTTATTACTATAAAAAACAGGGATACAGCTGTTCAAAGTTTGTTCCCGCTCCTGATACCGGACGGCAGAATGAATATATTTTCATCACAGAAGATATGAAAAAATCCGGCGAAATCGCCCGTTGTTCTCTTGCCGTTTACCTGCCCGCAGGGACAGGCGTGTGTGAAGTTGATCAGATCGAAGTATCTGTTGCCAAAAATCTTAACGTATTCACCAGGAAATAAGGAGAAAGTCTGTATGAAAAACAAACATTCCGTACCCGTCCATGGACGGGTAAAACAACACTGTTTTACCCTTATAGAACTTCTCGTTGTGATTGCAATCATAGCAATACTTGCTGCAATGCTTCTTCCGGCTTTGCAGAAAGCGCGTGAAAGTGCCAAACAGACCAGCTGTCTCAACAATGAAAAGACGATCGGAATGGCTGTGATGTTTTATGCGGATAATTCCGGAGGTTACATCCCCGGAGTCGGTATCAGTAAATTGTATGATTTAAGCGGCACTTCTCAGGATGGCGATAATTGGGTCCGCTGCATTGTCAACGGCTCAAAGATGCTGACATACGGTTCTTACAGTATGAAAAATCCGTTTTACTGTCCCTCAACGACCAAGTCCAAGACGGGCGGAACCAACTACGGCTGGCGGCATTGTCTGCGCTGGCACGCGGTCAATAATCAGCACGCGACCTACGGTGATTCCGGCTGGCGCGGCACGCATAACGGATACTTTATTCTGCTCAACACCATCCGCAAGCCCGGACAGATTGCATTGATGGGAGAAGTTGCCATGAATTGCTACTATATGCAGGAAGATACCAACGCCGCGAATTTTGCCATCGATGCCGAATGGGGACCGTCCGGAATCCCCGGAACACCCGCAAGAACGGTGTTTTATCACGGCAGCGGTCAGACGATGAATATGCTTATGGCTGACGGTCATGCGGCAAACATGCATTATACGCAGGTTAATTATTGGAAAGATACCAAAACAAAATTCAATCCTCCCTGGAGATAAAAAAGAAAATGAAACTGACGCTTTTGGGTTGCGGACATGGTACCGCAACGCCTGACTTTGCCTCAACATCCATGCTGCTTGAGGCGGGAAACAAAAATTATCTGATTGATGCCGCTGACGGTGCGGCTCACCGCCTCATCAAAAAAGGACTGGACTCCGCACAGCTTGCGGCGGTAATGATCACCCACACCCACCTGGACCATACGGCGGGACTGCCTGAAGTCATCCGTCTGGGCATGAAGAACAGAAAAAGTTATCCTGAAATTGACAGCACTTATCTGCTGGCTGATATTGCCTGTGCTGATATCATCCGTTCATGGATTGCCCTCAACTGCTATAAAGGAACAGAAAATATCCGTTTTGCCTCTGTTGATGAAGGCTATGCCGATGATGTTTTAAAAATGCGTTCCGTCAGAACCGGACACCTTATGCCTGTTTCGGATAAAAGTTTTTCTCTCATCGTTGAGGCTGAAAATAAAAAGATATTTTTCTCAGGAGATCTGCGGGCGGATTTCAGCGATTTTGCCGTTGCAGAAGCCGACGGAAGCGATCTGGCTGTGGTTGAATTGACCCATTATCCCATTGCCAAAGCAATTCCGTTTCTTGAAAAAATAAAAGTCGGCAAACTTGTTTTCAATCACCGCGGCGGTTTTTATCAGCA
Source organism: Lentisphaerota bacterium (assembly GCA_015061725.1). Lineage (GTDB taxonomy): Bacteria > Verrucomicrobiota > Lentisphaeria > Victivallales > Victivallaceae > UBA1784. Next base: position 9,806 of record SUVX01000066.1, read on the forward strand.
AGAAGAGGGCATTGCCGCAACGCTTGAAGCGTGTGCAAAACTGCCTTATCCTGTGATTCTCGGAACTGACGGCATGGAAATCGAGATTTAGAGGAATAAAAAATGTCCAATTTCGGAGCCTTGATACAGGAACACTTTGTGCAGAGATTCCGCGCCAATGCCGCGCGCCGCGCAGAGAAACTCAAGAAAATTACCACCCGTTCCGCTGCAGAAGAGTATGTCCGTGCGGCGAAAAAACGGCTGCTGAAAACCTTTGATTTCCCTGAACGCACGCCGCTGAATCCGAAAATTACGGGTAAAGTCAAACGTCCCGGATATACCATAGAAAAAATCATTATAGAGAGCCGTCCGGGATTTCCCGTTACCATGAATTTCTATCTGCCTGATGACATTGATGGAAAAATTCCGGCAATGATGATCGTTTCAGGACACGCCGAAGACGGCAAACTCCATGAAAACTATCAGCCGTTGTGCCACACTTTCGCTCAGAATGGTTGTGCGGCGCTGATCGTTGACCCCATTCATCAGGGGGAACGCATGCAGCTGCGCGATGCGGGAAAACACGATTTGTGCGACACGCACAATATCATCAACCGTCATTTGAAAAGTATCGGAGACTTCTTCGGTTCATGGCGGGTGTGGGATGGTATCCGTGCGATGGATTATCTGTGTTCACGTCCTGAAATTGACACTTCAAGAATCGGTATTACCGGAAACTCAGGCGGGGGGACGATGACCACACTTTTAAGTGCTGTTGACGCCCGCTATGCCGCCGCTGCGCCGGGCTGTTATATCACAAGTTTCTTGCGCAATGTTGAAAATGAACTGCCCGCCGACGGCGAACAGATGTACCCCGGTTTTGCCGCAGACGGCGGAGAAATGGCGGACTTGCTCATTGCCGCTTCTCCCCGTCCGCTGACGATTCTTGCCCAGAGTCTGGATCAGTTCGACCCCAGAGGAACAAAAGAAAGTTTTGCTGAGGTGAGAAAAATCTATGAACTGCTCGGCGCAGAAGATAATGTCCGTCTTTTCATGGGTCCTGACCGGCATTGTTACAGTCTTAATATGCGTTTGGAGTCCTACCGCTTTTTCTCTGAACAACTGGGATTAAGAACAATAAATAAAGAGGCAGCATTTCAACCGCTTACCTTTGAAGAATCGTGCTGTACCCCGACGGGAAACACGCGTGATCTTGCGGAAAGCAAAACTGTTTTTGATTTTATCCGCGAAAAAGCAGAGAAAATCTCTGTTCCGGAGCTGTCAAAAGAAGAATTGAAAAAAGAGCTCCGCACCCTGCTCGGAATCGGCAAAATGGAACAGCCTTATTGGCGGGTGCTTTATCACAAATGCAGAAATCACATCTTTTCACGTTACGGACTTGAAACAGATCAAGGAATCGTCACCACGCTTTTTGTGACACACGTTGAACATGCCTGGTATCAGTTCCCGGAATTTGATAAAGTTGAACTTTATGTCCCCCATCAGAGCGTGATCGAAGAATTGAAAGACCGCCCGCTTCCGGATGAAAAAGAGGGGTATCTCTGCGGCATTGATTACCGGGGAGTCGGCGAAAGTCTTTCTCAAAGCTGCAACCAGAACAGACAGGATTTCTTCGCCGATTATCAGGCGGATTATCATTACGACGCCCTGCTGTGGATGCTCAACGAATCCATGACGGGCAAGAGAGTCAAAGACGTTCTCTGCGCCGTTGAACTTCTGTATGCTCAGGGGGCAAAAGAAATTACGTTAAGTTGTTCAGGTATCGGGGTGATTCCTGCGGTATTTGCCGCGTTTTTAAGTGAAAAACCTGTCAAAATCAAACTGCCGGAAAAATTCACGACTTACCGTGAAGCCCTGGCTGATGACTTTGCCCCGATACCGCAAAGCATGATACCTGCGGGAATATTGAAAATAACTGATTTGGATGAAATAATCAAATTTTTAAAATAAAGGAAAAATAAAATGCCCCAGCTTAAAATGATTTTCAATGCAGTGGAAACGGAACTCCCCAAGTTGACTGTTGCCGAAGGTTTCATCATCCGTCCGCTCAAAGACAGTGAACTTGAAGCGTACAACGCCTTGCGTGCCTCTGTGGGATTCTCCGCCTGGGACCCGGAATATCTGGCAAAATTCCGCAACAAGGTTCTCAAAGATGCCCTGTTTGTGGTTGAAGAAAAGGCAACCGGACGTCTCTGTGCCTCAGCATGTGCTGAAAAAACGGATATGCCCGACCGTCCCGAATTGGGCGTGCTTGGCTGGGTGATGACCCATCCGGATTACAACGGCAAACGTCTGGGCAGAAGCGTGAGCGTTGCTGTCATGCACCGTTTGTATCAGGAGGGATACCGGGCTTATTCCCTGCTGACGGATGACTTCCGTGTGCCTGCAGTTTCAACCTATATCAAACTCGGCTGGCAGCCCTGGCTCTATCTTGAGGATATGGAAGGAAGATGGCGCGCGCTTGCCGATGTGCTGAAAAAGGATTTTGACAGTTTCAGGAGTGTTCCGGCTGATTGTGAATTTCCCTTTCCCGTCAAATAGAGGAGAGGGAGATTATGGAGCAGTTTCTTGAAACATTTTCAGCTGCACTCAAAGCGGCAGACGCCTTTCTCTGGGGACCGCCGCTGTTGATTCTTTTGCTGGGAACGCATCTGTTTTACACCATCCGTTTGTGTTTCATCCAGAAACATCTGGGAACGGCATTCAAACTTGTCATGCAGAAAGACGATCAGATCGACGGTAATGTTGCGCCCTTTGCCGCGCTTGCGGTTGCGCTTGCTTCCACGATCGGAACCGGCAACGTTGTGGGCGTGGCTACGGCGATCGTTCTCGGCGGTCCCGGAGCTGTTTTCTGGTGCATGGTGACCGGTATTTTCGGTATGGCGACAAAGTATGCTGAATCACTCCTTGCGGTCAAATACCGTATCAAAGACAAAGAGGGTGTCGTCCACGGCGGCCCCATGTATGTTATTGCCCGCGGATTGCGTCAGAAGTGGCTTGCGGTCATCTTCTGCATCGTGGCGGGAATCGCTGTTCTCGGAACGGGCAACCTGGTACAGAGCAACGCGATTGCGGTGATTGTGAACAAGACATTCGGCGTTGAACCGTGGATTTCAGGCTTGGTTTTTTCCATTCTGGTCGGATTGGTTATCATGGGCGGCTTGCAGAGTATCGCCCGTGTCTGCACCTGCCTTGTGCCGCTGATGTCCGGAATTTATCTTGCCGGTTGTTTGACTTTGCTTTTTATGAACAGAGGATTTCTCATTGAATCTGTGAGTGTCATTTTAAAAAGTGCCTTTGCGCCTCAGGCGGCTTTCGGCGGCGTTGCCGGATACGGATTCATGCTTGCCGCGCGTTACGGAATTGCCCGCGGGCTTTTTTCAAACGAAGCGGGTATGGGTTCTGAACCTATTGTTGCGGCAACAGCGCGCACCCGCAATGCGGTCCGACAGGGATTGGTTTCTTATACCGGAACATTCTGCACGATCATCATCTGTGCCATGACGGGACTGGTGATTGTTTCCTGCGCTCTGGCATATCCGGAATCGGTCAGTTTAAAAGATAACTCCATTCTGACCCAGAGTTGTTTTGAACAGATACCTTATGTCGGAAAATACCTGCTTGCCTTTGCGATTTTCGCCTTTGCCTCGACCACGCTCATCGGCTGGTTTTATTACGGAGAAGAATGTTTGCGTTATCTGGTCAATACGCCGTGGGTGCTTGCCGGATACAAAGTGTTCTATACTTTGATTGTCTTTCTCGGAGCGGTCGGATCTCTTTCGGTCGTCTGGGACTTCGCCAATTTCTCCAACGGCCTGATGGTGATACCCAACGTGATAAGTCTGATTCTTCTTCAGAAAGTGGTTGTTGCCGAAACAAGGAAGTATCTCTGGTCAAACCGGCTGGATGAAAAAAATCCGCGTTGCGTCAACGCCAACAATTCTTCAGAAGATTAAAATTACAGCATGCGTATGCTGGAAGCGTAGAGTTATGCATGGGGCGCAAATCTGCGAGAATGGGGCACCCAACTCGTCGGAGGCAGGTTTGCAAACTGTGTGTAACCCGGTTGAATTTCTAAAAACGTGATAAATTATCTGAAAGACTCCCGGAGAAAGTCAAAAACAAGTTGAAAACTTTAACCCGTTTACACCATCAGGTAACCAATAAGAGGTAATGTACCGCTATTTTTTTTGAAAAGTCAAATTTTTTGTCGGACAAATCTGATAGAGTCAGCCACCGAGCGATTTGTCTGATGCCTTTGTCTCCGTCGGTAAAGGTCAAAGCCGGCAGCGTTCTTGATGTAACGCCCGAAGGCGTGTTGCAGTATGCTGTTCTATAAAAATGCAGACAGCTCAAAGTTTGTTGTGCTGAGGGGAAAGTTCCGCATTGAAGATATCTCTGTTGCTCATCTTTTCTGATAAAACTGCTTGTAAATATTTCCGTCAGGTGGTACATTTTACATAAGATATTCCAAAGAATTAATCAGAGGACGGATTTCCGTAAAAAACTATGGCTTCTTTCAGAAAAATGGATCTTACGCAAGGGGTAATCCCGATTCAGCTTATCAAATTCATGACGCCCCTTGCCATCACATTCATCACTCAAATTCTTTTTCATGCGACGGATGTGATCGTGGTGGGACACTGGGCAAAAAATGCAGAACATGCTGTTGCCGCGATCGGAAGTTCTGCGCCGGTCACAAGTATTCTGAGTACGGTCTTTCTGGGAATGGGAGCCGGAGTCAGTGTGGTTGTTTCACGTTTTATGGGGGCAAAAGATTATAAAAATGTCAGCCGGGCAGTACACTCTTCCATTTCGCTTGGAACAGTCTGCGGCGTATTCATTCTGCTTACGGGATATCTTTTCGGCAGGACCGGATTTCAGCTGCTGCATGTGCCGGAATCCATTTTAGAAGATTCTCTGGCATATTTTTTTGTCGTTCTCTGGGGAATGCCTGCCGTTGTCGTATACGCTTTCGGATGCTGTATTCTGCGTTCTGTCGGAAAACCCAATCTGCCGATGGTCATTCTCTGCACATCGGGCGTTGTCAATGTGGTGCTGAATATCATTCTTGTTGCATTTTTCGGCATGGATATTCTCGGCGTTGCTTATGCTACTGTAACGGCACAGCTGCTTTCTCTTGTGCTTATTTTGAGGGCTCTTTACCGTTCACACGGTGCTTACAGATTCTTTTTCGGAAAGCTGCTGCGGATTGATTTGCGCATTATGGGCAAAGTGTGTTACAACGGTTTTCCGGCAGGACTTCAGAATGCCTGCTTTGCTGTTTCAAATCTTCTGGTTGCCCACGCAAACAACGAATTCGGACCGGGAGCTGTTGCCGCAACGACGATCATCGGATTCGCTGCCGGCGGAGTGATCAACAGTATTGCCAATGCCCAACATCAGACATCCATTACATTTACCGGACAAAATGCCGGCGCAAAAAAGAAGAACCGGATCGTGAAAGGTCTTTTCTGGAATCTGATCTACGCTTTTGCCATCGGTATCACCCTCGGTTGGATTGCCCGTTTTACTTTGTCCGTCTGGCTGCCTTTCTGTGTTAAAAATCCCAGTGAGGAAATGTTGGAATTTGCATATATAAGAGCGACTCTTCAGCTGCTGCCGGGATTTCTGTTTATGATTCTTGATGTTTTTTCGGGTACATTGCGCGGTTTGGGATATTCAGTCCTTCCCACAGCAATTTCCATTTTCGGAATCTGTATTTTCAGGGTGTTCTGGGTCTTCTGTCTATTTCCGTTTTTTGCAAAAAACTATTGGATACTCATTGCGAATTTTCCGACATCGTATATGTTGACTTCAACGATTCTCGGAATCACGCTGTGGTTCGCGTTGAAGAGATTTTCTCCGGAAAAAGCATTGTAAGAATCCTGAGAAAACTGTCACGGGAATCCTGCTCAAAGTGTAAATCACTCAATGCAAGATTGTCAAAAATCGTGTAACTCATAAGTTTTGCTTTCTTTGGGGTTGTCTGACTTGTCGGACTTGTCCGACTTGTCCGACTTGTCTGACTTGTCTGACTTGTCTGACAAAAAAAATTTGACTTTTCAAAAAAAGGCATAAAAAAGCACACAGGCATTTTTGCCGGTGTGCAAATCAAAACTTGATTATGGCGAAAAAAGGCGTAAAAAAGCACTCAAATTTTTCAACAGCGTGCTTTTGTCAGCTGTCAATAATTTCGAAAATCAGTCTTTTTTATCTTGCTGAGACTGCTCGTCATTCCATTTTTCGCAGATATAATCCAACTTTTTCAGCAATGCATCTCGTCGGGCATTTTCTTCAGGAGAAAGATTGTCCGGGCGCTTTCCATCGGGATCAAACCATAGAGGTTCATCCATATTGCTTCCACGGGTATTTTTAGGAATGACTATATCGTTCATCTTCTCATCTCCTTTGCCAACACATATAATTTATCACTTTTCTCGCAAATCTCAAGTCCTTTTAAATAAAATTTATAATCCAATTAATTGGTGTCATTCCACATAAAAAACTATCCATAAAGAATTTATAATTAAATTATTCGCTTTTTTCCGGTTTTCCCGGACGCAAAAACAACCGCACGTCTTTTTTTCCGTTCCGCCCCCGATTCACAGGAGGTAGACGGAATAATTAAATCATAAAGGATTGATTTATATACTGTTCCATAGAATGGCACCATTTTTATATTTTTCTGTTGAAGAAAAAGCTGAGCGCAAAGGCGTATGCGAGCATGGCATTGCCGCCGTAAGAGAGAAACGGAAAGCCGATACTGCCGGGAGGAAGAAAACCGGACATCGCCAGAAGATTGACAACAAAGGGCAGAAGCAATACTGTGGTCATGCTTCCGGAAAGCAGTCGTTCAACGGGATCTTTTTCCAAACGGCAGATGATGAAGCCTCCGGTAATGATGACGAGCATGAGAAGTATGGCGGCGATCAAAAAAGCAAATCCGAACTTGCCGCAACCGAGGACAAGGGCGCTTTCTGGAGTTGTAATGATTTGTCCGATAAGGTGATCGGGTGCCTGATGAGGTCCCAGGAATACAGAATGTTTCAAGATGGCAACCAACTGATTTGTCTGAAAAAATGAAACGCCGGGAAGGTGTTGCCAGGGACCGGGAAAGGTATATATTCTGTGAATGCGTCCGGTTACAACAAGAGGCAGAACGATTCCTGCAATAAAAACGATACTTCCGGCGAGAAGCGTCTTAATGGTGCTGCCGCCGGAAAGACAGTGGAGAACGGCAGCAAGAATGAGTATGATGAAACTTATTCCGACAAAGGGCTGACAAAAAATAAGGATGGCGGCAAAAGCAAATATTCCGAAAAGAATGCTTTTGTGTTTGAGGGAAAGAGTTTTACCTTTCTGTTGAAGAAGCCATCCCCAGAAAAGACAGAGTATCGGCATTGCAAAAACTGCGGGGGAAAAATATACGCCGCCGATTCTGATCCAGCGGAGAGCGCCGTTGACTTTGTATCCGATAAACGGCAGAGCCAACAGCAGAATGAACAATGCTCCGGTCAGATACGGAGCTGCTTTCAAAATCTGATCGCGTTTGCAGAACGAACAACCTGCCGCAAGGATAACAGCACAGACAACATGTGTCAGCGCAGGAGTGAAGTAAGACTCCGGCATGACGGATTTAACAACCGCCAGATTGCCCAGAAGCAGCATAAATGCACAAGCTCCCATGATAACCGGTAAGATGCGTTTAAAAATAGACTTCGACATAAAAATACTTCTCCTGTTTATATGAAATTTTGTTATAAGACGAGTTGTTTGCCAAAAGTGCATTTGACCTTTTTTTTATAACTGAAACAAAAAATAAAGGAATTAATCAAATGCGTAATAAACTTACTGCGGAAATATCGATTTGTCAAGCTGAAACCGGATTTTTTTTGATGAATTAATGAAAATTTGGCAGATTTTTATAACAAGAAGTTTTCACCGATATTTTGAAGATAAATTTACAACTTGCCGCTCTAAAAAGGAGTGTGTTTACTTTTACAGTTCACAGATAAAAAGTCTCGGGTTATTTTCCTGAAAAACATCCGCTTAGGCAACCGCCTTTTGATGAAAAATTCCGGAAAAAGAGAATAATTTAATTGCAAACCGATGATAGTTAGTTGCTTATATGGAATGGCACCAATTTACATTCGCTTTTCCCGGTTTTCCCGGACGCAAAAACAACCGCACGTCTTTTTTCCCGTTCCGCCCCCGATTCACAGGAGGTGGACGGAATAATTAAATCATAAAGGCTTGATTTATACGCTGTTACATAGAATGGCATCATTTTATCTGGAATTTCAATCGTGTTTGGAACGCTATTTATTAATCTTTCAGCATCGTTATCGGTAATACATAGACTCCATCCGGTCTTCTGTATGCCGCGTTTGACAAACCGCAGATCACCATCAAAATCGAAGCCGGTTTGCCATTGGCATCTTCAATCGCCTTATTGATACGCAATAGATTTTCTGCAGCAGAATCAATTTGATTAGCTCCCAATTTTACTTCCACACCACACCATCTTTTGTCAGGGAATTCAATAACGGCATCAAATTCATTGTCTTTATAATCACGATAATGATACAATTCGGCTCCGAATGTTTCAGCATAAATCCGCAAATCTCTGATACAGAGAGCTTCAAACAGAAATCCGAATGTTTCAAGGTCATTCACCAACCCCTGCGGAGTCATTTTGAGTAATGCACAGGCAAGAGACGGATCTGCCAAATGCCGCTTTTCAGCTTGTTTGATCCGGATTGATGAACGTGTTGCAGGGGCAAAAGGCAACTGATTATCCAAAAGAAACATCCTGCGAAATACATCAAGATAGGCATGGATTGTATCTTCATCAATATTTTCCCCATCTACGCCGCTGATGTCTTTCCGCAAAACAGCTACACTTGCTATGGTACTTTCGTTGCGGGCTAATGATTTCAGCAGCAAGTGCATCTTCCGGACATCGCGTTTTACTTCATCAAGTCGGTAAATATCATTTTCCAGAAGAGCTGTTATATATTCCTGT
>SUVX01000067.1 GCA_015061725.1 Lentisphaerota bacterium
GAAACTGCGGGGGTGTGGCGCTTGCTTATGGACCAGGTGGACCTGATGGACCTAATGGACAAAATGGGCGCGCCAAGGGATACCCCGGGGGTGTGCAGGGCGCTGTGTGGTTTGGCGCGGGGCGTAAATGTGCCGCAGAGGTACAATAGCAAACGGCGGCGAGACTCGAAGAGTCAGCCGCTGCGCCCACGGGTAAGTCTGTGAGGGATTTTTAAGGGACTCTTCCCTTAAACGGTCGGGCAACGCACCCGACCGCTACTTGGCTTTTTTTGCCAAGCTTTTTTTCACCTGGAAAAAAAGCGGGGGGAACTACCCACGGGCATTCCGGGGGTTGTCAGGGGGACAGCCAGTCCCCCTGACCGGTTGCAGCAACGTCGCAACCGCTACCTGGCTTTTTTTTGCCAAGCTTTTTTTTCACCTGGAAAAAAAAGCGGAAAAGCCGGTGCCGGTCAGGGATTTGATGACGACAACACCGTTGCGGCGTTCATATAAACCGGGATGAAGCTTTTCCATTTCGAGGGAAGCCTGAGGGTAAAACTGGGGGGCGTTGCATTCAACACCGCGAATCGTACCGATGTGGGCGGCAAGCAGGACATGCGGAAGCATGGCAAAAGTAGGATTGGTCAAATCCTGAACCATCAACTTCATATTATGCTCTTTCGCCCAACAGGCGGAAAGCAAAGCGCCGGTCTGAGTCTTGCAAACTTTAAGTGCAACACCGTTCCAGCCGAGGGAATATCCCAATTTGACAAAACGCCAGTCATGGGCACTTTCATCCATAAACAGCGGCTTGCGGTCAGAACAGGAGTGAACATCAATGCGGTTACTTTCCAAATCATAGGGAAACGGCTGTTCCACATAAATAACCAGATCAAAAATTTCAGGTTCATTCTCTTTAAGACGATCAAGAATCTGATTCACATAATCAGGGTCAGTCACCTGACAGTTGAAATCCGGGGAAAGAGAATCACAGCCGTATTCAAGGGCAATTTTTCCGACGGCAACCATGCGGTTGTAATCCCATTCGGAGTCCTTGCCGGTCAATTTGATTTTCAAACAAGTCAATCCATCACGTTTGATCCATTCAGTCAGGGTAACCGGATAACCGTCATCGGGTTCATTGCCGGTCAATTCGGCTTCAGTCAATAAATCTTTTCCGCCGACAAGATGCCAGACAGGCAGAGTCTCCGGAGCGGAAACAAAATAATCTGCAGGGTACTTTCCGGCAAAGGCGGGGTCATTGTAGAACCACGCAAGATCATGTTCCATAAACTCTTTCGTATAAGTCTGATAAGTCGCTTTACCAAGAGAATTCCCGTAAGCATCATGAATGGCAATATCAAACGCTGAAGCGCAAATCAACGCCGCCAGGTGGGGCATATCAGTATTCTTCTCATCATTGAATTTTGCATGCAGAACCGGAAGAATATCATCCAGAAAAACTTTTCCTTCCGTCATGGGATGAACGTGGGGTTCCGGGTAATTTTCAGAGAGGAAACGGCAGAAGGCGCACATGATTTCTTCTCTTTCAATAAAGGAACGCGAAGAGGGCCATGACCAGGCAACAGACAGGGGAGTTTCTCCGATACCTTTTGCACCGTAGGCTGCAAGTTCAACGTGGGCAATTTTAATGGAATCAATGGTTTCAGCGCCGAACTTCAGCGGAAGACGCATTTTTACAGGAATAAGATCAAGAGAAATATTCATTTGTCATCCTCTGCGGAAAAAATAAGGTTTGCCGGTACGGGCAGATTCGTAAATACCGGTAATAAGTTCAATGGCGCGGCGTCCCTCTTTGCCGTCAAGATAAAGAGGCGTTCCGTTGATGATGGAATCTGCAAGGTCGGAAATCTGACTGCGGTGTCCGTTGGCGTTGATATTCATGGGGGCACTGCCGCCGCCGGCATCAGTGGGATGCTCCAGTTCCTGACGGATGATCTCATCTTCAGGACGGGAGTCGGCAAACTCCCAGCGGGTGATGGTGCTGTCACCGAAAGCAACACTTCCGGTACTGCCGGAAAATTCAAGACGGCGGGGGAAACCGGGCGCACAGGAGGTACTTACTTCAATCGTTCCGAAAGAACCGTTGCGGTATTTGACGGTGGCGCAGAGATTATCTTCAACTTCAATACTGTGGGTCAGGGTTCCGGAAAAAGCAAAAACCTCTTCGGGCGCGCCGTTGATGTGAATAAGCAGATCAATCATGTGGATCGCCTGATTCATGAGAGCGCCGCCGCCGTCAAGATCCCAGGTTCCGCGCCAGTTGGAACCGCTGTAATAACTGGCTTCGCGGTACCAGCGCATCTGGGCACTGGCAAGGACCATACGTCCGAAACGCCCCTCGCCCATGGCTTTACGCACAAGCTGAACCGGCTTGGAAAAACGGCTCTGAAACACAGGTGAAAGCAGAACATTATTCTTTTCACACTCGCGGATGATCTCATCGCATTTTTCCAAAGTAATCTCAAGGGGCTTTTCGCACAAAATGTGTTTCCCGGCACGCGCAGCGGGGATCGCCACACTGCCGTGCATTCCCGACGGCGTGGCAATCGTAACAGCCTGAATAGCTGAATCAGCAAGAAACTCCTCAAAACTTGCGTAAGCTCTGACATTGAACTGCGCTGCACGCTTTTCGGCAGCTGCAAAATTTTTATCGTAAAATCCGATGAGTTGAACGTTCTCCAACTCCTGCATGGACTTTGCATGCATTTCGGCAATCATTCCGGCACCGATGATTCCAAATCCGACAGCCATATTTAATTCTCCTTTTTGGGATTTTTTGATTGACACACAATTATAATATAGTATACTTTTATATATTTTAAAGTAAAAACAGTTTACTTTTGTATATTTTTATCAAAAAAAAACAATTTCCGCAGATGATAAAAAAAGTCCACAGTAACGATTTGCATTGCAGAAAAAAATCTTGATAAAACGTCTCTCCGGCGTTATATTATATATATAGATATAAACAAGCATCGAAAATTCACTATAAAAGCAATGAAAAATATCGCAATCGCCGGACTGGGTCTGTTGGGAGGCTCCCTGGGACTGGCTCTGGCAGAAAAAAAAGTCAACCGTATCGGTTGGGCGCGCAGAGAAGAAACCCGGACTGCTGCACTTGCCGTCAATGCTGTTGATGAAGTCCATCCCGAGTTGGAAGTGGTTTTAAAAAAAGCCGATATCGTTATTCTTGCCCTGCCCATCCCCGTCATCCTTGAACTCCTGCCGTTGTGTGCAAAGTGTTGCCGCCCGGGAACGATTGTGACGGATATCGGCAGTATCAAGTTGGAAATCGTTTCCGCAGCAGACCGGATTTTCACAAATCCTGATGGTCCCTATTTTATCGGCTCACATCCGATGGCGGGAACTGAAAAAAGCGGCATAAACGCAGCGTTCCCCCAATTATACAAAAATGCTGACGTGTTTATCACATACGCTAAAAATGCCCCGGACAAAGCAATGGCGGAATTGGAAAATTTCTGGCAGAGTATTTCATGTCACACAGCCATCATTGATGCCGCAAAACACGACCGTCTGGTCGCAGAAACCAGCCATGCCCTGCATGTTGTGGCTTCGGCACTGAGTCTGTCAATTCTTGACCATGCGGACGAATCTGAAAAACTTGCACGTTTCCGCGGCTGTGCAACCGGATTCAAGGATACCAGCCGTATCGCCTCAAGCAGTCCGCAGATGTGGCGTGAAATCGTTGAACACAATACGCCCGCCGTTCTCGCGGCTCTGGAGGAATTTGAAAAAAGTCTGGAACAATTCAAAGAACTTATCAGACAGGGGGATTTTGACGGATTTGAAGAAAATTTCTCAAAAGGAAAACTCCTGCGGGACTCCTGGCTGGAATATAAAGGCATGAAATAACAATGAAACTTACTGTATCATCTTCAACCCTCTCAGGGAGTATCGCTGTCAGCGGTTCAAAATCCCACACAATCAGAGGAATCATCGCCGCTCTCTGCGCCGACGGAAAAAGCATACTCCATGCGCCCCTCGCCTCAGAGGATACTCTGGCAACGCTTGACGCCGCCCGATTGCTTGGCGCGGAAGTTGTCTGTTACCCTGACCGTTGGGAAATCACCGGAACCCAAGGAAAATTCAGAAATCCCGGAAAAGTAATCGACATGAAAAACTCCGGAACCGGTCTGCGGCTGCTTTCAGGCGTTTGTGCGCTTCAGGATTTTACGATTTCTTTTGACGGAGATGATTCTCTGCGTACCCGAAAGATGTCCACACTGCTGAACTCCTTTGTGCAACTGGGCGCAAAAGTCAATGCACCGACGGGAAAATGTCCCTTCTCCATCTGCGGTCCCGTAAAAGGCGGAAAAACCACCGCTGACGGACAGAGTTCGCAATTTTTAAGTTCCCTGCTCTTCTCTCTGCCGCTGGCGGAAAAGGATTCCATCGTAGATTTGGAATTTCTCAACGAACAGCCTTATGTCGGCATTACGACCAGCTGGATGGATGATCTGGGACTTGTTTACAAGAAATCAGATGATCTTCTCCACTGGGAAATCCCCGGGAAACAGAAAATTGCCGCTTTTGAAAAAAATATTGCCGCCGATTTCTCCACAGCTGCCTTCCCCCTGATTGCCGGATTGATTGCCGGAAACGGAATCTTTATCCGCAATCTTGATTTCAATGATCCGCAGGGCGATAAAAAAGTTTTTGACTTCGTGGAAAAATTCGGAGCAAAAATAGAACGGGGAAAAGAACTTTTTATTCCCCGTCAGAAAAAACTTACAGGCTGTGAACTGGATTTGAATTCCACCCCGGACGCTCTGCCCATTCTTGCCGTTGCCGCAGCTTTTGCTGAGGGTACGACCGCCCTGGTCAATGTGCCGCAGGCCCGTATCAAGGAAACTGACCGTATCGCTGTCATGGCTCAGGAACTTGCAAAAGTCGGCATCAAAACTGAGGAATTGCCCGACGGTCTGATCATCCACGGCGGAACCATGCACGCAGGAACCGTTGACAGTCACAACGACCACCGGATCGCCATGGCTTTTGCCGTCGCAGGACTCGCCGCACAAGAACCACTTGTCATAAATAATGCCGAATGTGCAGGTGTCTCTTACCCCGGATTCTTTGACGATTTCAAACAGTTGGGCGCTCTTTTTCAAATGGATTGACGGATGAAAAAATATATCAGACAAAGTTTTCTTTTTCTTGCAGTTCTGTTTCTCTGCGGCTGTGCAAACACTGCTGCAATAAAAGATGACAACAGCAAACAAATCACCCTTTCAAAAATTGAAAACCATCTCGGCGGCAGCGACCCCTGGGAGGGATTCAACCGTTCCATGTTTGCCGTAACTTCTTTTGTCATGGACTATATCGCAAGACCGGTGGGCATTGTCTATACTTCAATCGTTCCGCGTCCTGTCATAACGCATATAAGAAATATTTGTCTTAATCTTGAATATCCCACCCGCGCCCTGAGTTGTCTGCTCCGCGCGCACTGGCAGGGCGCCGGAGATGAAACGCTGCGTTTTCTGGTCAACTCCACCGTCGGTATCGGCGGCATATTCGACCCGGCGGAGTATTGGCTGAATCTCCACTCAACAGAATCCGATTTCGGTCAGACCTTTGCTGCCTGGGGAATCGCCCCCGGTGAAACACTCACCCTGCCCCTGTCTCCGGCACATAACGTGCGGGATACCGCCGGACTGATTTTTGATGTTGCAACAGATCTTAAAACCTACATCCCCTATGCCGGAGAAACCGGTGCAACAATCGCTCCCTACTCCAGCGCACTTACCACCGTCAATAATCTCACTCTGGCACATGAAGTTTTCAAACAAGTTGTTTCAGACAGCAATGACCGGTACAAAAATTACCGTCAGACGGCAATGTTTTACCGCGAACTGCAGTTGAGAATGTTCCGTTACAACGCCCTCAATACCCGCGATAAACTCATAAAGGCGGGAAAACTGCCCCGTCCGCTTGAAAAATCTCCCGCAGTTGTCAAACCGGAATGGCTCAGGGGAGAATGGCTGGAATTGAAAGATTATGGTCCGGGTTCCCCTGTACAGGACTCTTTGCGGACGATCCTTTTCAGAGCGCAGGACGATACAAGTTACTGGTACATGCCGCAATCTGTTTTCAACAACTGTTTTTCAAACCGCAGAAAAGACCGCAGTCTTACCCTTTCCCCAAACCGTCCGGAGTTGACTTATGCCTTCTGGTCCATGCCTGAACCGGAAGAGGATAAAAACGGCAATCCCGTTCCGCGCCGCGAAAAACTGGCTGTTCTTCTGCCCGGTATCGGCGGAACCGCCCCGTCGGCAACGCCCACGGCTTACGCTGAACTGCTCAATAAAAACGGTTATGCCGTTCTTGTCATTGACAGCACTTTCACCTGGCAGTTCACCACTGCCCGCTCCGGCTGCCGCCTGCCCGGATTTCTCCCCGATGATGCCCGCGCCGTCAGGGAAGTCATCAAACTTGCGCTCAGCGATTTGAAAAAAGATGAACTTGTTTTCAATCCTGAAATCATCCTCACCGGATACAGTTTCGGCGGTATGCATACCCTCAAAATCGCAGAGTTGGAAAAAAATGATCCGCAGATCAACTTCAAAAAATATCTTGCCGTCAATCCGCCCGTAAGTCTGGCATACGCCGCAATTCAGGCGGACAAAATGGCTGAATCAATGAATAAATACCAGCCGCAGCAAGTCGTTGACAAAGTTATCAATACCGCCGGAATTCTCATGGCAGATATGGCAAACGTCCAAGCTCCTTTCAGAGAAAATATGTCCGATCTTCAAAAAGGAGCCTACCGTCTTCAGGCTGATCCGGAAACCGCCGCATTTCTGGCGGGATTATATATCCGTTCCTCCATGCGGAACATGCTGTTTGCCGCCCACAGTGAACGGGGGCTGATTCCGCTGTCTCATCTGCCGGTTGAATTCACACGCAACAGACTTTATCTTGAGTTGGACAAAATCACTTTCAAAGAATACGCTGAAAAATATCTTGCAAGCGAATATCCCGGCGTCAAACTTGATACGCTTTACAGCAAATCAAATTTGAACAGCCTGGCAGACACCCTGAAAAATGATGAAAAAGTTTATGTTCTTCACAGCATAAATGACTTTCTGCTCTCTGAAAATGATAGAAAGTTTCTGGATTCAACCCTTGGCAGGCGCATAACCTGGACCAGCAGAGGCGGACATCTGGGCAATCTCTATTATGAAAAAGTACAGCAAAAAATCCTGAAAATGCTGGAATAAACGCTTGTCTATTTGACTTTAACATAAAACGTATTATTTTATAGAAAATCACCTTTCAACTTAAATATATAAAGGAAAACAAAAATGAAATATGGTGTTGCAGATTACGGAATGAATGTCTGGTTCGGTGGAAATTACGATCTTGCTGATCGTCTTGCCAATCTCAAAGCTATCGGCTTCAACGGTATTGAAAGATTGGAAGCAACCGATGCCGCCGATGCCGTTGCCAGAGCTGCGGAATTCCGCAAACTGGGCATGGATTTTGCCACCGTCCGCATGACGAATGTCACCCAGAGTATGCTCTACACCGCCGCTTTCGGCAAAGATTACACCTGGCTGCTTCCCGGCTCCAGCAGCAGAGATGTCAAACTCGATGTCTTTGTCCGCCGCACCAAAGAATTCTGCAAGGCCTGTGCAAAATTCAACATCACCGCCGCCATCCACAACCACCTGGGCAACACCATCGAAAGTCAGGATGAACTGGACTATCTCATGCGTGAAGTCCCCGAAGCAACCCTGCTGCTGGATATCGGTCACCTCGCCGGTGCCAACGGCAACGTTCTGGGAACTCTTGAAAAATACTATGACCGTATCGCCGCCATCCACTTCAAAGATATCTTCTTCAAAGACGAAAATGCCGAAGCATGGACCAGCCGTCTGCGTTTCTGCGAACTCGGCGGCGGCAACAAGCCCGGTTTTGTTGACTGGCAGGGAACTGCGGAATTCCTCAAAGCCAAAGGCTATGACAAATGGGTTCTCGTTGAACATGACACCCATCTGCAGGATCCCTACGCCGATCTCAAGATCAGCATCGATGCCCTCAAAGCAATTCTTGATTAAGTCGTTCGCATGACTCAGAAAATCAAGCGTTATCTCATCATCGGCGCGCATCCGGACGATGCGGATATCCGTTTCGGCGGCTCCGCAATCAAACTGGCGCGCGCCGGACATGTGGTCAAATTTGTCTCAATGTGCAACGGTGACTGCGGACACTTTTCCATGTCCCGCGATGCCTTGCGTGACCGCAGATATCTGGAAACTCAAAAGTCAAAAGAGGTCTCCGGTATCGCAGAATATCAGGTATTCACAGATATTCACGACTGCGAACTTGAACCGTCTGTTGAAATCAGAAAGAAGGTCATTGCCCTGATCCGCAATTTCAATCCGGACGTCGTTCTGTCGCACCGTCTTTGCGATTATCACGCCGACCATCGGGCAACGGCTCAACTGGTTCAGGATGCAGCTTATCTGACACAGGTTCCCCTGTTCTGTCCGGAAGCCCCTGTTCCGGCAGTCAATCCCGTCTTCGGCTGTGTGTTTGACTCGTTCACCGATCCGCGCCCCTTCCGGCACGATGCCGCCATGTGCTGCGATGACGTCATGGACGAAAAATGCCGTATGCTGGATTGTCATGTTTCTCAGGTTTATGAGTGGCTTTCTTACGAAATAAGCGGCAATATCATCGAACACGAAAAACTTTCGTGGGAAGAGAAAAAAGCCTATCTGCTTGAAAATTGGGGTACACGTTACATCAATGCCGCCAATGAAGCAAGAGAAACTTTGATCGCCACTTACGGAGAAGCCGGAAAATCAGTCCGCTATGCCGAAACATTTGAACTGTCTCCTTACGGACGGCAGGTTTCTGTGGAAGAATTCAGAGAACTCATGCGCCCCTGAGGTACGCTCGCCCTTTTCTGCGCCGGTTGAAACACCGGCGCTTTTTTTTGCGGCAAAATTTGACCGCCGGGGGGTGAATAACGCAAGGGGCAGATTTACCGCAGGGTAATGCTTTGCTTGCTTGATGGCAACGGTGGTGTGCAGGCTGCGGGGGTGTGGCGCTTGTGTCAGACCTGTCTGACCTGTCTGACCTGTCTGACAAGATGGGGGCGCCCGTCTTCGCCCTGACGGGCTACGCCGTGGCAAGCCTCGGTATACCCCGTGGGTTTGCGGTGCCGCAGTCTGGAATGGCTCGGGCGAAGATTTACTGTTGGTTAGTGCTTTGCTTGCTTGATAGCAACGGTGGTGTGCAGGCTGCGGCTGCGGGGGTGTGGCGCTTGTGTCAGACCTGTCAGACCTGTCTGACCTGTCTGACCTGTCTGACAAGATGGGTGCGCCTCGGTATACCCCGTGGGTTTGCAGTGCCGCAGTCTGGAATGGCTCGGGCGAAGATTTACCGTTAGGGTGGTTGTTGCTCATCGGCGCCCCAACAGCAACTCTCATAATTCTCATAATTCTCATAACTCTCATAAGCGCCGCCCGCAGGGTATAGCAAACCTCAGCGGTTATTCAGAATTTGTGCGCAGATTTACCGCAAGGGTAATGCAACTGGCAGATTTACCGCAGGGGTATGCAAGGCTTTTTTGATGGCAACGGCGGTCTGCGTGTTGCGGTGGCGCGGCGCTTGCATAAGACCTATAAGACTTATAAGACTTATAAGACTTATAAGACTTATAAGATTATGATGGGGGCGCCATGTGATACCCCGAGGTTTTGCATGCCGCTGTGTGGTTTGGCTCGGGCGAAAATTTACCGCAGGGGAAAATAACGCACCCGGTGACTGTGCTCGTCAGAGCCAGTCCCGGGCTATCGGGGATTTTTAAGGGGCAGCGCCCCTTAAACGGTCGGGCAACGCACCCGACCGCTACGCGCTTTTTTTTGCTAAGCTTTTTTTTCTACCGAAAAAAAGCGTTAGCGGAGTTCGTTTTGTTGGGCGACGAGTTGATCGGCGCCGTAGAGTTTGCGGAGTTTGGGTTTCTCGATTTTTCCGGTGGGGTTGCGGGGGACTTCGGCGAAAATGATTTTTCTGGGACGCTGATAGCGGGGGAGTTCCATGCAGAAATCGTTGACTTCATTTTCGGAGAGGGAGAAACCTTCTTTGACTTCAATGATTGCGGCGGCGATTTCGCCCAGACGCAGATCGGGCAGACCGATAACGGCGACATCCTTGATGGCATTGTGACGGCGGAGGAAATCTTCGATCTGAACGGGATAGAGGTTCTCTCCACCGGTAATAATCACATCTTTCTTGCGGTCAACGAGATAAATAAAACCGTCTTCAGATTCCTTTGCCATATCTCCGGTATAGAGCCAGCGATCTGCGGAAAGGACATCATTGGTAGCTTTCTCATCCTTGTAATACCGGAGCATAACGCCGTCGCCTTTAACGGCGAGTTCGCCGACTTCGCCGCGGGGGACTTCGTTGCGGTTGGCGTCAACGATTTTGGTCTGCCAGCCGAAACCTGCGACACCGATGGCGCCGACGTGGTCGATATTTTCAATGCCCAGATGAACGGCACCGGGACCGATGGATTCGCTCAGACCGTAGTTGGTATCATAATCGTGGTGCGGAAAGATGGCTTTCCAGCGTTTGATGAGACTGGGGGGGACGGGCTGGGCGCCGATGTGCATAAGTCTCCATTGATCAAGCTGATAATCTTCAAGTTTGACCTTACCGCTGTCGATGGCATCAAGGATATCCTGAGCCCAGGGGACCAGCAGCCAGACAACCGTGCATTTTTCATTTGAGACAGTATTGAGGATCCACTCAGGCTTGGTTCCTTTGAGCAGAACGGCTTTTCCGCCGACGAGGAAACTGCCGAACCAGTGCATTTTTGCGCCGGTGTGATACAGAGGCGGAATGCAGAGGAAGGTATCCTCTTTGGTCTGATGATGGTGATTTTGCTCCACCTTGCAGGAATGAGTCAAGGCGCGGTGCGCATGAACGATGGCTTTGGGGAATCCGGTGGTGCCGCTGGAAAAATAAATTGCGGCTTCATCATCTTCTTCAATTTTGACAGCGGGACTCTTGCCGGAACAGTAGGAAACAAGACTGTTGTAGGATTCGGCAAAACTCGGACAGTCTTCTCCGACATAGAGAAACGCTTTGATGCGGGGGAGCCGGTCGCAGATGGACTCCAAACGTCCGATAAAGGTGGGACCGAAAACAATCATATCCACATCCGCCAGTTCCAGACAGTACTTGATTTCGTTGGCGGTATAGCGGAAATTGAGGGGAACAGCCATCGCACCGCTTTTGAGGATACCGAAATAAATGGGCAGCCATTCAATGCCGTTCATGAGCAGGATGGCGACTTTGCTGCCTTTTTTGATATTGCGGGTGAGGAGAAAGTTCGCCATGCGGTTGGCTTTGCGATCAAATTCCTCCCAGGTGATTTCGCTGCGGAAGGAGTCATTGCGGGTCGGCTCCATCAGAGAATAGTCTCTCCAGGTCAAGTGCCTGTCTTCAAGTTCCTGAGGATTGATTTCCACAAGCGCTATGTCGTTTGCATAGAGCCTGGCGTTCTGTTCAAGTATCTCGGTAATGGGCATGACAAGAGTCCCCTTTGTTTATTTTAATGTATGATTTGTCTAATATACCCCCCTTTTAGTATTAAATCAAGAGAGATTTCCTTTTTCGGTACTGGAATGTTCGGACAAAATATGCTATATTTGCTTTATGAAGCAACAGAAAGGAAAAGCGCAATGCCGTTAAAGACAGAATTTCATCCGGTGGATGTTCCGGCGAAACCGGGGGTTTACGTCTACCGGGACCGCTTCGGCGTAGTGATTTATGTGGGCAAGGCGCGGAATCTGAGAAAACGTATGTCCAGTTATTTTCAGCCGTCGCGGTTGAAAACGGCGGAACCCAAACTGCGTTCATTGATCAACTCCATACACACCTGGAGTTACGAAGTTGTCAGAAGTGAAGATGAAGCACTGATCCTGGAATCCCGCCTGATCAAGGCTTATGCGCCGCATTACAATATTCTTATGCGCGATGACAAACGTTATCTGCTGCTTAAAATAGACTGGAATGAAAAGTTCCCGACTCTGACGCTTGCCCGAATAGAAAAACCGGGGAACTTTCAGTATTTCGGACCTTTCCCCAAGGGCAGCGCATTGAAAATGACTCTGGACTTTCTGCTGGCGCATTTCGGCTTGCGTGCCTGCCGGGACTCCGAACCCAATGAAGAAACCCGCAAACACTGCCTCAAGCGCATTATCAATGACTGCTGTGCGCCCTGTATCGGCAAAGTGACCGTTGAGGAATACCGTCAGCGTCTTGAAGCGGCATTGGCTGTTCTCAAAGGCGATATTGCCGGATTGCAAGCTGAACTTGAAGCAAAAATGAAAACTGCCGCTGCGGCAATGGATTTTGAAAAAGCGGCACGTTACCGGGATATTTCAGCCAATTTAGAGGCTGTTTTCGGAAGAAAAAACCGTAAATTTGAAAATCCTGAACTGCCGGACTCCGATCCGGGTATGCTGGCAGTCAAGGATCTTGCCGATAAACTGGGCTTGCAGAATCTGCCGCGCCATGTCATCGGATTTGATATATCCAACATTCTCGGGAAACTTGCCGTCGCAAGTTTAGTTGTCATGCGCGACGGCAAACCCGACCGTTCAAGTTACCGCCGTTTCAGAATCAAAACCGTTGATCAGAGCAATGACTTTGCCATGATGAAAGAGGTCATCATGCGCCACTTTACCCGCCTGATGGAAAATGAAACGCCTTTCCCCGACCTGGTGATGGTTGACGGTGGTAAAGGACAGCTTTCTTCTGCGATTGCCGGATTGATCGAAATCGGCGCGCCGCCTCTGCCCATTCTGGGACTTGCTGAAAAAAATGAAGAAATTTATCTGCCCGGACAGTCTGACCCCGTGATTTTAAGCCGCCATGACCCGGCGTTGAAAATGCTCCAATCCCTGCGCGATGAAGCCCACCGATTTGCCATCACGTTTCACCGGAGTTTGCGCCACAAACAAATTGAACGCTCCCTGCTGGATGATATTCCCGGTGTCGGCAGCAAACGCAAAATCGAACTGCTGAGAAAATTCGGTTCAATCGCCGCATTGAGAAAATCCACTCCCGAAGAAATCGCCGAAAAAGTCCCCGGACTCGGTCTTTCCCTCGCCGAAAAAATTCACGAAACCATCACCGCTGCCAAAAAATCCGTTTCCTGAAAGAGGGATGGTTCCCGGGGGGAGGCGAAAAACTTTTTTTCACGGGAAAAAAAGTTTTTCACCTCCCCCCGGACCCCCCACCACTTTTCAAAAAAAGCGGGGTATTTTGTTGAGGTAAGATTTACCGCTGAGGAGTGTTTCCCGCAGGGCAGGCGTTTCGGCAAAAAAACAGGCTGCTGTCAGCCTTTTGCAAGGTTTCACAGCAGCCTGCTTGAAACGTGATTTTTTTACTTGATTCCGATCATCATGAAGTGTGCGCCTTTGATGACGGCACTGTCAAGCTGAGCAGGAGTCAGATCTTTGTTATTCCAGAGATCGCGGAACACAGCGGGTTTGGCAATACCCAGCTTTTTCCAGTCGATTTTAAGGTTTGCCTTGACTTCGTTGCGGTTGAAGTTTGAAACGATCAGCACGCGGCGGTAAGGTCCTTTGCCCTTTTCCCACTTGAAATAACCGGTATAGACTTTGGGCGTTGCGGATTTGACCGCATCACAGACCCAGTAACCGTAGTAATCGGTCACATCGTCGATGTTCATTTCACGACGGATCCTCCAGTATTTGTCAATGGTGGCGCGGTTGACGTAGTGTCCCCAGACGTTGACGTCAAACACCGCCATCGCCGTCAGTGAACGGATGGCATATTCCGGATTTGCCCACATTTCTTTGCGGTACTTTTTGAGGGACGGCAGAAGATCGCAGGCGCGTCCCTGCTGCAGAATCATGCCGAAAGGAACACCGGCTTTGCGCCAGTTGAGTTCGCTCAAGTAGATATCCGGCGAAATTTCTTCAGTATAGGTATACCACAAGTTTTTGCAGGCGGCATTGAAGGTGTTTTCACCCGGAGCGAAACTGTCGATGAAGGAGTGGACAAAGGGAATGAATGCCACATGACAGTGCAGCACGATATCGCCGTTGCGTTTGTGGATGGTCTTGTAAACGCGGAGGAAGAAATCACGCAGTCCGAGCGCGTCGTTTGAAAAATATTTCTGTCCGAAAATGTCCACACCGGCGCAGCCGTGAACAGTATTTTCGCAGTTGCGGACCGTTGCCAGGTCAAAGTACAATCCGCCGCAGTTGGCGTGGCGTTTCATGGTTTCATCGATCCACCAGGTCCAGAGATCGGCGGCCTGTTTGGTTGCATTGGTGCAGTATCCCCAGGTGAGCCAGGGCTTGCCGAATGCAACACCGCTGTGGGTGATTCCGGGAAGATTACGGTCATTCTTATCCCAGAGGTCCATATCCGGTTCCCAGGTGTTGAGGTGTCCGGGCATGGTGTAGATCAGAACTCTGATGTTCTTTCCGGGATACATTTTATCAAATTTCTCGGGCCATTTGGGACGGACCATCACAGGACTGGTCGGCGTGCGTCCGGGATCTGAACCGAAATCGCGGTAAATCTCTTTATTGGCGCCGTAACTGCAGAAGTTGAATCTTCTGTGGTTCTTTTTGGGTGTACGCGGCGGCGTGGGCTGAATAACCAAAGTGTAATCCGCAGCACGCGGCAGTTTCACCTTTTTGTCAATGATACGGACGAGCATTGAAACCTTTTTTCCATCACGGCGGATGTCAAAAGAGGGACGTCCCGGCGTGTTGACCCAGTTGGCGTTGCTCTTGTTCCAGAAGCAGAAACCCTTTTCGTAACCGGTGAGCCACATGAATCCGGCGGCACGTTTTTCGTTGGTATTGAATCCGCGCACATTGGCGGTGACACGGTTGTTTTTCCACTCAAGCATATAGGGGTCAAGGACGTAGCGTCCGAAATCCTTTTTGACGGCAGCGTTGAAGAAGAAAGTTTCCGCACGCGGCACATCAAGAGAAAGATTCATCTTATACATACCGTCAAACCAGAGTTCGCCCTTGAAGTTGAGTTTTCCCTCAGGAAGAACGCCCTCGGCGGCAAAGTAAATGCAGTCCGGTTCGGTACGGGTCACACGGAACTTTTTCCAGTTGACCTTTTTTCCGCCGAAAGAAAATTCCGGACGGGCGGTGAAAAGTTCTTCTCCCTTGACGGTAATGCTTGCAGGCAGCGGAGAAACGCCGTCAAATGTGAAAACTCTGTTCAACACCGCATAACGGTTTTTGCCGAGAGCCTTCACCGGATGCCAGGGCGCGGGAACAGTGCGGTCAACGCCGAGACGTTTTTTATAAGGCGTCATATCCGGCAGACGGAAGTCGATGTCGCGGGTGAAACTTCCGACAGTCACCCGCAATGTATGCGTTCCCTTGCCGAATTTTTCAGGCAGAGGCAGAGAAACCTGAGATTTGACCTCTTTTACTAAAAACGCGCTCTTTGAGAGAACTTTTCCCTCAGGAGAAAGCAGTTGTGCCGTTCCCTTGACACCCTTGGGCAGAACTTTGCTGAGAAATGTTCCGCCGGCATTGCTCAAATTGAGAAAAAGGTCGATTTTCTTTGCTTTTACAACAGTGTTGAATTCAACTTCAAGCGGATAATCCACATAACAGTCGGCATAGTAGCGGTACAGTTCATTTTTTCCTTTGACTGCATTGATCTGCAGACGGAGTTTTCCCGCAGGCAGCTGCGTTTTCCACTTTTGGACACTTCCGGGATATGCCACGGCACTCAATCCTGCGGGCGTATATTGTGCAGAAACTTTCACGCCTTTGGCAGCAGCGGCATCCAAATCAAGTTTTCCAGAATCAAGTCCGGGATTGATGACCGGCGCGACAAAATCCGCCGTTTTGAGGAAGCGCAGATTTCCGGTTGCGGTAAAACTGTTGTCAAAGACAATATCGCTCCAGCGGTAATAATTGGTTTTGTTGCCGACACGCTGGGCTACGGTAAAGTCAGCCAGCCACAAGCCGTCAGTTTCACCCAGCACAGCAAGCGGAACTTCCAGTTCTGCACGCCATGAATTTTTTTCAAGTTTTGTACGGGCCTTCACGCCCGCAGGATTCCATTTATTCGACTTGTTTTTCGCATCAAGGACAGCACCGTTTCCGTTGACGATGAACTGGAAACGCTCTTTGGCAGGAGAAACCAGATGCAGTTCAAAGGAGTCATCCTCCCAGAGATTGGCATCGCGTTTGGTATATTTTTTCACCTTGCAGGGAAAATCCGCAAAGTAACTCACAAAAAGAGTCTTTCCGTCATGGCGGAGTTTGGCTGAAGCGTTGATTTTATTGGTCGGCTGACTCATCGGACGCAGCAGAAGAACCGTACTCGGCGTTTTGCCTTTGGGAACTGTCACCAGGTGCGGAATCTGATTTTTTGCAGGTTCCGGCGGCATGACACGTTCATACTCTTTTCTCATCTCATTGGCACTTAAAGGACGGTCATAGATTTTGACTTCATCAATGGCTGTACGCAGCGTTTCTGAAACTTTTTTGCTTCCGAAAACATCGCCGAGATAAATCCATGAATTGGGCATAAGCGGCTGCAATTTTCCGGGGAATTTCTTTCTTGAAACCGGATAATCCGGCGGCGCGGGTTTATTCTCCCAGAAACGGGGGACTCCGGCGCGGGGAGGTTCGGGAATCAGCGCTCCGTCAATAAAAAGCTGCATCATATCCTGATCCCAGCTGATGGCAATATGGTGCCACTGTCCCTTCTGCCACTCCCTGGGATTGATCATCATCTGCACCTGGCGCGAGAAAATCTTTTTCTCCACAGGGTGTCTCCACTGATACTGACCGATCACATAGGGCCCCCAGGTGTGTTTGAACACACGGATACTGCGTTCCTTATCTGAAAAGTTGAAAATCGTCAGCATATCCCTGCCTGAAAAATCCCAGTTGACCGGAGCCATCCAGAATGAAACTGTCCCCTTGCGCGGATCAATATTTTTATCGGCTTTATAACGGACCTTTTCCACTTTTCCCAACGCAAGGCTGTTGCCCTTGTTGCGGGGACCGGGGAACATTCTCAGCTGCAAATCTTTTTCTGCCAGCCCGTAACCTTTTTTGTTTCCTTTGGCAAAATCGGCATCCACAACATAGGAATCGAATCCCGCATGGAACAACAGTCCCGGTTCTGCGGCATTCAGAGAAAGAAGCCCCAGCACCGAAAGCAAAACTGCTTTACATTTCATTGACAAAACCTCCCTATTGTTTTGAGTTGTCGCTTTTGAGTGTAACATAATATAACACACATCAGAATTGTTGTCAAATAGCAGAAAAACAACTTGCAAAAAAAGCAAAAAGATGGTATCTTATCAAATATTAGAGTATAACAACAAACTATGGTGATAAAAATGGATTTTTCACGTTATTTCCGCGACTACCCCACGCCCGACGGACATTTCGGTCCCTACGGCGGAGCGCACTTGACTCCAGAACTTAAAAAAGCCTTTGAAGAAATCAATCAGGCTTATCAATCCATCTGTCAGTCCGCGCATTTTATCAACGAACTCCGCCGCATCCGCCGCGAGTTCCAGGGCAGACCCACTCCTGTCTATCATTGCGACAGGCTTTCCCGCAAACTCGGCAACTGTCAGATCTATCTCAAACGCGAAGACCTCAACCACACCGGCGCGCACAAACTCAATCACTGCATGGGTGAGGGTCTCCTCGCCAAATACATGGGCAAAAAACGCATCATCGCCGAAACCGGTGCCGGTCAGCACGGTGTCGCCCTCGCCACCGCCGCCGCCTATTTCGGACTCGAATGCGAAATCCACATGGGCGAAGTTGATATCGCAAAGCAGGCACCCAACGTGACCCGCATGAAAATCCTCGGCGCAAAAGTCGTCCCCGTTTCTTTCGGTCAGAGAACCCTCAAAGAAGCCGTTGACTCCGCCTTTGAATCTTATGCAAAAAACTACAAGGACTCCATCTACTGTATCGGTACTGCCGCCGGTCCCCACCCCTTCCCCCTCATGGTGCGCGATTTCCAGTTCTGCATCGGCGAAGAATCCCGTCAGCAGTTCCTCGATATGACCGGTCATCTCCCCGATGCCGTCTGCGCCTGCGTCGGCGGCGGTTCCAACTCCGCAGGTTCCTTCTGCGCCTATCTCAACGATCCCGTCGATATTTACGGCGTCGAACCCCTCGGTAAAGGTGCCGGTTTCGGTCAGCACGCCGCAACCATCAATTACGGCAAAAAAGCTACGCTCCACGGATTCGATTCTTATGTCCTGACTGATGACAATGGCGAAGCCGCTCCCGTTCACTCCATCGCCAGCGGTCTTGACTATCAGGCAGTCGGTCCCGAACACGCCTTCTGGCATGACCTCGGACGTGTCAATTACGTCACCGCCAGCGACGAAGAAGCCGTTCAGGCTTTCTTTATGCTCTCCCGTTACGAAGGCATTATCCCCGCCCTCGAAAGTTCTCACGCCATCGCCTATGCCATCAAATGGGCCAAGGAACATCCCTACGGTTCCATCCTCGCCACCTGTTCCGGACGCGGCGACAAAGACGTTGACTACATCGTCGAACACTACGGCTACGGCGACGCTTTTTTTTCGGCAGAAAAAAAAGCTTAGCAAAAAAAAGCGGATAGCGGTCGGGTGCGTTGCCCGACCGTTTTGATGTGCACCCCAAAAGTTGGACACAACTAAAAGGGTGCATTTTTTTATGAAAAAAAGAGCAAAAACAGTGTACTGTTATAGTGCAGAATTTAAAATTCGTGTTATTTTAGATATGTTGGAGCA
>SUVX01000068.1 GCA_015061725.1 Lentisphaerota bacterium
GCTCCAACATATCTAAAATAACACGAATTTTAAATTCTGCACTATAACAGTACACTGTTTTTGCTCTTTTTTTCATAAAAAAATGCACCCTTTTAGTTGTGTCCAACTTTTGGGGTGCACATCAAGGGGGCTTGAATGCCCCCTGACAACCCCCGGCGCGGCGGCTGGCTTTTCAAGCCTCGCCGCCGTTGTCACAGCATACCTCAGCGGTAAATCTTTGCTTGTGTCATTCCAAACAGCGGCACCGCAAACCCTCAGGGTATCACATGGCTTGCCACGGCGTAGCCCGTCAGGGCGAAGACGGGCGCACTCATCTTGTCAGACAGGTCAGACAAGTCAGACAAGTCAGACAGGTCAGACACAAGCGCCACACCACCGCGACCCGCACACCACCGTTGCCATAAAAAAGCCTCGCATATCCCAACGGCACATCTTTGCCCGTGTCATTCCAAACAGCGGCACCGCAAACCCTCAGGGTATCACATGGCTTGCCACGGCGTAGCCCGTCAGGGCGAAGACGGGCGCACTCATCTTGTCAGACAAGTCAGACAGGTCAGACACAAGCGCCACACCACCGCGACCCGCTCACCACCGTTGCCATAAAAAAAGCCTTGCATACCCCAAGGCACATCTTCGCCCGAGCCATTCCAGACTGCGGCACAGCAAACCCACGGGGGTATCACATGGCGCACCAATAATCCTCCCAAAAATTCCCAAAAAATCCCAAAAATTCCCATACAAGCGCCACACCACCGCAACATGCATACCGCCGTTGCCATAAAAAAAAGCCTCGCATACCTCAGCGGCACATCTTTGCCCGTGTCATTCCAAACAGCGGCATCGCAAAACCTCAGGGTATCACATGGCTTGCCACGGCGTAGCCCGTCAGGGCGAAGACGGGCGCACTCATCTTGTCAGACAAGTCAGACAAGTCAGACACAAGCGCCACACCACCGTTGTCAGTTTTCGCAGATAATATCCAGAAGCAGGCGGCAGCCGGGCAGAAGACTTGCCTTTTCAAGTTTTTCTTCGCGGGTGTGACAGCCGGCTCCGCGACAGCCGGAAATGCAGACTGCCGGAATCCCCAGTGACAACGGCATATTGGCATCCGTTGAACTGCTTGCTTCACGGGAATCCATACCCAGGGTTTCCCGGATTGCGCTCGAAATACGGTTTTTCAGTGCCGCAAAGGCGGTTTCGTCTAT
Organism: Lentisphaerota bacterium; assembly: GCA_015061725.1. Taxonomy (GTDB): domain Bacteria; phylum Verrucomicrobiota; class Lentisphaeria; order Victivallales; family Victivallaceae; genus UBA1784. Next base: position 1,206 of record SUVX01000068.1, read on the forward strand.
TTCTCCGGAACAGGGACGGTCTCCCACTTTTTCAACTTCAACCTCAATACCCATACTGCGGAATGTTTCCACTGTCTGTTCAAACATTTTCTGCATTTTGGCAAGGCAGTTTTTATTGTCTGAACGGTATTCGTACATCATGCAGGCATCCTGCGCGATTGTATTGACAGAAGTTCCGCCTGAAATCGTTCCGACATTATAAGTGGTTTTACTGTTTCCCTCTACGGGAACTTTAACGGAATAAAGCAGAGAAATCATTGAAGAAAGTACCGCGATCGCATTGCGGTTTCCGAAATTGCCGTAAGAGTGTCCGCCCTCGGTTTTTACGGTCACTTTATAACGGTGTGAACCGACGGCGCAGGTGACGATTCTGTCAAGACAGGTTCCGTCAATGGTGATGAATTCTTTTGTTCTTGAGGCAAAATCCGCCATGATTTGACGGGAGCCTTTCAAGTTGCCCAAACCCTCTTCGCAGGAGTTGGCAACAAAGAGAACGCCGTCTTTTCCGCCCTTGAAGTGGTCTTTAAAATACCGGGCGCAAACCATGAGGACTGCAAGATTTGCCGTGTCATCCGTTACGCCGGGGGAGTACATAAACTCGTCGTCCTCAGAAAACGGCAGCGGCGTCAATTCCGGAAAAACCGTATCGGTGTGTGCCATGTAAATTGTGATTTTATTGTCAGAAGTCACATTGACAGGAGCAAGCACATTGAGTGCCGCATCAATGGAAACATTTTCAAATCCATTGTCTTCAAACCATTTTTTGCAGAACTCCGCCCGTTTTTCCTCGTGGTGCGACGGTGCGGGAATCGCGCACATATCGCGGATAATCTGTTTGATTTCTTCCTGTACGCTCAAAGCGTAATTTTCCATTTTCTGATCAAGAGCCATGATAAAAATTCCTTATTCAGCGATAGAATCATAAAGTTCGATTGCAGGCAGCAGCGGTTCGTTGTGAACGATACCCTTGGGATCAATGCCGAAGTGGTGCAGCAGATTAACGCCGATGAACGTATTGCCGTATTCGTTGACGTGCATGGGGTTGAGCAGAAGTTTATACAAAAGTGTCTCAACCGGAACGGCACTGAAATATTTGAACTGATCCACCAGAAACACATTGTTTCTTGCCGCTGCTTCACGGACAAGGATCATATAACGCCGTGCCAGTTCCGCCCTTTTTGCTTCCATCCGGTCATAGTGCATCTTGTAATACGTTTGAAGAACGGGTATCGCCCCCAATGCGCGGATTTTGGAAATAATCAAATCCATATTTGCATTGAATTCCTCTTCCGGCACATATTTTGGCGGATTGGGATTGCAGTCGTTTCCGGCAAAGGTGATGATCACGATATCCGGACAAAAAGAGGCGACATCGCGTTCAAAACGCTCCAATCCCTCTCGGGTATTGTTACCGGAGACCCCGGCGTTGATCAGATGAAACTTTCTGCCGTAAACCGAACGGATACCAACTTCCAGAACATCGCTCCAGTGGATACCGGGCATATAACGCTCGGTATTTGAGGCGCCGAACACCACCACGCGGAAATAATCGCGCTCTTTCATTCTGTTGATAACTTCACCGCACACCGGCGTTGATATTTTTTCAGCCATGATAAATTCCCCTGTTAAAAAAGTATATTTCGGAACTTAATATAGCATAACAGAAAAAAAATACAATTCCCGCCGGAAATAATTAACGGCTGATGACAACGGTGGTCTGCTGTCTGCGGGGGCGTGACGCTTGCTTGTGGACCAGGTGGACCTGATAGACCCAATGGACAAGATGGGGGCGTCTCGTTATACCCCGAGGGTTTGCCTGCCGCAGTCTGGTTTTGCTCGGGTGAAAAGTTGCCGCCGGGGTATGCAGGCAGCTTGATAGCAACGGTGGTCTGCTGTCTGCGGGGGCGTGACGCTTGCATGAGATTTATGAGATTTATGAGAGTTATGAGAGGGGGTATGGGGGCGTCTCGTTATACCCCGTGGGTTTGCCTGCCGCAGTCTGGTTTGGCTCGGGTGAAAAGTTGCCGTTGGGGTGATTATTGCTCATCGGCGCCCCAAATAAAAACACAGCATTCACAGTATTCACAGTATTCATAGTCAGCGCCGCCCGCAGGGCACAGCAAACCACAGCGGCTATGCAGAATTTTGGTGCAAAAATTACCCCGAGGGTTTGCCTGCCGCAGTGTGGTTTGGCTCGGGCGAAGAGTTACCGCCGGGGTATGCAACGGTAACGGCGGCGAAACTCGTCAGAGTCAGCCGCCGCGCCCACGGGTAAGTCTGTGAGGGATTTTTAAGGGACTCTTCCCTTAAACGGTCGGGCAACGCACCCGACCGCTACATGGCTTTTTTTGCCAAGCTTTTTTTCACCTGGAAAAAAAGCGGACTTGTCTGTATAAAAAATTCCAACTGTTATTTTCTTTTTATATAACACTATCCGCCAAAAGAGTTTGTTTTTCCTCCGCAGACAGGATATATTGTAAATAAGTTCATATCATGTTCAAAAAAGAGGTGTTTTCGATGCATAAGGAGCAGATGTCGCGTTATAAAAAAGATAACTTTCCGCTTTCAGTGATAACGACTGAGATGAAAGAACTGGTTCCGGAGCATACACACGATTTTATTGAACTTGTGATTTTCCAGCGGGGAACGGCGATACATTCGCTGCATTCAGCGGATAAAAAATCCGGATATACGGTTATGCAGGGTGATTGTTTCTCAATTCTGCCGCAGGAGATCCACTCTTTTGAAAACGGGAATCATGCATTTTATTCAAATATTATATTTTCTCCTTCACTGATATCTTCACAGATGGCGGAACTTTCAAGTTTTGAGACCTGGAGCACATTGTTTGAAAAACGCCCGGGGGCGCCCAGAACAAAGATCCATCTTCCGCTGGATGAACGGTTGCTGGTGGACGAGTATCTTGCACGGCTCAAACAGGAACTTGCAAATCGCAGCTGCGGTTACAAAACAGGGGCAACGGCTTTGCTGCTGCAGATATTGCTCACAATTTTGCGGAGTACACCCAAATTGATGATTTCCTCAGAAACTTCACTGCGGGATACGCCGGGATTGCTCAAAGTTATCAACATGCTTGAAAAAGCTCCTGAAAAATCCTGCTCTCTGGCACAGATGGCAAAAATTTCAGGAATGTGCGTTTCAAGTTTCACGAAAAAATTCCGCAATTTAACGGGGGTGTCTCCGACGGAGTTTCTGCTTTCAAGACGGATTGAAAAGGCGGAAAATCTCCTGCGGAACACGACACTTCCGGTTTACACAGTGGCGGATATGTGCGGATTCAATAACATCAATTACTTCATCAAAACATTCCGCCGGTTCCGGCATCTGCCGCCGGCGCAATTCAGAAAAACTCTGAATTGACCATTTATTTGCTTTTTAATGTCAAAACAGCCTCAGATTCAAAAGCGGTACCGTTTTTCCAGAGGAACTGCCAGGTGCCGCCGTTGAAACTGCACGGAAAAGTCTCTGACGGAGTTACGGCGGCAATCACACGCGGACTTTGCAGGGAGATTGTTGCCTCTTTTCCTTCAAGGACAATTTTATCTTTCGTATCCCAGGCACGGAATTTTTTTCCGGCAGGAAGAGAAAACTTTTCCCATTTTCCCTTAAACAAAACCCTGTCAAAGGGGTTTTTGAAGTACCAGACAAGATGGATTCCCGAATTGATTTTAACGGAGACATCAGCTTTTTTGCGATAGAAGAATTTAATTCTGACTTCAGGGGAATCTTTTTTAAATTCGTAACGGCAGGTGACATCAACACCTTTAAGCGGCGTGATGACGGGGGAATTGTTGCGGTAGAATTTACCTGAGCGTTCAATGATGAAAGATTTTTCATCGTTGCGGATGATTTTGGTATTTGCCCATCGTTCTTCACGGAGCATATAAGGCTTGTTTCCATCAGTTGCCGTATCGCGGAAAAGGATGATTCCGGGCGTTTTGCCGTTGGAGAAAACAAATTCTCCCGGGAACATGCTGCCCTCAAGAAAAGTACAGGTGAAAAAGTTGTTTCTGACCAGCCAGTTGTTGGAAACTTTGTCAAAATGCCCCATCGGAACAGCTGAAACAGAAAGAATAAAAGTCAAAGAAAGCAAAAGTAAAAATTTTTTCATTTTCATCTCCCGGGAATATAACGCCAGTTGCGGAAGTTGCAGACAGAACCGCCGTTGAGTTTAAAGAATATTTTATGCTTTCCGCCGAGGGGCTGCAGGGCGGGTATCCGGTATTTGCGATAATCGTTCCAGGTGTCTGTCAGGACATTTTGCCGGTCACAAATCATTTTTCCGGCACAGGTACCGGAATCGGGATGTCCGAGCATGATTTCAATGTTGCCGCCGCCGCTGTAAGTTGGCGCAGAAACTTCAACTTCAAAATATCCCTTTGACGGCTTGCCGAAGTCACCGGTTCCGGCAAAAAACACACCGTAGAAGACATTGTCAAGAACCATCTGCTCCCTGTTGACCCGCGCTCCGAGAACCAGCGGAGAAGCAGCCGCCTGCTGCCAGTCAGAAACTTTGAAAACAGGCGTGTCCGGAAAAGTCATTTTATCCACGCCGAAAGGATCTTTTTCTGTGAAGGTCCTGCGGATGACGGCAAAGGATTTTTCAATTTTTTCAAGCAGTTCACGGGGTGGCTTGTTTCCGTAGAGCCGCAGTTCGCAACCATAGGGTTCAAGAGAAAAAAGACTGCCGGAAACGGTCTTTTTCCCGGACTTCCAGATACCGTAAAGAGCGGCAGGTTCAGCGGCAATTTTTCCTGTACGGGACTTATTTGTGGTATTGACAAGCAGAATGATTTTACTGCCGTTCAACTCCCATGCTCCTGCGACAACCGGCAGGGTTCCGACATCCTTTGTGCCGTGATTGCCCCAGCGGGTATAGATTTTTTTGCCCAGTCCTTCCAGACGGGGCGGACGCTTCATCATGCCGCAGTTGAAGAAATCCAGAGAGGCAGTCCGCAAATGCAGCAGACGTTTGAGATAACGGCGGAAAACACCTTTGGCGGGAGAGGTTATTTCCACAATGCCGAAGTGTCCCATCTGCTCCCCCTGAACCAGCTGAACAGCGGTTTTGACAAAGGGCGCAGCAAGGTCGGAACCGACAGGATCTCTGCTTGTATACTGTGTTCTGCCGGAATACACCATGGCATGCAGAGGAATCTGATTGTCATGCATCCAGCGCCAGGGACAGAGGGCATCGACAAGACCGACACAGTGCTCTGAGTTGTCTTCGGTGAGGGTTACGGCATCAACTTTATTCTTTTTCCAGTATTCACGGACGGGCAGAAAGGCTTTTCTGTGTCCGTTGACGTTCCAGCTTGCGGGGTCATTGATACCGTGTCCGTGCCCCGGAACCTGACAGAGAATGGGACGTGCCGCACCGAGCTGGTCGATGAAACAGCCTGAAACACCCTGCGCAACCAGACGGGTGAGCATATCAAACATGGATTTCTGATAGATGGGAGAAGCCGGACACAAAACTGCACAGGGAACGCCGTAGGGTTCAAGTTGAACTTCTCCGTTTGCTTTTTTGACGGCGGCGGCAGCGCCCAGCGTCTTATATAAGGTGCTTTCTCCGCGTTTATCACGGGTGGACCACAATCTGCCGTTGGTGTAACTGATAACCCTGATACTGTGCTGTTTCATGAGTTTTGCATAGGCAATATATTCAGTATTGGCGCGTGGAATGGGGCAGAGGTGATGTCCGGGACCGCGTTCCCACCAGTACCAGTGCTGAATGATAAACCCCTGTTCCAGATATTTACGCAATTGGATATTCTGCTCAGGTTCGGGAATATGGAAAACCAGCAGTTTGAGAGAATTGTTGCGGAACCACTCCGGCGTATCGGTATTGGGGAGCGTTTTGCGCCACCAGAGGGCGTTGTTTCTTTCAAGTTCCTGACGGTAAATCAAACCGGCATCGTACCAGTCGCCCTTGAAGAACTGTACCGTTGCCGCACCGGGCCTGGACGAAAATGTATTGGGCGTTTTGTTCGTTGCCCGGGCGGCGGGACGGTCGATTTTTACTTCAAGTCCGTCGGAGTCAATGCGGTAGGCATAATTCATCATTCGCGCCTGCGGGTCACCGGGAGAAAAATAAATGCCGCATTTTTTGTCGTAGACTGCACCGCATTGCATAGAAGTCAGCATACGCGGATAAATGCCGGTATAGGTAACTTTTTTTGCCACTGCATTTTCGTAAAGCAGTCCGCCTGCTTCAGGAACGACAAGAGAGGTGTCTTTTTCATCAAGCGGGGAAAAGTTGAGAGCGGGGAGCGTTACTTTATCCAAAACAGTTACATAGGATTTTGAGGCGGCATCAAGGGCGTACTCCAGACGTGAACCGTCAAATTTCCAGTACGATTTTCCGGTAACGGCGGGAAAAGTTTTTTTCAAGTGACTGATGGTAAAAGAGGTTACGCCCTGTTTTGTTTCAGGTTTCTTGGCAAAGTCATTGACCAAATCCGTCATGGAGAGGGTCTTTTTTTCGTTTCCGCGCAGAAAATGCAGTTCAAAAAAGGAATTGTTCCAGTTGAACAATTCCCTTTTGTTTTCAGTGTCATACAGTGAGATGATCCGGACTTTTCCGGGATAATTCAACAGCGTCAGGACTTTTTTTTTACCGAAAGAAAGTAGATATTTCTGCGGATTTTTCAAGACTTCATCAAGAAAATCAACGCTGTTTTTTGCAAGATTAAGACAGCCGGAACGCTGAGGCGCAGTCAACCTGGTATCGGCAATCTTCTTTAAAACATCTGCAGGAATTTGTGCCGCCTGCCTGAAAGCGGGCGTAACGATCTTTTTGAACTTCAAAACTCTGTCACGGATTTCTTTTTCAGTCAAGATACGGTTGAAATAACTTCCACCGTAAACTTTGCCGCCGAAGTTCCAGGGTCTGCCGAAACGGGAGGAGCCGGCGAACTCCCACGCGCCGCCGGGAGAAGCAAGTTTGACTTTGGGCAGTTTCTGACTGACAACCGCTTTGCCGTCCACAAAAATCTGGATTTCCGTCCAGATTTCGCCCTGATCCACGGCTTCGTGATATTTGCAGGTCATGGCAATATGATGTGTGCGGGGCTTTTTTAAATCAAAAACTGCCGGAGAAAGAAATCCGCGCTGATACTTTTTGCCATCAAAATACAAGAGATAAAAACTGCGCTGATAACGGGCAAGAACAAAGGAGTCCGGCGCATAAAACAAGGCGTCATAAGCAAGAGAAACTTTGTCGTTTCCGGCGGGTGCTCCGTATTTGCAGACCAGATCAAGCGTGAAGCCTTTTCTGATATCCGGAACGGCAACGCCCGTAAGAGAAAGCGCAGTTGTTCTGCCGTCCATTTCAAGCGCACCGTCAGAGTTGATTTTGCGCTTGCCCGTCACTGAAAGGGTGGCACTTCCGCGCGAAAGTTTACCGTCGGCAAGGTCAGAAGACTTGAACTCAAAGTTTCCGGCAACGGAATATTTTTTGAACTTGCTCCAATCGGAATTTTTGGCAAGATATGTTAAAATCTGCTCCGTCAGCCAGACGTGTCCGTCAGCGTTGAGGTGGACTTCGTCGCCTTTCTTGAAAAATTTAAGTCTGTCGGCAATCTTTGACATCGGCGTATAGATATCAAGGAATTCCGCATCAAAAGATCCGGCAACTTTTTTCCAGTTGGCAGTGAACTTTTCAAGCATGACAGGGGAGCCGAACCAATACAGATTCTTCTTTCCCGCCGCCAGAGGTTTGGCGATTTTGGACTTCAGGAATTTTCCGTCCAGCGCAAGAGGTGAAACCAGAAGCACGCGCGCTTCCGGATAACGGGTGCGGATCTTTTTAAGGACGCTGCTTCCCAGAGAAATCTGCTTTTCAACCGGAACCTGAGAGGTGGAAAAGTTATCAGTGCTGCGGGTCATGGTGTCATTGTGTCCCAGCATGACAATCACCAGATCGGGTTTGGCTTTCGCAAGATTTAAATACGCCTCCGGACGCGGTGCGTATCTGCCCGAAAGACGGGCATCGACCCGCAGAAGGGAGTCTCCCGCCACGGCAAAGTTAAAAAATGAAGATTGCTTTTCAGCCGCATTCAGATAATAATTGACCTGTGCCGGAGTATTGCGGCTGCGGTCAAAATCAAGTTCACTGTCTCCGAACCATACGATCTGCAATTTTTCTTTTCCCGCTTTGCGTGCAAGAGCAAGATTTTTGTCAAAGGTATTGGATGGAACTGTTGAAGTTTGAAAATGCACGGCTGTTCCGTTACAGGCAACGGTGATATTTGAGGAATTATCTTTCTGCAATGCAATTTTTGCTTCCGGAATGGTCACAATACCTTTGTTATCAGCTTTCACCGCAAAATAATTGCAGCCTGAAAACACCGAAAATTCTTTTCCCGGCGCATTGGTGCGGACTTTGATATCCGAGGCTTTTCCACGCATAACAGGAACTTCAGGAACGGTGATTTTGATTTTGTCATCCGTAATCTTTTTCAACTTGATGTTGTCAAAGATCATTTCGGTAGCGGCGGGAATTTCAAAGGTGAGAGAAATCCTGTCAGTCTGCACTTTGCTCAGATTGATTTTTGCCTTGCAGGTTTTCAACTCCTGAGAAAGAGCGATTTTCTGATGTTCCACAAGGTAAGGTGTCTTGGGAGATTCCGGAAAAACCATTGTTCCGACAGTCACACTGCCTTTGCCGGAAGCTTCAAATTCAAGTTCAAGGCAAGAACCGCTCAAAAACCGCAGCGGCAGGATCATCTTGGTACATCTGCCGAAAGTTTTGCCGTTTTTTGCCGTCGGGATCAACTTCATTCTGCCGTTGACTCTTGACAGGGAACCGTTCCAGTAGCGGGGGGTATTCCAGCCTTCGGCACTTTTTTCAAAGGTGTTGACCAGGCTTACTTTTTCTGCGGCGCTCAAACTTGCCAATGCCGTCAAAATGACAGTTGCAATAAAAATTTTCATAATGATTCCGGAACTCCGTCTTTGATGAATTTTATATGTCCAAAAGATATTATAGCACACTATTTGATATAATTATACAGCAATCTGCCGAAAAAATATACTTATCCGCCAAAAAAGATTTTCCTATTCTCTTATCAAAAACAATTTTCTGCTTGACAAAATCCTGTTGAAGAGTCATATTATCAACAGAAATCACACACAACAGGAGCACGATATGTTAGATAACCATATTCACATGTACTACGGCAAAAGTGACACGCCGCAGGAATTTCTTGAAAAAGCTGCCGCTGCCGGCATTACCGGAGGAAATATCATCAGTCTTTATCCGGCAAAACACGGTTTGGTCGAATCTGCCGATCAGCGCTGGGAACACCGTTTGGAAAAAGTTCTGGAATTCACTTCTCAAGCACCGGGTTTTCATCCTCTTTTCTGGATTGATCCGACGGCGGATGATTTTGAAAAGCAGATTCATACCGCTGCGGAACAGGGAATTCACGGATTCAAAATCATCTGCAGTCACTATTATCCGCATGACACCCTTCCGGCGGTACAGGTAATGGCGGAGTGTCAGTTGCCGGTACTGTTCCACTGCGGCATCTTGTACAGCAAAAACTGCGCTGCCAAATACAACCGTCCCATCGAATTTGAAGAACTGCTTGCTGTCAAAGGCCTGCGTTTTGCCCTTGCGCATGCGGGCTGGCCCTGGACCGATGAATTCAATGCCATTGTCGGAGAAGGGCGCAACGGATTCTTCCACAGTGATATTTATGTGGATATCACACCCGGAACACCCTTTGTTTACCGCCGTGAGGTGCTTAAACGGCTGTATATGTCCGGCTTTGACGATCTGCCCAACCGCGTGCTTTGGGGAACGGACGGTTCAACCAACAACTACCCGAGTCAACATGTTCTGCTTGATATTGAAACGGATAAAAAAATCCTCTCTGAAATAGCTGATCCCGCCAATGTCTTTGATGTGCCGGGCTATAAAGCTGAAACTTATGCTGATATCTGGAAAAAAGTATCAGAAGACAATCTGAACGCTTTTCACAAAAAAGCCGAGTAAGTCTTGAAGGCTGCGGCGGTGTGGCTTATGGCGCCTCGGTATACCCCGAGGGTTTGCGGTGCCGCAGTGGGGTGCGGTATGCGTGTTGCGGCGGCGTGGCGCTTGCTTAAGATTTGTCTGACCTGTCTGACTTGTCTGAGCAAAAGGGTGCGCCCCTGTATACCCCGGGGGTTGCCTGCCGCAGTCTGGTATGGCTCGGGCGAAGATGTGCCGCAAGGGTATGCAAGGCAACTTGATGGCAACGGTGGTATGCGTGTCGCGGCGGCGTGGCGCAGGGAAAACGGTGGTTAACGGTGGTTAACGGTGATTATGGCGCCTCGGTATACCCTGAGGGTTTGCGGTGCCGCAGTGTGGAATGGCTCTGGCGAAGATTTGCCGCAGGGGTATGCAAGGCAACTTGATGGCTGCGGTGGTATGCGTGTCGCGGCGGCGTGGCGCTTGCATAAGACTTATAAGACTTATAAGACTTATAAAATGATGATGGGGGCGCCCGTCTTCGCCCTGACGGGCTACGCCGTGGCAAGCCATGTGATACCCCGTGGGTTTGCGGTGCCGCAGTGTAATGTGGCTCGGGCGAAGATTTACCGTTTGGGTGGTTATTGCTCATCGGCGCCCCAATAGCAACTCTCATAATTCTCATAATTCTCATAACTCTCATAAGCGCCGCCCGCAGGGTATAGCAAACCTCGGCGGTTATTCAGAATTTGGGCGCAGATTTACCGCAAGGGTAATGCAACGGGCAGATTTACCGCAGGTATGCAACAGGCAACTTGATGGCAACGGTGGTGTGCGGGTCGCGGTGGTGCGGCGCTTGTGTCTGACCTGTCTGACCAGTCTGACCTGTCTGACCAGTCTGACCTGTCTGACAAGATGGGGGCGCCCGTCTTCGCCCTGACGGGCTACGCCGTGGGTTTGCTTGCCGCAGTGTGGAATGGCTTGGGCGAAGATGTGCCGCAAGGGTATGCAAGGCAACTTGATGGCAACGGGGGTATGCGTGTTGCGTGGGCGTGGCGCTTGCATAAGACTTATAAGACTTATAAGACTTATAAAATGATGATGGGTGCGCCCCTGTATACCCCGTGGGTTTGCTTGCCGCAGTGTGGAATGGCTCGGGCGAAGATGTGCCGCAAGGGTAAAACCAGCAAAAAAATCCGGCGGCGAGACTCGAAGAGTCAGCCGCCGTATCCACGGGCAAGTCTGTGAGGGATTTTTAAGGGACTCATCCCTTAAACGGTCGGGCAACGCACCCGACCGCTATGCGCTTTTTTTTGCCTAGCTTTTTTTTCTACCGAAAAAAAAGCGGAGAATGTGGGAACTCCAGGCGTGACAGTCGGAGCGGGGGTTGGAGAATTCTTCGGGGAAAGTGGTAAGACCTTCGCCGGAGAGGGCGCGCCATTTGTCGAGCCTTTTTTCGAAGAGATCATCAAGACCGAAGAGGGAACAGGCCTCAAGATAGTAATAAGAAAAATAAATACTGCAGGGAGTCAGTTCCTGATTGCGGAGCCCGGGGATGACGGAAGTATCACCGAGGGTGAGCAGGGCGAGAGCCTGGGAGTGCTCGGAGAAGAACTTTTTGTCGGGGTCGAGGGCGTAGAGCTGACGCTTTGAATCATAAAACGTTTCTTTGATTTTATCGCCGAGGGCAGCGGCTTTTTCTTTCAAACCGGGGAGAAGTTCCATGCGGTCAAGATATTGCAGAACCATGAGATAAAGAAAATTCATGGGACTGTTGGGACCGGAGCCGGAAGGAACGCCGCTTTTCCATTCACTGCACCAGTCAATAAAGTTCCAACCTGAAATATCAAGAAGACCGTTGGAAAGCTCTTTCTCAAAATATCCGAGGAGCTTGATTGCGCGGGGGCGGAGTTGACGGACGAGTTCATCATCACCGTGAATGTGCTGATAATCTGAAAGCATGAGCAGCCAGATGAGCATAAAAGACGGAATCGTCTGATGTGAACAGGAGGGATACTGGGCGTTGAGGGAGCCGTCAGGCCTCTGAGAAAGTGAAAGCATTTTAAGGGCTTTGGCGGGCAGACGGTGATCGTCAGTCAGCAAATAAGTGCAGAGAGCTTCAAGACGGGAGTCGCCGACATACATGATCTGTTCATAATAGGGACAGTCCATGTAGGTTTCAAAGGAGCAGTTCTGTAAAGTTTCAAACGCCATTTTTTCAAGGAGGTTCCGGGGGGAAAACTCCTGATAGGGATATCCGGTTCTGAAAAAGCGGATGTCATAACGGACATCACCTGAAACTTTGATTTCGACATAGTGACCAGCGTGCCACCAGAAGTCAAACCAGAAATATTCTCCGTCAACATCAAAAATATCCGGCTCGGCAACGATGAATTTGCCGTCGCGGTTGCGCTTGTCGCCTTTGAAACTTAAGGGATCAACTTCGGGGGAGTGGTAGGGTGTTTCAGCCCAGCGGATCTCAACGCGTCCTTGGCCGGAGAAACGGATTTCCTGCCAGGCGCAGACATATTCTTTAAAATAAAACAACTCAGGCGTTTTCTGTTCGGGGAAAATTTCATCATAACGCATGAGGGGAAGATCGGGGGCGTGAAGCTCGCGGACATCATCAAAGAAAGCAACATCCTGCCAGACGCCGCCTTCTCCCTGAAGAATGGTGTGATTGTGGGACTCCGTTACACGCACACGGGGAAAAGTTCCCCAGTCAGGGAAAGGAATGGAAAAAATGCATCCTTCTTCAATCTGAACCTGCCATTTTTTGAGAAGTCCGGAGTCATCTTCAATAAAAAGACCGTGACGGACGGACATCTGGGCGTAGGCGCAGAGGCGTTTTTTTATATCCGGTTCAAGACAGAAAACGCGGGCGGTCAGGACGTGCTTTCCGAGGGCAAGGTCAACGGAAACTTGCTGATAATACCAGTATTCAGCGGCACCGCGTTCGGGACCGTCGGAGATACGTTTTCCGTCAAGATAAAGTTGAGCGCGGCAGTCGGCGCTGTATTTGAAGAAAAGAGTTTCCGCTGCGGATTCAAAACAGCAGCGGAAAACGGCGATATAGTTTCCCGCAGGTTCAACTGCGGGAGTCATCCATTTATTCATTAAAAAACCTTATTTAAAAGAGTTCAACTTCAGAGAGGGCAAAGCCGGGACGGTTGAATTTGATTCTGACAGTCTGATAAACTTTGCCGTCAAGTTTGACTTTAAGACAAAGAGAAGCGGATTCAGAAAATTTGCCGATCTGCTTCCAGGAGCCGTCAGCAGATTGAGCTTCAACGATACCGGCGGGAACTTTCATGTTTTTCATGACGGTTCTGTGGTTGTAGAAGGTCATGCAGTCAGCACGGTAGAGACGCAGTTCATTCATTTTGGCAGGCTTGACAAGTTTGAAAGAGGCGACGGGCTTTTTGTCATTGGCGGCGGGCTGCCAGACCATGTGACTGTCGCGGGGAGCGGATTCTTTGATGCCGTCAACCATGTAAAGTTCAATACCCATATTGCGGGAGAAATACTGATACATTCTTGAAGACACCGTAACGGCGGGGAAACCGGGACGGTGGATTCCTTTGAGGGAGTTGGTGTAATCCAGCAGGCGGGGTTCACCGTAGGCAAGCAGATTGCCGGGAACTTTGCGCGCCTTGTCAAAGGCAATCATGCGCTGTTTGAATTGCGCGATGGATTCTTTGCCGTCGGCAAGTTTTTTATCATTGATGTAAATGACAGTTTCAAGGGGTTGAAGCGTGTCGGAGAAGGCTCCGTTTTTGACGGTAACAGAACGTTTTGCGCTCACAACAAAAAGTTTTCCGTCGGGAATACTGCCTTTAAAGGTCATTTTAACGGGCTTTTTGGCATAGTTGATGGCAATGACGGCAACTCTGCCGTGTTTTTTCTTGAGGGCAGCGTCAAAGGAAACTTTTGCCGGAGCCGTCACTTTCAAGCCTTTGACGTTGGGATCAAGGAGAAAATCTTTGATTCTGTCGGCTTCGTCAAAAATCCAGTCGGGTCCCAGACGGGTGGAGGTGAACATCTGACTCTTGTCATAGATATCATAGAGCAGCACACCCTTGCCGTTGGCGGCAAAGACCTGATAGAACTGACTGCGGATTTCTTCAAAATCCGGAGCGCGTCCGGGCTTGCCGCCGCCGCGTTCTTCGGGGACCCAGGCAAATCCCTGAATGACACCCCAGGCGGGACGGAACTTCGCCGCTTCACGGATGAAAGTTGCCACACCTGAAAGGGGCTGACGGGGGCCGTTTTCAAAGAAGTCCGGGTAGTAGTCGGGGAAGAGGATATCCGCACAACGGGAATATTCTCTGATACCGCCGATGGTACAGTTCAAAAGCAGAGTCGGACGGTAGGGGTCGATTTCAGTAAGGTAGTTGCTCACTTCTTCAAACCAGGCGGGATTCTTGGAGAACATTTCAGGTTCATCCGCCAGATACCAGCCGAGAATGGGGGAGTTTTTGGTGACGGAAACAAGTTTATCAAGAACTTTTTTCTGATCGGCGGTCACTTTGCCCATCTGCTGAACGTCTTTGAAATAGCGGTAGTCAAATTTACCGGAAAATTCCTGATACGGGAACATGATCGCCATAGCGCCCGTCTGCTTTGAAAAATCATCAATGCATTTGTAAAGTTCTGCGGGATTTTTGTACCGGCTGTAAACCTGATATGCCGTGAGTCCTTTCATCTTCCAGGGGAAGGAGGAACGGAACCAGCCGACAGGGAGAAAACGTTTGCCGTCAACTAAAGTTACGCCGTCTTCATCCAGGCGGACTTCACCTTTTTTCGGTGCAAGTTTGCGGATGACGGTTTTGTCAATATCTTTGCCGCTTTTGGCGATGACGGTATATCTGCCGTCGGGCTTGCCGGCAAGATCAAAAGTCACGTCTTTTCCGGAAGCGGCGGTACGGACGGCACGGAATCCGCCGGGACCGGTCATCTCAAAGGTGATATTGCCTTTTCCGGAGACTTTTTTTGCGGAAAGAACGACTTTTTTGTCTTTCATCGTCGCAAAGACGGCGTTCCGGTAATGCGGTTTTTTCACCGTAATACGGATAAGGCGTTTGTCAAGGTTGAACTTTTCGCGGACAACTTTGAGGGGAACGCCGTCGTAACCGGAAGTGAGAATTTCAACATTGTAATCGCCGCCCTCAAGATTTGCGGGAAGCTGAATTTCAGGACGGACGAATTTTCCGGCGGGAATATGCACCGTCTGTTCCGGAAGCGTGATGCGTTTGTTGGCTTTCAGAAGAGAGGTTTTAACTGTCACAATACGCGGATTTTTATCCTGATTGATGATGTTGCTGCTGACAAAAGTCTTTGAGCCTTTGTTTGTTATACGGATATTTTCAATAGCGATTTTAGAAGGAACATAGTTCGGAAACGCAATTTTCGTATAGCGGTGAACCTGATTGAATCCGCCCTGCATGGGGGAATAGGAGGAATACTCAGCGGGTTTGACCGTGTAGCGGGAACGTGCCACATTGAATACCCAGGCGGGTTTGGCGGGAATATCCATCGCACCGAAAGGAATGGTATACATAACAGTATAACGGTCTTTGCCGACTTTTGCGGAAATTTTTGCAAAACTTCTCCAGCCCTTTATGGCAGACATTTCTCCGGAACCGGTGTTGTTGTCCTGCTGATAGAGTTCGCAAACAGAGCCTTTGGAGTTGACCATCCAGAGGTACTGGATACTCTTTCCACCGTAGGGACTTACGGCAAACTCCAGGTCATCATCCATCCAGATTCTGCCGCTGCCGTTGGGGGCAAGGGCTTTGAGTTTGCTGACATGGGGTTCAAGAGCCTCTGCCAGAACGTAGATATTCTGAGCATCTGAAGCGATTTTAAAACGGGTCTGCGCTGTGGTTTTCACCTTTTGCAGGGGCGTGAAGTTTGTCCGCCAGGGGACTTTTGCAAGCAGCTGTTCAGGAGTTGCCTGTTTTTTGCGGACTTTGACCAGCACATGTTTTTTGACCACGACCTGTTTTTTAGCAGGATTCTGAGTCACAAGATTGATACCGATCCGGTAGTCTCCCTCGGGCCAGTTTTCAGTATTGAGGGTGTGGGTGATTTTTTTCAGCGTGTGCAGCTGTCTCGGGAACCAGCGGGTACGTCCTTTGGGCAGAAAGATGTAACAGGTATCCACCAGACGGTTTGCTTTGCGGGTGAAGACGACTTTTCCCTTGCCGATACCCTGCGGCGCATCGGGATAAAAGGCATGGAATCCCACGCCGTGCATCAAATGTCCCTCAGAATTGCGGATTAATTCAAAATTGAGATTTTCTCCCGGCTCGATAATCTTTTTATCAGCTTGAATAGTAAAATCCTCTGCGCCGCACAGACAGACACTTGCGGCAAAGAGGACGGTTAAACATTTTTTTAACATTCTTTAAATACTCCTGTATTACTTCTTAATGAATACCGGACGGGCGTAGGAACTTCTGGGTGAGGGAAATACGTCTTCAGACTCCAATGCTTGGAATTGTTCGGCAGAGGCATTCCCGGCGACAAACAGAATATTGGTTTTGCCGTTGTGACGGTCTGTGGCGCGCCAATAGGTTTGCGAGGGATCCACCAGATATTCCGGGCGGCTTTCAAAATAAACGCTTCCTTTGGCTCCGTCCATCGTCTGAACCATTGAAGATGGTTTGTACTTGACCTGAGTGATTTTAATGTGGAACAATGTGTATTTGGTGTTGTCATCCATATCATTGGCTCCGTATTCACCGCCGAAAACAGCAGAACGGGTGTAGCCGCCCACCAGATGTTGTTCAACAATCAGATTGGGACAGCGCCGCAGTTTTATTGCCTGCTGAACCGGAATATAAGCGGACAAGCGGTAATCGTTTGAAAATTTCCACGTTGCATTGATACTTGAAGACCAGTCTCCCTGCCAGGTGGTTGCCTTGCCATCATATTTGGTATGGGAACGCGCGATAAAATCGTTGTTGTCTCCCGTATACTGCGCCTCTGCCGTACCCCATTGTTTGAGCTGATTCAAACAGGTGGTTGCCTTGGCGGTTTCACGCGCTTTCTGCAGGGCAGGCAGAAGCATTGCCGCTAAAATAGCAATGATGGCAATGACAACCAGCAGTTCTATGAGAGTAAAGGGGGAGAGATTGGGGGACAGCGAAAACTTTCTTTTCACGAGAAAAGAAGGTTTTCGCTTTCCCC
>SUVX01000069.1 GCA_015061725.1 Lentisphaerota bacterium
ATACGGCTGGTTTCGCCCAACAACAAAATACCCCGCTTTTTTTGAAAGAAAAGTCCTCCTGCGCCAAGGCTATGGAGGAGAACGGGAATAGGAAAAGAAAACTTCGGTGCCGACGTTCGGCTTTTTCTCGTGAAAAAAAGTTGTCTTTTCCCCTCGCATCCAACCCCTTTACTCTCATAGAACTGCTGGTTGTTATCGCAATAATCGCTATTCTCGCAGCCATGCTCATGCCTGCTCTGCAGAAAGCAAGAGCCAAGGGCAAACAGTCTTCATGTATAAACAATATCAAGCAGTTCATTGTTTTCAACGGAATGTATCTGAATGATTATGACGACTGTTACAGTTACCACAAAACGATTTTTCGTACATTCTTTGACAAATACAGCAATAACCGCAGGCTGTACTGGTGTCCGGAGGCTGATATGTTCACCTATGAGTACAGCAGTACAAAAAATGTGTTGAGATGCGCTGATTCAGCTTTGAAAAACGCGCTTCATAACGGTATTGTTTACGGTTGGAACTACATCGGCTTTGCGACAATCAGAGCCTACGGCAGTGATGCAAGCAAATCATCAACGGCCAGTTGTGCCGTTAAGGTTTCAAAGGTGAAAAATCCTTCAAAGAAAGTTCTTTTCGGTGATATTGCCCGCAACGCAACAGATAAATCAGGTCTGCCGGATGTGTCTGCCAATACAAATTCAGGTATGTGGGCGGCGATTGCCGACAGTTCGAACAGCTCTCCGCACGACCGACACAGCGGCGGTGCCAATCTCGGCTGGGCTGACGGACGCGCTTCTTATGAAATAAATTCCAGAGAAAATATTGCAGGCAGAGGAAACGACTCCAAAAACAATCCCCTGCTGGATGTTTACTGGAAAAGTTGTGTTGCTGTAAAATAATTCAGGAATAATAAGAATGCAAAAAAAATATTCAACGATCATTGCGGCAGTTTTTTCAACTTTCCTTGCCGTTTCGGGCGCAGAGAAAATCTTTGATTTATCATTTGACGATTATACTGTAACGCCGCAAATTGCCAAGGGGAATAAACAGCATTTTGCCTTTACTGAATCAGATTTGCAGCTGCGTATGTATGCCGGAGTCAAGGGCAAGAGAAATGCTTTGAATTTGAGCAACTCCGAGCAGTTGTACTACAAAATGAAGGGCAATTTCAATCCGAAAAAGGGAACGGTCATTCTCTGGATTGCTCCGCATAATTGGGATGTTTCCAAACCGAAATTTCAGTTGTTTTTTTCTGCTGTTCAAAACAAATATAATTTCCGTATTGCCAAAACGGGCAACAATTATATATCCGCAACGATCAGTTACAAAATTCCGTATCAGGGCAAAAAAGCTTTCGGCACTACGGTCAAAGCAAGAGTGGACTCTGTGGATTGGAAAAGGGGACGTTATCATCAAGTGGCTGTGACCTGGAATGATAAAGTGATGAATCTTTACATTGACGGACGGAAACCTGTCAAAACTCCGATTTTTATCGGCAGCCGCAGAGTTCCCCCGACAGTCGGAACTCAAAAATTTTCTTCTCCGGTAAATTTCCCGGAATCCTGCGGCACTCTGCATATCGGCGGCAATACCTGGACTCCCAAACACGCAATCGCTGAACATTCAACGGCTTTTGATCAAATCACAATTTATGATAATGTCCTTTCTCCGGGACAAATCCAATCAGAATATGAAAAAATTATTCCTCCTGAAGTGAAAAAGACCGTCAATATGACCGGTATTCCGAAACTTCCTGTAAAAAATCATATTCCGGACGGTGATCTTGCCCGGTCTGTCTGGCAGAAAGCGGCAAAAGTTCTTCTGATGCCTGTCGGCAATGCTCCGGAAAAAAATCTGTTTGCATCAATTTGGCATAACGGAAAAAATCTTCATGTGGGATTTTCAACAGATATCCCCTGTCAGAAAAAGAATCATACTGAACGGGACAGCAAAATCTGGGAAGATGATGTTTTTGAATTTCATATCCGCACCGCAGACAAAAACCATTATCAGTATATCATAAACGGTAATGGTACGGTTTTTGATCAGTTGAACGGCAGGAACACTTGGAACAGCAAGGCAAAAGTTGCGGTAAAACATCATAAAAAAGGTTGGACCGCAGAACTTGTCATTCCTCTGACTGAATTCAACGCCGGAGAATTTGACGGAGACTTCTGTGCCGCCAGCCGCCCCGGTATTCTATATCACAGTTACCGCTGGGGAAGTTCCGGACGTCATTTCGGTCCTTCCGGCAAAATGCGGATAAATAAAAGGGCTGATGTTTTCCGTCTTGATACGCTTGGAAATATTCAAAACGGCAATCTCAACATAAACGGTTTCAGCAGTTGTGATGTTCAAGTTAAAATTACTCCTGACGGCGAACAGCCGCTGACTTATCCCGTCAAAAAAGGTAAGTTCAATATTGCTGTTCGTTTACAGGGCGGCAGACAGAATGTTGAAATTTCCGGAAAGAATATTTTGTGGAGCAGGAATTTTGTCGTCCGGCATCCGTTGAATCTGGCCTTTGATTTTGCGATGGAAAGAAATGAACTTGATACGCAAGTTGATTTCAGTTCTGCGGATGAAAATACAAAGAAAATGATTGAAAAATCAGGTTTGGATGTAACTCTTTCTCTGAAAAACTCTTCCGGTAAAGTTGCCGCAGAAAAAACTTTCAGAATCCGGAAAATCACCAGTCATGTTTCAATGCTCCTTCCGGCAGATCTTGCCGCCGGAAATTATCAGTTGGAGGGAAAAGCCGGAAATATCGTTGTTTCAATTCCTCTGCGCCGTCCGGATCTTGCTCCTTACAAGGCGAAACTCGGCGCAGATTCCACAGTTCCTGCGCCGTGGATACCGGTCAGACAGATCTCGGAAAAGGTGTTTCAAGTCTGGGGCAGAACTTATGAGTTCAACAATTCTCCTCTGCCGCAACAGATTACGCACGGCGGGGAAAAGCTGCTTGCTGATGCTCCGGTTTGGAAACTTGACGGCAGGGTAATCGAATGGACCGGTTTCAAAGTTGTCAGCAAAAATCAGGACAAAGTTGCCTTTTCCGGCAAAGCTCAAGCGGACAAAATCAGTTTCAACTGGAAAGGTGAACTCTGGTTTGACGGTGCTTATATCCTGAAAATGGAACTTGCTCCCCTGAAAAATGCCTCTGTCAGCAATTTCAACTTTAATTACGCCGTTGCTCCTGAAGTCGGACGTTATGCCATGACTCCGGGATATGTCAAGTGGAAAAATAACAAAGTTGAAGTGCCGCTGGGGCCCGGCGATAACCGCAAGGAAAATCTGCTTTGGCTCTCCGGCGTGGAAAAAGGTGTGATGATTTGGACCGAATCCAATGCCAACTGGGTTTCGGCTCCCGGAACTGCGCCGTTTACTGCCGGACGCGGTGCGGAAAAAACAAAAGTTGCCGTACAGATCATCAATAAAAAAGTGCAATTAAAACAAAAGATACATTATACTTTTGTCTTTATGGCAACACCTTCACGTCCTTTCCCGGCAAGACACCGTTCTGTGAATTACGGCGGCTTCAGCAAACAGCACCGCAGTACGCACCAATCCACCGGTTGGGGACAGTTCAAAAACCGTCAGGATAATACGGACCCTGTTTATTTCAACTTCACTTATCCCGCATATCCGGATAAATTTCAAAAAGGTATAAATACATATAAAAAACGTATCCACCGGACAAAACTGCATTATTACACGATGCCCGGTGTTTTGAGCAGTGCCGCGCCTGATTCCGATTATTGGAGCAAGACGAAAAAAATCGTTCCGGAGGAATCTTATTTGTACACAAAAGGCGGACAGCGTCATGTCGCATCACGCTTCTGCCACAGAGTAACTTCTGCTCCGGCTGACTTGTGGACATGGACATTGAAAAAGCTGTTGACGGATTTCCCGGATATGGGCGGACTTTATTTTGACTGTGCGTCAACCCGGTTCTGTGCCAACGGTGAACACGCCTGCAGCGGCGTTGATGTGTTCGGACAGCCGTATTTTACTTCGGATGCGCTGTATCTGCGCCGCTTCTTTATGCGTATATACAAGGTCCACAAGAGTTTCAAGGACAAATCCATGATGATCCACAGTCACATCCAGTTTGTGCCGTTTGTCCACTCATTTACGGACTTTTTTGCCCCCGGTGAAAACACGGCAAAAGCGGTTTTCAAAAATCAGGAGTATCCTTATACTGAGGAGATCTCTCTTGAAGAATATCAGAGCGATTACAACAGCCGCAAGTCCGGTGTGGCGTACTGCATGATTTTGCAGCTTGCCCGGGCTGCAGGTATCATGCCGTCTCTGAGTCATTACCGCAAACTCTATCTGAAAGATCCCGAATATATCATCCGTGCCATTACGCCGTTTCTTCTGCACGATGTCAATATCTGGGACGGCGCCGGACACAAACCGACGGTAACGCGTTATTGGATCTTGCGCGACAGTATCGACATGGGGGCATCTTCACGTTTCATCGGTTACTGGGAAAAAGATTCTCCGGTTGAGCGTACAACAGACAAAGTTTTCTGTTCTGTTTACGAATGGCAGAAAAAGGCGCCGTACAGAAGAGTTCTTGCCGTCGGTAATTTTTCCCGGATGGAACAGAAGACCGGTCTTGTCATAGATTGGAAAAAACTCGGTATCGAAAAGCCGGAGACTGTCCGTGAACTCTGGACTGATAAAGAAATCCCGGTCTCTGAAATCGGAAACTTCAAGCTGAAAGGCAGTCATTTTGCCCTTTTCGGAATAAAGTAATTCAACGACACCATACAGAGAAATCCGGACGCTTCCCGGTGTCCGGAAAAGTTGTTTTAATGGTTTTATACACTTCCTTGAAAGATTCTCTGCTTTTTTACTTGAAGAATAGACTTTGACGTGTTATATTACATGTCAATTTGGACGTAACATTTTTTTCCTAACAGGAGGTTTTATAAATCATGCCACAGAGGACTGATATAAAGAAGGTGTTGATCATCGGTTCAGGACCGATCATCATCGGACAAGCGTGCGAATTTGACTATTCCGGAACCCAGGCTTGCAAAGCTCTGCGCGAAAGCGGTTATGAAGTTGTGCTTGCCAACAGCAACCCCGCCACGATCATGACGGACCCCGATGTTGCCGATCATACCTACATCGAACCGCTGACCGTTGACAGCGTTGAAAAGATCATTGAACGCGAGCGTCCCGATGCCCTGCTGCCCAATCTGGGCGGACAGACTGCCCTCAATCTTGCGATTTCTCTGAAAAATGAGGGTATCCTTGCCAAGTACAACGTTCAGTTGATCGGTGTTGATCTGGATGCTATTGAACGCGGTGAAGACCGTATTGAATTCAAAAAGACCATGGCTGAAATCGGTGTTCCCATGGCAAAATCCGAACCCAGTTACTCCATCGCCGAGGCTGAAGCCATTGCCGCAAAACTGGGATATCCCGTTGTTCTGCGTCCTGCCTACACCATGGGCGGAACCGGCGGCGGTATCGTTTACAACGTTGAAGAACTGCGTGACGTTGTCGGACGCGGTCTTGCCGCAAGTCTTATCAATCAGGTTCTGGTTGAAGAATGCATCTTCGGCTGGGAAGAACTTGAACTTGAAGTCGTCCGCGATGCCAAAGGACAGAAAATCACCGTCTGTTTCATCGAAAACGTTGACCCCATGGGCGTTCATACCGGCGACAGTTTCTGCGTTGCCCCCATGCTGACCGTTTCCAAAGAAGTTCAGGAACAGCTGCAGGATTATGCTTACAGAATCGTTGATGCCATCGGCGTTACCGGCGGAACCAACGTTCAGTTCGCGCACAACCGCGAAGACGGCAGAATCATCGTTATTGAAATCAACCCGCGTACCAGCCGTTCCAGTGCGTTGGCAAGTAAAGCAACCGGATTCCCGATTGCCCGCGTTTCCACCAAACTTGCCGCCGGCGTCACTCTCGATGAAATGCCCTACTGGAGAGACGGATCTCTTGAAAAGTATACGCCCTCCGGAGATTATGTCGTTGCCAAGTTCGCCCGCTGGGCATTTGAAAAGTTCCCCAAGAGCAAAGATCATCTCGGCACTCAGATGAAAGCCGTCGGCGAAGTCATGAGCATCGGTTCCGACTTCAAAGAAGCTTTCCAGAAAGCCATCCGCAGTCTTGAAATCGGCAGAAGCGGTCCGGGACTGGATAAGAAGATGGAAAAGATGACTCTTGATGAACTGCGTCCCAAGGTGGCTTATCCCGCCAGTCAGCGTTTCTTCTACCTCTACGAGGCTTTCAAAAAAGGACTGAGTGTTGATGAAGCGTTCACTCTGACGAAAATTTCCAAGTTCTTCCTGTCTGAAATCAAAGTTCTGGCAGATTTTGAACTCAAACTTTCTCAGTGTACCTGGATGGCTCTTTCTGACGCTATGCTGATTCAGGCGAAAAAATACGGCTTTGCCGACAAATATCTGGCAAAACTTTTCAACGTTCCTGAAAAGGCCGTGCGTACCCGCCGTGTTGCGCTCAACTGCATTGCCAGTTACTGCAAAGTTCCCGTAAGCGGTGAAGAGCGCGGAGAATATTACTACTCCACCTATTCCGGAAAAGCCGACGAAGTTCCCGTTTCCGACCGCAAGAAAATCATGGTTCTCGGCGGCGGACCCAACCGTATCGGACAGGGTATCGAATTTGACTACACCTGCGTTCATGCGGCGTTGACTCTGCGTGAAGCCGGATACGAGTCTGTTCTGATCAACTGCAACCCCGAAACGGTTTCCACCGACTACGACACCAGCGATAAGCTTTATTTTGAACCGCTGACTGTTGAAGACGTGCTGACCATCTACGAAAAAGAGAAACCCGAAGGTGCGATCGTTCAGTTCGGCGGACAGACACCGCTGAATATCGCTCAGGAACTCAAAGATGCCGGCGTCAACATCATCGGAACGCAGCCCGAAGGTATCCGTCTGGCAGAAGACCGTGAATACTTCCGTGAACGCATGCTCGCCCTGGGCATCAAACAGCCCGAAAGCGGCATTGCCCGCAGTCTGGATGAAGCCATTGCTCTGGGCAGAAAGATCGGTTATCCCGTCATGGTCCGTCCCTCATTCGTTCTGGGCGGACGCGGAATGGCGGTCATCTATGATGAAGCAACCCTGACCAATTATGCCGTTGAGGCGATTCAGGTCAGTCCTGAGTACCCGATGCTGATCGACCGTTTCCTTGATCCTGCCATTGAGTGCGAAGTTGATGCCATCAGTGACGGAGAAAACACCTTTGTTGCCTCTGTTATGGAACACATTGAGCTGGCGGGTATCCACTCCGGAGACTCTGCCTGTTCCATTCCGCCGGTGACGCTCTCCCGCAAACATCTGGATACCATTGAACGTCACGCGGCGGCAATCGCCAATGACTTCAGAGTCAAAGGTATCCTGAACGTTCAGTTCGCCGTCTGCGATGATGAAGTCTGGATCATTGAAGCCAACCCCCGTGCCAGCCGCACTGTTCCCATCGTGGCAAAGGTCACCGGCACGCCGTTGGCAAAGATCGCAACTTACCTCATGCTGGGCAAGAAACTTGAAGATTTGAAACCGATGCTGCACAGTGCGCCGACCACCTATTACGGCGTCAAAGAAGCGGTGTTCCCCTTCAACATGTTCCCCGAAGTTGACCCGGTCCTCGGACCTGAAATGCGTGCGACGGGTGAAGTTATGGGACTTGCCTCCACATTCGGCATGGCTTACTTCAAATCCCAGCAGGCTGCCGGTATGCGTCTGCCGCTTTCCGGAAAAGTTCTGGTTTCCGTCAACCGCCGTGAGCGCGGTTCTCTGCTGCCGATTGTGAAAACGCTCTCTGAACTGGGTTTTGAACTGGTTGCCACCGAAGGAACCTACAAGTTCCTGCAGGAAAATAACATCGCCTCCAAAGAGGTTTACAAACTCAATGAGGGCCGTCCGGATATCTCTGATCTCATCCGCAACCGCGAAGTTGCATTGATTATCAATACGCCTGCCGGAAAACTGAGCAAGATTGACGACAGTGCGATCCGTATGCTTGCCATTCAGTACAAGATTCCGTACATGACAACCATTGCGGCGGCAAGTGCGACTGCTGAAGGTATCCGTGAAGCGAAGAACGGAGATTCTCCGTTGAAATCGCTGCAGGAGTACCTCGGTAAGTAAGAGCTGAAAGGACGCAGTATTTTTATGACAGCAGCAATGTGCGGCGTGTTGTGTATATCCGGCGTGGTATTGACGACCGGTTTTTACGGCACAGTCATTTTGACATTGCTGCTGTTGCTGTGTACAGCCGGAGTTGCTCTGCGTCTGCTCAAAAACCGCGCTGAAAAACTTGCGAAGGAACTGAAAGAGGAAAAACAGGCCCGTAATGATTTATCGGGTTTTCTTTCGCGTTTTTCAACGCGTTTGCGCGGTGATGAGGGTTTTGAGGGCGTAATGCACATCACTGCGGCAAACGTTGCGGAAAAAATCGAGGCAGAAAGTGTCTGTATTTACGAATTCCGCAACGATACTTTCACCGGAGCCGGTGTGCATGGAAATTATCCGCTGATTCAGGGTTTCAAGAATACGCCGTTGACGACCCGGCAGCATTTGCTTGAGGCTCTGCATAATGAAAAAATTGTTGCCGGCGTCGGTTTCCCCGGATGTCTGCTAATCTCAAAAGAGCCGGTATTGATTCCTGATGCAAAATCCGATCCGCGTTTCAACCGCTTTTCGGATCCTCAGACGCTCGGCAGCGTGATGGCAGTTCCGATGCTGCAGGATGGTGCTGTTGCCGGAATCGTCTGTGCTGTCGGCAATAAAAAACACCCGGGACACTCTTTTTCAACGCAGCAATTTGAAAGTCTGTGCCGTTTTTCAACTGAAATTCTGATGGTGCAGACACTTGTTCAGGTTTATCTTGAAATCAACCGCCGTGACCGGATTGATCGGGAACTGCATCTGACCCGTCAGATTCAGAATTCTCTGCTGCCGTCCTCGTTTCCCGTCTGGGGCGATTTCACCATTGATGCCCGGACCCGTTCCGCCAAGGAAGTCAACGGCGACTACTATGATTTCGTGGAAATAGACAGTGACCGTCTTCTTGTTATCATCGGAGATGCCTGCGGTAAAGGCGTTCCCGCCTGTATGTTGACGGCGATGACCCGCAGTTTTGCCCGTTCCATGGCAAATTCTTTTACCACGCTGCCGGAGTTTCTGGCAGAATTGAATGACAAACTTTTCAATGACACGCAGGGCGACCGTTTCATCACCGTCGGCTGCTGTCTGCTCAACAAGCGTGATTCCCTGCTGGAATTCGGGCGTGCCGGACACTCTGCGATGGTGACACATGTGCATAATCATATCCGTATCATCAAGCCGGATGGGACCGGATTGGGTATCATGCCTGAAGATTTTGCAAGTTACGAAACGTTTTGTCTGTCGCTTGATCCGGGTTCAACTGTGATGATGTATACCGACGGCATGACTGAAGCGATCAACTCCTTTGAAGAGGAGTTCGGTACGCAGCGGTTGATTGATGCGTTTTCTGAATCCTGTAAAAAACGTACTGAAAACTCTGAGATCATCAATGATCTCATGGATTCCGTCAAGTTGTTTGAACGGGAACAGGCGGACGATCAGACAGTCGTTCTGATTCACCGCAACGGACGGGTTTGACCGTCGGACTTCTGCCGTAAAAATATTTTTCCGTATCCGTTGACAATGGTCAACGAAATAAAAATCAGAGGAATTAAGATGGATATTTCCCGCTTGTCGGCTTATGCCGATCTTATTGTTAAAAAAGGAGTAAATCCCGATCCGGGACAGGATGTGATTATTATTGCCGGTCTTGATCAGGTTGAATTTGTCCGCATGGTGGTTGAAAAGTGCTATCTTGCCGGAGCAGGAAAAGTGGTGATTGACTGGGTGGATATGGCGTGTGCCAAACTTGATCAGCTGCACCAGACACTTGAAAGGCTTTCTGTGGTTGAACCCTGGGAGCTTGCCAAACTGCAATGGCGTGTGGAAAAACTCCCGGCGCTGCTGTGGCTGGATTCCGATGATCCTGACGGCATGGAGGGCATTGATGCCGGGAAGCGGGCAAAAGCGCAGATGGCGCGTTTCCCTGTGATAAAGCCCTTGCGTGAAGCGATGGAAAACCGTCATCAGTGGTGTATCGCAGGTGTTCCCGGCAAAGAGTGGGCGCGCAAGGTTTTCCCCGGCGTACCGGATGACGAGGCTGTGGAAAAGTTGTGGGAGGCAATTCTTGCCGCCGCCCGTGCCAACGGCGACCCCATTGCCAACTGGAACGAACACAATGCGGCAGTTCACCGCAGAACTGAAATGCTCAATAAATACAATTTCTGTGAATTGCAGTACCGTTCCTCCAACGGAACAAACTTGCGTGTGGGCTTGATTCCGCAGGGTGTCTTTGCCGGAGCCGCTGAAAAAGATCTTTCGGGCAGGGAATTCAATCCCAATATTCCTTCTGAAGAAATTTTTACTTCTCCCATGCGCGGAAAGGCGGAGGGAATCGTTTACTCCACCAAGCCGCTTTCGTGGCAGGGTTCGATGATTGAAGATTTTTCCATCCGCTTTGAAAACGGCAGGGCTGTTGAGGTGACTGCCCGCCGCGGCAAAGAGGTGCTTGAAAAGATGATTGCCATGGATGAGGGGGCGGCATATCTGGGGGAATGTGCTTTGATTGATTACAACTCCCCCATCAACAATACTGGAATCCTTTTTTACAGCACGCTGTATGATGAAAACGCCAGCTGTCATTTGGCTCTGGGACGCGGATTTGAAAACTGCATTGACAATTTTTCAAAGTACACCCATCAGGAAATGCGTGAAATGGGAATCAACGACAGCATGATCCATGTGGACTTCATGATCGGTTCCGCTGATCTGGATATTACCGGTATCACGCCCGACGGAAAAGAAGTCGCTGTTTTCCGCAACGGTTCCTGGTGTTTCTGAGGTGACAGAATGAAAAAGAAACAGGGTGCTTATACGCGTGGTCCGATCGGACGGACGATGATCAAAACGGCTTTTGCCATGGTGCCCGGAACTCTTGCCATGTCAGGTTACAATCTGGCGGATGCTTTCTTTGTCGGACGTTTGGGACGTGAACCTCTGGCGGCGATGGGATTTACTTTTCCTGTGATCATGCTCGCCTGGTGTATCTTTCACGGACTGGGTGTCGGCGTTGTCACCACGACCAGTCAGGCGTTGGGCGGCGGCAGAAAAAGCAAAGCGGCGGGATTGGTTGAATGTGGGGTGATTCTGTCAGTTCTGCTTTCTCTGGTGATTGCCGTTGCCGGTATTTGCAGCTGTGAATGGATATTCCGCCAGTTCGGTGCCAAAGGCAATACGCTTGATCTGGTGATGGCTTATATGAATATCTGGTTTCTCGGCTGCGTGACGGGAACGCTTTCAGGATTGGGCAACTCTCTTCTGATTGCGGCAGGCGATGCCAAACGTGCCGCTCAGATGATGATGCTGGGAATGATACTCAATGCGTTCCTTGATCCGGCGATGATTTTCGGATTTGCGTTCATTCCGGCAATGGGAATCCGCGGTGCGGCATTGGCGACGGTTTTTTCACAGCTTATTGCTGCGGCGACGGTTCTTACGCTGGTCAAAAACAAACACAAACTCATCCGTTGGGAGAAAATCCCGCTGCGGCGTTTGTTTGCATCCTGGAGTGTCATCATCCGTTTTGCGATTCCCGCAACGATCGGTATGCTGATGATGCCTCTGGGGTCAGCGGTCATCACCCGCATTACGGCGGAATTCGGAGATGCGGCAGTCGGCGCAACAGCGGCTGCGGCGCGCGTTGAAGCGGTCGCCTTTGTTTTTCCGATGGCGATGGGTATTTCTCTTGTGCCGATGATCGGACAGAATTACGGCGCCCGTCTGTACGGCAGAATCCGCCGTATTCAGCGTTTTTCGATGCGTTTTGCGGGGATATATTTATTGTGTATGGCGGTGATTTTCTTTGTGATGGCGCCCATTATTTCCCGCTGGTTCTCTCCGGATTTTGAAGTTCAGCGTATTATGACCATGTGTCTGCGTATTATTCCCTGGGGATTTTTTGCGATAGAAATCCACCGTTACGGCGGTTTTCTGTTTACCGGCAGCGGCAGACCCTCGGTTTCTGCGTGGCTCAACGGTATCCGTATGATGGGACTGCTGGTGCCGTTTTCACTTTTATCTCTTTGTTTTGACGATGTGGCAGTATTGTTCTATGCCCGTTTGTTTGCGGATTTGCTTTCAGGTTTCCTTGCCTGGTATGCGGCAAAGTGCCTGATGAAAGCTCTTCCCGGCAACGGTGCTGTCCCAACGCCGCCGGACCGGAGATTTTTCGGACTTGCCGCCATGTTTCCCAAATCTCAGAAGCGGGGGAAGCTCTTATGAAATACGACGTTATTGACGCGCACGTCCACCCTTTTCTGCCGTCCTGCGGAAAAAATATCGGACGTTTCGGTCTTCCGGCAACAACGGAAGAGTTCTTTGAAAATTTGCAGGCATTGGGCATTTCCCGGTGTTGCGGTTCATTCATCGGTTTTGCTGAAAAAATGGACTTCAAAACGCTGATGACCTATAATGATGCCGCATTGGAACTGCGTGAAAAGTATCCTTTTTTTTATGTGCCGGGCATACATGTCCACGGCGAATATCCTGAGGAATCCTGCCGTATGCTCCGTGACTTTTACAGTGCGGGTGTCCGCTGGATTGGAGAGATGGTCAACTACTGTATGCCGACGGGCCCCTATGACTCCTGCGGTATGATGCAAATCTGGGAAACTGCTGAAGAATTGGGCATGGTTGCCAATTTGCACGTGAACGATCCGGAACTGCCGGCTCTTGAAAATATCGTCAAAACGTTTCCCCGCCTGACCGTTGTTCTGGCACATCCCGGCGACGGTGCATACTATACACACCGTCTCGGTCTGGTCAAAAAGTATTCAAATCTTTATCTGGATATTTCAGGTACGGGACTTTTCCGTTGGGGAATGCTCCGCAACGCTGTGGATGAACTGGGCGCAGAAAAGGTGCTTTTCGGCAGCGACTTCCCCGTATGCAGTGCGGGAATGAATCTTCACGGTGCGTTAAGTGAACCTCTTTCTGAAGAAGAATTCAAACTTGTTCTGGCAGGAAATTTCCGCCGTTTGACCGGAATTTGAGGCTTTTTCGGGGAAAATACGAAAAAAATATTAAATTATTTCAAAAATTTTTGATTTTTTACTTGATAACTTGATTTCCCGTGTGTATAATAAGACGGAGAATAAAGAAAAACGAAAACCGTAACAGGATTTTTTGATGAACGAAGAACAAACGCCGCTGGTGAAAGCGGAACATCTGGTCAAAATATATAAAGGCCGCCGTGTGGTAAGTGACGTGTCTCTGACCGTCCGTCCGGGGGAGGTCGTCGGACTTCTCGGACCCAACGGTGCCGGTAAAACGACCAGTTTTTATATGGTGATGGGATTGATCCGTCCCGATGGCGGAAAAGTAACTTTCCGCGATGTGGATATTACGCACATGCCCATGTATCAGCGCGCCAGAATGGGAATGGGGTATCTGGCACAGGAGCCGTCCATCTTCCGTAAATTGACGGTTGAAGAAAACATCATGGCGATTCTTGAAACGCTGGCAATTTCAGGGCGTCAGCGCAAACAGCGTCTTGAAGAACTGCTTGAAGAGCTGGATCTTGCCCGTCTGCGCAAACAGAAAGCAATGACTCTTTCTGGCGGAGAGCGCCGCCGGTTGGAAATCACCCGCGCACTGGTGACCAATCCCAGTTTCATCATGCTTGACGAACCTTTCAGCGGCGTTGATCCGATTGCGGTCCACGACGTGCAGCAGATCATCATGCAGCTGCGCGACAGGAATCTGGGAATTCTCATCACGGACCACAACGTGCGTGAAACGCTCTCTGTTGTCAATCGCGGATACATCATGTATCAGGGAAATATTCTTGTGGAAGGCTCCAGCGATTACCTGATTAACAGCAAGGAGGCTCAGGAGATCTATCTGGGACCTGCGTTCTCCATGTAAAAAATTTTTCCGCCGGCGGTTTGACCGTCGGCATAACAAAAAACAGCTTCTGCGGTTTCAGACGGCTTGGGAAAGGGCTGCCTGACCACAGGGCAAACCTGGGAAAAAGGCTGGTTCAGTGTGCCGGAACGGGTGTTCCGGAAAACGGTTCCGCTTTAGCCCGGAGAAAATCTGGAGGTGGATATGAGCATTACTATTACCGGACGTCAATTTGATATTACCCCGGCCATCAAGCAGCATGTTGAAGACAGTTTGAACGCATTTCTTGCTGATACCACCCTCAAAACAAGTTCCATCCAGGTCGTTATGGAGCGCGGCAAGAACCAGTTTACTGCGGGAATCGTTCTCAACTGCAAGTATCATGTTCTGACTGCAAAGGTTGAAGATTTTGACCTCTACAAGGCATTTGATGCGGCAGTTGACAAAATCGAGGCCCAGTGTGTCACGTTGAGAGAAAAGATCCACAGTCACAAGGCTGTTCCGCTTTCTGACAGTGAATCGCGCAAGGCGGCTGAAGCAGCAGCTGCTGCGATCGGCGATTAAGTAGATTAAAAATTTCAAACCTGCCCCCGTTTATAATACGGGGGTTTATTATTAAAGGACATTATGATTATTGCTGTATCAACAGAATGGAATGACAACTCCGGACGTTTCGCATATTACCGGATCGAACACGGTCAGTTGAAAGAACGTCAGGAGGCCTGTCCCCCCGATGACAAACCTGAATCTTTAGCCAAACAGCTTTGCGGACTTCAGGTTGATTTGCTGATTGCTTCAAGTGTGCCGGAGTCTCTGGAGCAGGCACTTTCTGATGAGGGCGTGTTTCTCGTTAAAACGGCACCGGGCAGGGCGGATTCTGTTCTTGCGGCGTACCTTGCCGGAGAGTTGGAGTTTTAAAAATGGCACTGGGCAGACTGATTATTGATTCGGGGGAGCGTTCTGCCAATTTGCGTTATGCTTCCGGTTTTTCTACGCCTGATGATTTTATCTGGTTTGAGGCGGGGGGCGTCCGCGGCGTGGTGATGTCCAGTCTTGAATACAACCGGGCAAAGAGCTTTGCTTCCCCGGGCGTTGCGGTTTTTTCAGACGACGAATTCGGCGGACCCAACCGGCTGGATGTGATTAAAAATATTGCAAAACAATGGTATCTTGACGGATTTATCGTTCCTGAAAACTTTCCCCTGCTGCTGGCGGATAAAATCAGAGGATGCGGATTGACTGTTCAGGCAGAAGAAAAGAATTTTTTTCCTGAAAGAGAATTTAAAACGGAGAGCGAAGTTGAAAAGATCACCCGATCCCTGCGTGCCGCTGAAGCCGGTTGCCGCCGCGCCTTTGAGGTTTTAAGAGAAGCGGATATTTCTTCAGAAAAAACGCTCCTCTGGAATGGAGTGCCCTTAACCAGCGAACTTCTGCGTTTTGAGATCGACAGTACCATGATGAAACACGGTATGCTTGCAACGGGAACCATCTGTGCCGGAGGATTTCAGGGCAGTCAGCCGCACAATACCGGCAGCGGCGTGCTTTATGCCGATATGCCGATTGTGATGGATATTTTTCCGCGTTCTGCCGAAAACGGTTACTGGGGCGATTTGACGAGAACTGTGGTAAAAGGCAAGCCGTCAAGTGTTGTCAAAAAGGCATACGAAGCCGTCCTTGAAGCGCGTGAAACGGCTAAAAAACTGATTGCGCCCGGCGCAAATCCCAAAGACATCCACAATGCCGCTGTGCGTGTGCTGGAAAAATACGGCTTTTATACCGGGAAAAACGAAAGCGGCGATTACGGTTTCTTTCACGGACTCGGACACGGTGTCGGTTTGGATATCCACGAAGCGCCGCGCCTCTCTTACCGCGTGACAGAACCGCTTTCAAAAGGAATTGTTGTAACAGTTGAACCGGGCTTGTATTATCCGGAATGGGGCGGTATCCGTCTGGAGGATATCGTTTATCTGGATAACTCCGGCAAGGCGCGCTGTCTGACTGAAATAGAGGATTTTCTGATTGTTTGAGGAGAAATAATTATGGCAGAAATCAATCGTCTTTACGCCCGGGAAATACTTGACTCCCGGGGCAATCCCACCGTTGAGGTTGAAGTTGAACTTGATAACGGCGTTTTCGGCAGGGCTTCTGTTCCCTCGGGCATGTCCACCGGCAGCAACGAAGCTCTGGAGCTGCGCGACGGCGACGCCGGGCGTTACGGCGGAAAAGGTGTTCTCAAAGCCGTTGAAAATGTTGAGCAGAAAATTCTTCCTGAAATTGCCGGTATGGATGTTCTTGACCAGATCGGTATTGACAGGACAATGATTGAAGTTGACGGTACTTCTGATAAATCCGAACTCGGCGCCAATGCCATGCTTGCCGTCTCTCTGGCGGTAGCCCATGCGGCAAGTACACATCTGAAAATGCCGCTTTACCGTTATCTCGGCGGAAGTAATGCCAAAGTTCTGCCCGTTCCCATGATGAATATCGTCAACGGCGGCAGTCACTCCCCTGCGCCGGTTGCATTTCAGGAGTTCATGATCCGTCCCGTCGGCGCTGATTGTTTTGCCGAAGCGTTGAAAATGGGAGCGGCGGTCTTTCACCGTTTGAAAAAGATTCTTTCCGATAAGGGACTTTCCACCGCCGTCGGTGATGAGGGCGGATTTGCTCCGGATTTTTCCGGAGGCGTGACTGAAGTGCTTGATACCGTTTTAAAAGCCGTTGAAGAATGCGGTTTTGTTCCGGGTAAAGATATCACCCTTGCTCTGGATTGTGCCGCAAGTGAGTTTTACAAAGACGGTGTATATGACTACCGGATTTTTGAAGGTGATAAAGGTAAAGTTCTCAGCAGCAGTGAACAGATTGATTATCTCAGAGAGTTGATTTCTCATTATCCCATTGACAGTATTGAAGACGGTATGTCTGAATATGACTGGTCCGGCTGGAGCGCGCTTACTGCTGCTGTCGGTGAAAGTTGTCAGCTTGTCGGAGATGATTTATTCACCACCAATACCCGTCTTCTCAAACGCGGTATTGCTGAAAAAGCAGGCAATGCCATTTTGATCAAACCCAATCAGATCGGTACTTTGACTGAAACGCTTGATGCGATTGAATTGGCGCACCGCAACAACTTTGCCGCCGTCATCAGTCACCGTTCCGGAGAAACCGAAGACTGTTCCATTGCCGATATCGCCGTTGCCGTCAATGCCGGACAGATCAAAACCGGTTCTCTTTCGCGCAGTGAGCGCATTTGCAAATACAATCAGCTTCTGCGTATTGAAGAGCAGTTGGGTATGCTTGCCCTTTATGGTAAAATATGATTGAAGTAAGTTTAATGTTCGGCGGCAACCTGGGAGATGTCCCCGGAGCCTTTGCCTGTGCTTTGCGTGAACTTGAAAGCAATGGATTTCAAGTTCACGCCCAAAGCAGTGTTTTTCTGACGGCTCCCGTTGACTGTGTCCCCGGAACGCCGGATTTTCAAAATATGGCAGTTCTGGGTTTTTGGCAGGGTTCTCCCCGGGAATTATTGAATCTGACTCAGCGCATTGAACGCGAATCAGGACGTCCCGCCCAACACTCCAGCAGAGAAGCCCGCACGCTTGATATTGATATTATTACTTTCGGGCAGGAAATAATTTGTGAAAGTGATTTGATTATTCCGCACCCCCGCGCTCAACAGCGGCTTTTTGTTCTTGAACCTCTGGCTGAGATTGCCCCCGACTTGCGTTTCCCCGACAGCTCTCAAACTGTGTCAACGCTTTTTTTCCGGGTGAAAAATTCTGAATAGCCGCTGCGGTTTGCTATGT
The DNA here is from genome assembly GCA_015061725.1 of Lentisphaerota bacterium. Classification (GTDB taxonomy): domain Bacteria; phylum Verrucomicrobiota; class Lentisphaeria; order Victivallales; family Victivallaceae; genus UBA1784. Next base: position 17,816 of record SUVX01000069.1, read on the forward strand.
CCTGCGGGCGGCGCTGATTATGAGAATTATGAGAATTATGAGAATTATGAGATTTGTTGTTGGTGCGCCGTATGCATTGCATTACCCAGCGGTAACTCTACGCGTTGCATTACCCAGTGGTCTCTCTTTCGCCCGAGCCAAAACCCACTGCGCCCTGCAAACCCACGGGGTATCACATGACGCCCCCCATATCCCTCTCATAAATCTCATAAATCTCATAAATCTCATGCAAGCGTCACGCCCCCGTAGCCCGCATACCCCCGTTGCTATCAAGTTGCCTCGCATACCCCTGTGGTAACTCTGCGCCCTGCATTACCCCTGCGGCGCATCTGCCCCCCCGAGCCAAACCAAACAGCGGCACAGCAAACCCACAGGGTATATCTCTGCACTCAAGTTTTGAATAACCGCTGTGGTTTGCTTTGCCCTGCGGGCGGCGCTGATTATGAGAATTATGAGAATTATGAGAATTATGAGATTTGTTGTTGGTGCGCCGTATGCATTGCATTACCCAGCGGTAACTCTACGCGTTGCATTACCCAGTGGTCTC
>SUVX01000070.1 GCA_015061725.1 Lentisphaerota bacterium
TGAGAACTACCCACGGGCATTCCGGGGGTTGTCAGGGGGAGAGTTTAGTCCCCCTGACCGGTCGGGCAACGCACCCGACCGCTACACAGCTTTTTTTGCCAAGCTTTTTTTCACTTTGAAAAAAAGCGGAGAGCGACGACGGTATCGACGTAGATGGCGTTATCTTTGGTGGAACCTTTGACGTAAGCGGGGCCGGTGAATTTGGCGGAGAACCAGATTTGGTCCCAGGTATTGTCTTTGGGGTCGCCGTAAGTGAGGGTATACCAGTGGTTGGTTCTGGCGTTGATGCCCCATCCGTGACCCCAGAAATTGGATTTGGTATCGAGAACGATTTTGCCGGGGATGCGGTACCAGTGATACTTTTCATCCTGGGGGACTTTTTTAAGGACGAGGCTGATTCTTTTTTTGTTGCTTGCCATGTGGAAAGCGGTGGTACGGAAGCGGTGTTTACCGGGCATAATTTTGTTCACGCCGTGGGCGGCGGGATTTTTGTTGGCGGACTTGACGGCGAATCCCTGAATGGAGTCCGGATCCTTAACGACGGAACAGTTGAGAACTTTGGGAACATGGAAATTGCCGTAATTGGCAATACGGATGTTGTATCCGGGGATGTGTCGGAACTGTTCGGGGACAACGGGGAGTTCTTCAACCAGTTTAAATTCCCGGGCGAACATTTTGTCACCGCGTTCAGGTTTTTCGCAGGGGAACCGGCGGATGTGGGCTTTAACGAGGGCTTTGCACTCATTGATCAACTGCTTGCGCGAGACACCTGCGGAGACGAATTTCTTTTCATAATTGGGCCAACGGACGAGGACAGCCCAGATGGGGGTGATACGTTCGCTGTTGACGCGCTGTTTCTGACGGAGATTTTTGGTTTTTGCGGCGGCATTTTTGAAGTCGCGGTAAAGATTGAACATAAAATCAGGAGAGGCATACTGCCATTCAGCGACGAAACTGGTGGAGGGTTTCTGAGGATCTTTGGCGACGCCTTCGCGGATCAATTTAAAATACTTGTAAAGGGTGGGATACGCTTCTTTTCCGTAATAGTTGCGGATGAAGAACTGAGCGAGTTTTTCGGGATCTTTGTCGGGGTCAACGAAGAGTTTGCCTGCGACATAATAGTTGAGCATCATGAAGTTCTGAGGCTTGTATGCATCCATACCTGCTTCAATGAAGAGGGCATTGATACCGTGACGCAGAAAATACTTGAAGTCGGGTTGAATGGCATCAAAAACGCTTTCAACGCGGGGGGGCTTGAAGTAACTGCCGCCTAAATTCCAGTAGTCCCAACACATTTTGACATCGGGGGTACCGAACTTTGTCCAGTCGCGGAAATAGTTGATGGCTTCGGGGTTCTGAACTTTTTCAATGGGACGGAAGGGGTCGCGGGTGCTGAAGGTGTCGCAGAGACGGAAGAGGATATTTTTTTCGGGAATAATTTTATTGGGGAGTTTGCGTCCGTGGGTGGCGTGTCCCTGAATACGGATGATGATATCGGGATATTCTTTGCGGATTTCGCGGGCGATATGGTTGGCAAAATCAACATAAAGTCCGGTATCGGAGCCGTCATAATTTGAGATGGCGCGGCAGTTTTTGCACTGACAGAAAGCGGGGGTATCGTCAAGACGGGTGACATCGTAAACGACCGACCATTCATCAGGACCGCGCTTTGCACGGTCTTTTTTAATCATTTTGCGGAGGGAGTCCAATGCGACTTTGCGGACTTTGGGGTTGCTCATACAGACATCGCCGCGCATGGTGAAAGAGCGGGGTTTGACGCGTTTGCCGGAGCTGTCGAGGGCGAAATATTCGGGATGAGTTTTAAAGAGTTCCGGGTTGACATAGTGGCTCATGGTGTGCCATTCGGGCCAGTGGCAGAGGTTGTAGATTCTGCCGACGTAATAGGGGGGGATACTTTTGCTGGTGGAGCCGTTGATTCTGCGGCGGAGGAACCAGAGTTTGTAACTGTCAATGACTTCAGGCGTTGCCCATTGGGCGTAACTGTGACGGGTGCGCTGAAGAATACCGGGGATACTGTCATAGATGACGCGTCCGACAAAGGCTGGTTTGCGCTTTTCGTTGAAGGACGGAAAATTTTTCACAGGTTGCGGGATGAAAGTTTCATCAAAGGAGAGGAACTCAACGCCGAGTTTTTCCAACATTTCATAAACGCCGTAGAGGGTACCTGCGGGACGTCCTCCTGAGATGATCAAGTCGTCTCCGACGGTTTTAAGGAGCCATTCTTCTTCGCCGAATTTGGAAAAATCCACATTGTTCTGCTTGGCAAAAACGGTTCTGCCAAGATAGATAACGGACTTCCCTTTTGCCTGACTTGCGGGAATGACTGCAAGTTTGCGTCCGAAAATTTTCTGCCAGAAAATCTGCAGTTCGCTTGCAGCGCGGACTTCAAGTTTTGAGGGTTTGTCACCTGTGACCAGATATTCCGGACGGGGGACGGCGAAGACTGCGGCAGCACTTGAAAGCAGCAGACACAACAAGAGTTTTTTAAGCATAATCTATCCTTTCAATAATCGGGTGAATTTGATTTCATGGAATTTGCGGGCATATAAACAGCGTTGAATACCACATTTTCGGGCTGCGGATCGTCAATCAGACGCAGGACTTGTTCACAAAGTTTCTGAGCTTCAAGATCAATATTTCTTGCGATGAGATTGATTCCCGGCTCAACAGGCGGAATGAGTTTGCCGTAATTCAGATGAGAAATGAGTGTAAAATCCCTGCCCGGCACTCTGCCGCGGCGGGTGAGATGATCGAAGAGGGCAAGGGCGCAGAGTCCTTCGCACCAGAAAGTTGTGTAATTATCAAGAACTTCAGCATGTTCAAAGAGAAAATTAGAGGCGACCCGGCAGATCAAATCCGAGGGGATGAATTTTTCTGCGGGGTGAAGTAAAGTGTCAACACAGGCGGAAGAGTCTTTGCTGTCTTTCAACATCTGACGGATATTTTCAACTTTAATGCGTGAAGAGTTGGAATCCCTGCCGAAAAACAGGATTTTTCTGCGGTGTTCGGGGGGAATGGCAGCAAACGCCTGAATACGGGCGTTTCTGTTGCTGAAACTGAAATAAGAGAGCCAGCGGTGATCCGGATAAGGATTGCGTACGATTTCTTCATTGAGCGTAAGTATCAGCCGGGTACTGTTTCTGTGGAGCAGTTCAAGAGATTGTCCGTTGAGCATTCCTGCGCCGACGATGTAAACGTCTGCCGTACCGGAATTGAGGATTCTCCGGACATTTTTTACCTGTTTTTCGGGGCTGTAATCCAAACGGATCAACTCCAGAATGTAGCCGCTTGCCTGAAGAATATCACACATGTTGCGGATGAAGGAACTGCGTCCTGTACCGTTGAGATCGCGTTCCATGGCACCGAATATAAAGGCGATTCTGTGTGTGCGTTCAAAGGCGTATTTTTTAACGGAACGCGAGGGCATGACGCCGAATTTGTGACACAGGGCGCGTATTTCTTCACGCTTGCGCAGACTGATACGCCACGAGGTGTCCGGATTCAGCGCACGCGATACGGTGGACTGACTGACTCCGGCAAGTCTTGCGATATCTTCAGATGTGATTTTTTTTGCCATAACACCCTGATTTATACGGATACCTTCCTTAAATGATACACGATCCGGAGGAAACAAGAGCGTATCTGCCGTAGTGTTCGTTGGAGGCGGTACTGCGGGGAAGACGACATTCAAGTTCTTCAATGCGTTCAACTTCACCGGAGAGGAACTCTCTGATTCTGAGGGCAGTTTCCTGCAGCCGGGCAATCTGTGCGGCATTGCGTGATTGGATACGTTCAATGCCGAAAGGTTTGGCGTAACTCATCCACTGGCGGCGGAAAGAAACATCAAACTCTTCAACGGCAGCGATGACGGAGGGTATGACATTGACGGCGATTTCGCGCAGAGCCATGCGGTCCCCCTGCTCATAGGCGGAAGTGAGAGCGCCGCGCATTTCAATCTTTTTGATCAGCAGGGAAATCAGGTTGGAAACGTGTTCAATATCTCCGGCGCCGTCACAGTCGATGAAGGGCAGGATACGGCATTGGATCTCTTCAAGGGAATCAAGGAATTTCAAATCAAATTCCGGATCATTGCGGAGATAACCGTCAAGGGCGATACCCATTAAGGGGTCATCCCAGACAAGATAACTTGAGAAGACGGACATGGAACTGCCGTCCTTGCGCATTTGCGCAAAATTGATTTCAGCGGCGGCAAGATGTGAAGAGTAACTTGTCGGAGCGCAGAGGACATCAAAACGCTTTGACGTGTTGTCAGCGGCATTTTCTCCATAAGCAAGATCGGCGGTGTAGAAAATCCCGGCGAGGGCGGAGTTGATATTGCAGAAAGCACCGTCATCACCCCACATGGTAAAAATCAATTCACGGACTTTTTCTTTGCGGCACGCTTCAATACAGGGTGCAGCAGTGGCGGCAGTCCGGGGGTGATCATACCAGAAAGTGGGCCAGGTCCAGATACCGGATGCCATGACAGGAGCAAATCCGAGTTCTCTGTGCCGGCGGAGCATGGCGGAATAGAAGTCCGGATCCCTGTGATAATAATCCCAGTAAACCAGCTGAACATTTTTGGGGATGGCATCGCGGACATCATCGGGAATCGGAGAATCAAGATCATAATATTCCTGCTGCGGATTGGAGAGGCGGAAATACATATCAGACCAGATCATGGGCTGCAGTTCATATTTTTTACAAAGCGCATTGACCTTTTGCAGATGACGGTTGAAAATGTCAAATCCGCGCTCATAACCGTAACGGTCAAGGAAAACGCCTCTGCCCAGATCGTGGGTTTCATCCATACCGATATGTATTCTTCTGGAGGAAAGAGCCTCTTTCCAGAACTTGATCATTTTTTCAATGAGTTCAAAAGTTTCAGGCTGATCGGCGAGCATGACGCTGCGGGTATCGCGGATTTTATTGAATTCGCTCCATTGAAGAATCTGCTCCATGTGTCCGAGGGTCTGAATGCAGCCGACAAGTTCGATGCCGAGTTTTTTCGCATATTCGTCCAGTTCGCGGATTTCTTCAAGAGAGTAACCGCCTCTCATGTAGCCGAAAACGGGGACATCTTCAAGTTCGTAGGTATCTTCGGTATAAAGCATGACCGTATTGTGTCCGGCGAGGGCGAGCAGGCGGAACCAGCGTTTGAGGGCATCAACTTTCATCACCATGTTGCGGGAGACATCCAGCATGATACCGAGTGTGGTAAAAGAGGTGGCATTTCTGCCTTCAATACCGGCTAATGCGCTGCCCAGACCGCGTGCGGCACCGGCAAGAGAAGAGTATTCAATCAGGACTTTACCTTTGGAACGGATGACATTTGAAACGGTTTCTTCATTATTGATGCGCTTGAATTCAACTTTCAAACCTTTTCCTGAGCCGGAAACGGGAAATTCTTCACCGAGAGTTTCAAGCAGGGGAAAGAGTTCCGGAGGAGTTCCGGCTTTGCTCCAGACGAGTTTGACGATATTTTCCATAGTTCGGTTTTCTCCTGTTTACTTTTGTATTGACAGAAGTTAATATATACACAAGAGAATAAAAATACAAAAAATATGCACAATATTTTTTATCAAATTTTTATATTTTTTATAATAAAAGAGTTATGTTTTTTTATAATGTACATATTTTTTAATGACTGCACAGATTAAATTCTGTCGGATATTCCTGTCCGTGTCCGTATTTGTCTGTATTTTACCGCGGAGAGGTTGAAAAAACGTGCATTGCAAAGTATTTTATGTTTATTGCATTTGCGTTAAAATCAGAACGGTGTTCAACAGGGAAATAAAAATGAATTATACAGAAGTTTTTAACAGTTTTATTGAAAAGTATCCGGTCATTTACGACTGCTTTGCGGTGATTGCGGCTTTTATCGTTTGCGTTGCGGCGGATTTTATCGTCAAAAAAATTCTTCTGCGCGCTCTGAAAAAAGTCTTTCATTATCTTTCAGAGAACGATGAAAGCGGACAATTTATCGTTCTTAAAATTGCGGCACGTCTTGCCAATGTGGTACCTCTGGTCATACTTTATTCCATACCCGCTCTGTTTCCCGGCGTCAACGAATATGTGGCACTGGTCGTACAGAAGTTGAGCATCATCCTTTTGATTGTGTTTCTTACCAAAAGTCTCATGCACCTGCTGGATCTGGTCAACGACTGGTATCAGACGCGTGAAAATGCCGAATCCCGCCCCATCAAAGGATATCTCCAGCTGGGCAAAATTTTGCTGATTATCGTTGCGGCGATTTTAATCGTTTCTTTCATCATCAATAAGAGTCCGGTGCTGCTGCTTTCAGGACTCGGTGCCGTTGCTGCGGTACTTATGCTGGTTTTTCAGGATACGATCCTCTCTCTGGTGGCAAGTATTCAGATCAACTCCAACAACATGCTCAAAATCGGCGACTGGATTGTTATGCCCTCGCACAATGTGGACGGATTCGTCATTGAAATCGCCCTGCATACCGTCAAGGTGCAGAACTGGGATAAAACCATCGTTACAGTTCCCATGCGCAAACTGATTGAAGAAAGTTTCATCAACTGGCGCGGTATGTTTGAATCCGGCGGCAGACGTATCAAACGTTCTCTTTTTATCGACCAGAGAAGTATCCGTTTTCTCTCAGACGATGAAATCAAACGCCTTGAAGATTTTGTTCTGCTCAATGACTATCTGGCTGAAAAGCAGAAAGAAATTTCTGAATGGAACGCTTCTCTTGCCGCCCAAGGTGCCACGCCCATCAACGGCAGACGGATCACCAATATTGGAACTTTCCGCATTTACGTTGAAAAATATCTGCGTGCCAACAAGGCGATCAATCAGGATATGCTGATCCTCGTCCGTCAGCTTGAACCGGGAACGACGGGATTGCCGCTTGAAATTTACTGCTTCACCCAAAGTACCCAGTGGGTCGATTATGAAAAGGCTCAGGCGGATATCTTTGATCACCTTCTGGCGATATTGCCTGTTTTCGGACTGCGTGTCTTTCAGGATTGCAGCGATATTTATCAGGAGGCGAGCGACGTTCCCGCCTTTACAGAGGGGATTTTTCCGCAGACCAATCTGATGAATCCGCTTTATCCCAGCGACATGAAGCGTATCAGAGAAATTGCCGCAGCTCTTGCTGAAGACACCCGCAACGGAAAAGATACTGCAAAATGATCCGTCTTGATAAATTTCTCTCAGAAGCCTCTCCGTACAGCCGCAGGGATGTGCGCGGACTGGTCAAACGCGGCGCCGTTTCCGTCAATGGCGTCTCCGCAAAGGCTCCTGATATGAAAGTCAATGAAAATCAGGATGTTATCTGTGTCAACGGTGAACATATCATCTACCGGAAATTCATCTATCTTATGATGAATAAGCCGCAGGGTTATCTCAGTGCGACTGAAGATGACCGTGATCCTGTTGTCATTGATCTTCTGCCGGAAGAATACCGTCACTTTTCCCCCTTTCCCGTCGGCAGGCTGGATAAGGATACTGAGGGACTTCTGCTTCTGACCAATGACGGACAGTTTGACCATGAATTGATGTCTCCGCGCAAAAATCTTTTCAAACGGTATTATGCGGAACTGGATAAGCCTGCGGTTGAAGAGGATATAACCAGCTTTGCTTCGGGCATGGAATTCAAAGAGTTCACCGCAAAGCCTGCCCGTCTTGAAATTGATCCTGATGATCCCCGAAAAGTTTTCGTTGAAATTGCCGAAGGTAAATACCATCAGGTCAAGCGCATGTGCGAAAGAGTCGGCAAGACGGTCATTTTTCTCAAACGTGTAGCCATAGGTCCGTTGCAGCTTGACGGAACGCTGGCAGCAGGACAGGTCAGGGAACTGACTCAGGAAGAATACGCACTTTTAATGTCAAAGTAACCCCGCAGGACAGCGGCGGCATGCTTTACTGCGGTGGTGCGGCGCTTGCATAAGACTTATAAGACTTATAAGACTTATATTTAATGATATGGGTACGCCCGTCTTGCCCTGTCGGGGAGACGGCGGACTGGCAAACACACCCCACAGATAAATCATTCCCCTCAACAAATACTCCGCTTTTGCCGAAACGTCGGCTTCGGTCTCACGCCGTCTTGCCCTGTCGGGGAGACGGCGGACTGGCAAACACACCCGTCAGCTCAATTTTCCCCTCAACAAATACTCCGCTTTTTTTGAAAAGAGTTGGGGGGTCCGGGGGGAAGAGAAAAACTTTTTTTCTCGTGAAAAAAAGTTTTTCTCTTCCCCCCGGTTCCCACAGCTTTTTTACGAAAATAAGAGGTGATCGGGTTGGGGGTTGGCAAGGGAGCGGGCGATGTTGGAGCGCAGATTGGGGATACGTTTTTCCCATTGGGCGATGGTTTGGGCGAAATATCGGCGGTCGCCGTCTTCGAGTTGTTCTTTGTAGCGGCAGATACCGGCGCGGGGGATATCCATTTCATCGGCGCAGGCACGGATCAGGGATTCGGGGGCGAGGGCAAGCGGACGGATGATACAGGGTTTGCCGGGGGATTTGGGTTGAACCACGGGCGCCATGGTGGTAATGCCCTGACCGCGGCAGAGACTCATGATAAATGAAACAATAATATCATCCAGATGATGACCGAGGGCAAGTTTGCCGCAGTCAAGTTCCTGAGCAAGACCGTAAAGTTTTCCGCGGCGGAGACGGGAACACATGACACAGGGGGCGTGGGAAAAGTCCTTTTCTTCAATGATTTCTTCAATTTTCATATTGATAATATGGTGTTCCCAGCCTTTTGCGCGGCAGAAAGCGGCAGTACCTGCTGTATTAAATTCAGGAAACCCGGGGTCAAAAGTGACGGATACGATATCAAATTTGACGGGCGCGGCTTTCTGCAGTTGATGGAGCAGTTCAACGAGAACGAAACTGTCTTTTCCACCCGAGAGTCCGCAGAGGATTCTGTCACCGTCGGAAATCATGCCGTACTTGACGATCGCTTCTCCGGCATATTTTCGCAACTTTTTGAAATTCAATGACATAATCTTTACTTTCCCTGTTGAAAAAATCTTTTGTCAGCGGAGATTTTATCACATCCGGAAACGACGATCCGGGCATCGGTTGAAGAAAAACAATCCAGAGTGACGATACGTTTTTTTCCTGCGGGAAGTTTGAATTTGACGGCATCACGACGGAGTTCGTGAAGAGAAGTGACGGATGTACTTGCGCCGTGGGAAAGAACTTTTCCCTGATCGTGAACGTCAATACTCCAGTCTCCGGCATGACTTCCGGCATAAGAAACGGTAACGGACTTTCCGGCAGGGACTTCAATGAAGAAACGGTGAAAACCGTTCTGGGAAACGGCGACACCTTTCGGGGGCATGGCGGAAGCATAAAGGGCTTGAGAGTTCTGAGACATGCACCAGTCACCGCTGAAACTGTCGGTGATATCAAGAGTGAAACGGGTGTTCTTTTTTCCGGGGAGGACAAAGGGGATATCCTGCCTGAGAATATCCGGCAGCAGGTGCTTTTCTGAAATAACCTTGCCGTCTTTACGCAGAACAAGTTTAACGGGAAGTGTCGGTTTTCCGCTTCTGATCCAGCGGGTGAGGGAGATTTTTGCGTTGTCTTTTGTTGAAATGATGAACCACTTGCCATCTCCGCGCATACGCCATTGCGGAACGGTATTTTGCAGAAGTGTTTTGATTTGCGCAGAACGGGAGTAGTCGCTTTTTTTGTTGTAAAGAGTCTTCCATGCGGCAGCGGCATGAAGATAATCCGCAAGAAAAGTCCACTCCATGGCAAAATGCTTGTGATCAATGGCGTGCCTGCCCAGAAGCACACGGGCAAAGGCGCGCTCAGCAACGCTGAAAAGCCGGGGATCATTTGCAATTGCCGCTGCTTCGGCAAGGGGCGGGGCAAGCAATGAGTTGGTTGCACTGACGGGCCAGTTGAGCCCCCTGCCGTGGATGTCGATATCGTAATTGAATCCGGCACTGTTGCCGGGATTGAAGCCTTTGGCAAGCCAGCGTGCGGAAGAAATAATTGCCTTTTTAACCTGCGGTTCAGGAAAAATTTTGTAGTAATCACACAGTCCTTTGAGCATGACACCGACCTGAAAATTGTTGTTGCCCGGTTTTTTGATGCCGAACATGCTGTCGAGACGGCGGATGATGCGCGGCCAGGCACCTTTGTCATAAGCGCACTCTTTAACGGCAAGGTGCGCCATGGTCTGCGCGGCTTTGCGGTACTCTGTGTCTCCTGTAACAGCATAGAGGGCAGATAAGGCGCGGAGCATCCAGCCGGTTTCGCGCGGGGCTTTGCCGAGAATGGTTTTATAATTGGGAACAACGGCAAATGCGGTATGGTCTCCGAACATGTAACAGGAATCCATCACAAGAGTATCTCCGGTGAGGAGCCAGACAAGCAGTCTGCCTCTTACCCAGCTGTGTCCGTTGCTTGCGGCAGAGTAACGGGTGTAAAGATGGCTCCACCGTCTGCCGATGCCGGTGTGTCCGACGGCGTGCTGCAAGTTTGCACCGATAAAATACTCATCAGGATAAGCGTGACAGGTATCCACATCCGCCTGATGACGGGCGGAGGCAATGCCGTAACGCAGCATATCGCGGTTGCCGGTCCGCAGATAAGTTTCAAGAATACCGTGAACGGGGTCATATTCGTTGTTGGTCCAGCTGTGTCCGCGCTCTCCGAAAGAGTCGCCGTAGTTGAAAAAACCGTACTCACGTTCCTCTTTCTGACGTTGAAGATAGCGGTAAAAGGTTTCAGTGACAGCGGCATCAACAGGAGCAAGATAATCGTCATCAGGCGCAAATCCCGCTTTGCGGTAGTAGTCAAACGGCAGAACGGCGAACAGGGGCAGATTGCGTTCGGCGGCAAGATGTTTTTCAGATGTTTCTGAGAAATCAAAAGAAATGCGTTCAGTAAAACTCATTCCCCACTTCATGCGGTAGTTGCCGTTGGTGTAAAGATAACTTAATTTCAGCGGCAGATCGGTATTGAATTTGTTGTGCGGCTGAACCGGCAGAAGTTCAATCAAAACGCTTTTATCCTGCGCGGAAACTGCCTTGGGGTAACGCTGATACCAGTCGGCAAGGGCAATTCCGAAACGGTCGTTCAGTTTGAATGCCCCCGAAAGCTGTCCCGGCTGTCTTTTGCCGCCGTTGACGGAGTAATGCAGATCGGTCTCCTGAAAAAAACGTCCCTGTTTTTGGATTTTTTCAGCAGGGAGGAAGCCCAGAGAAAGCGATTTGAAATCGGTGAACTCCATATCTGTTTCGCTGTTGATGTGGGTGAACTCAATATCAAATTGCGGTTTGTTGTAAAAAAACGTAATCCTGCAGACATAGGAACCGGCTTTGCCCGTGTATCTGCCCGATGTGCGGAGTGTCAGGCGCAAAGGACCGGATTCAATGATTTCAAATGTATCAGGATCGGAAAGGGTATGCTTTTGACCGTTGGCAAGAACAACTTCAAGCGGCAGAAAACTTCCCGCTTTTTTTCCGTCAACGGTGATGTTTTGAAGAAAGTTGAAGTTTTTGCGCCGTATCTTTGCTTTGACTTTTCCGGCGTCAACTGTCAGAACGCCGTTGGCAGAAGAACTGCGAATGCCGCTGCGGATTTTTGCGGAACGGACTTTGTTTCCGAATGAAAATGTATAAATCTTTTTTTCCCGGGGCGCAAGAAAGGCTGAAGATGTGACAAATATGTGGCGCAAAGATTTGTCTTCATAACGCGAAAGAACTGCAAACTGTGCGGGAAGGACGTTTCCTTTTTCATCAGCAAGAGAGAGATTTTCAAGCGAAAAAACTTTTCCTTTGGCAAAGGGAATACCGAAACGCAGCTGCGTATTGCGGTGAAAAGGCGTTTCATTAAGAAGTTCAAGCGGGATCTCTTCTTTTTCAACAGTGCCTGGACCTGAAACCGAATCCGGCAGAAGTTTGGCAACGGGTGTCGGACGCGTTTGAAGTCTTTTGCCGAAATTGACCGCACGCGCTTCGGCAAAGGTGTATCCCCGGTCGTCATCCGCTAAAAGCGCACAGACTTTTGTATCCACTTTATGCCGGAATTCATTGCTGCGGCGCGGTACAACTTCATTGAAAAATCTGATTTTATGCAGCAGAAACTTCTGATTGCTGCGGTCATCGTTTTTGCGGTTGAAAAAGAGGCGCAAGGCGGTGATATTTTTAAGACTTTTGTTGATTGTGTAGCGGAGTACAACTTTTTTGTTCAGTTCAAGAATGAGATTTCCCGGGGCATTTTCAGGGCGCAGACGAGCCGATTCCTTTTCTGAAAAGAAAGAAAGCAGGAAATTGCGCTTGATGAATTTTCCTTCAAGTGGCGTTATTTCGATCTCTGCCCGGTTGAATTTTGAGAAGTCTTCTGCTTTGCTGAAAGAAAAAAACAATTCCGCAGACCGGGAGGGATTTACCGCAGAAAGTTCCGGCGGATTCCAGACACCTTTGCTGTTGCGGAGTTTACCATCTTTCAACGGCAGTTCAAAAGCGTTTGAAAGAAAAGAACAACAAAGAAACAGAAGAAAAAATTTTTTCATAAGAGACCGTTTTTAAAAAAATTTGAATATGGCAAAGGTGATTCCCGCCGCCAGAATCAGAAAGATGATTGAAAGAATCAGAGAAAAAATCTGTTTTCCGGGAGTGCGGCGCAGATTTTTTCCGCCGTCAGGAGTCCGTGCGCGTATCTGCTGAAGAACATTTTTGATTTCTTCCCAGTCATGCGGACGGTCCGCAGGAGCTTTTGCAATCATTCTGTTGATAAATGCGGCAAGTTCGCGGTCAAGATCGGGTCTTGCCTTTTCAAGCGGTAAGGGTTCTTTATCAACATGCTGACGTAACACACTTTCAACATTTCCGCGGAACGGTGCTTTTCCCGCCAGAAGTTCATAAAGCATGATACCGAAACTGTAAATATCGCTTTTGATACCGATGTTGGCACCATTGGCAAGAATGACTTCAGGGGAGGCGTAAAGCGGTGTTGCCATGATATCCGTGGCAAGGTCATCTTTGCCGACGATTTTTGCCAATCCCAGATCGGCGAGCTTGAGCGTATTGTCTCCGTCGCGGATAAGCAGGTTGTCCGGCTTGATATCTCCGTGGAAAATATGAAAATTTTTCCAGGCATGGTCCAACGCTCCGGCGAGGGAAATGGAAATATCCAGCAGAAAAGGCAGGGTGATACGCTCAGGTGCGGTCGTGCGGATTTTTTCAAGAGACATTCCCGGCACATACTCCATGATGAAGTAAGATAAACTGCCGTCACATCCGACATCCAGCGCCTGAATGATATTGGGGTGTTCCAGGCGCGCCGCCAGACGTGCTTCGTGGACAAAGTTTTTGATATAAACAGGGTCGCTGACCAGATGGGGAAACAATATTTTGCAGGCGGCAATTTTATCCACACTCAGTTGACGGGCAAGGTACACCGCACCGTTGCCGCCCCGCCCCAGCAGACGGAGCATTTTGAACCCGGCAACGACATCTCCCTGAAGCTGTGTGATATCACTCACTCTTCTTCACCTGAACCGGAGTCGCCCTTTTTGGCAGAGTTGTTCAAACCGATGACAAATTCGCCTTTCCACTCCCGTTTCAAAGCGGCAAGTTCAGCGGCACTTCCGCGGATAATCTCTTCGTGGAATTTTGTCGCCTCCCTGATGAGAGCCAGACGGCAGTCGGGGGCGATTTCGGCAATAGCGGCAAGCGTTTTGCTGATCCGGTAGGGGGATTCAAAAAAGAAGTTCGTCATGCCGGAGTCAAGCATTTCACGCAAAAACTTATCCTTCTGTCCGGATTTGACGGGTGCAAAAGCACGAAAGGCAAATTTATCCACCGGCAGAGCCGAAGCTGTCACCGCAAAAGTCAACGCTGAAACGCCGGGGATGACCGTCGGTTCAACGCCCTGTTCCACGGCGGTTCTCACCAGCAGAAACCCCGGATCGGCAACCGAGGGCGTTCCCGCATCTGAAACAAGGGCAACGGATAAACCGTTTTTGACCTGTTCAACAAGTTCCGCAACTTTTCCGTGTTCGTTGAAAGCGTGACAGCTGACCAATTGTTTGCCGTGAATCTCAAAGTGGCTCAACAGCTGGCGTGTATGTCTTGTATCCTCAGCGGCGATGATATCCGCCTCTTTGAGAATACGCAAGGCACGCAGAGTCAGATCTTCCATATTTCCGATCGGCGTGCTTACAATATAAAGATTTCCCATGATTTTTCCCCTTTTTCACAATATAACGTTAAAAGGAGAAAAAGTCAACACAGGAAATATAAAAACCATGGTTACGCAAATTAAAACGCGTGACCTTAACAACAATATCTACGCAACTGTAAATAAATCACTGGATATTATGGAAAAAAGAAATAGTTTTTTTAAATTTGCAACTTTTTGTCTTTGGAGTTATATTTGTTCCTGATATTAAGGAAATACACTTATGAATTTAAAAAAATCAACCATACCCGGCGGAAGTGCTGTCAACGGCTTGTGCTGGATTGCTTTTGCTGTTGCTCTTGCCCCGGCAAGCACTTATTTTGCATTTTATTTCTGGCAGAAACTTGAGTTGAGCCGGATGGAATTTTGTTTCACGCTTGCCGCAGGTTTGCTTTTACCGGCTGCAATATTGCTCTATGGTATCAGCCGCTTTGCCCGTACCCTGAAAGAAATCATGGCGTGTTACGGAGAAACTCCGAAACAATCTGTCATTGCATGGGCAGGTGCGGTATTGTTTCCTTTTGCAGGATTTTTTCTGCTGCCGGCATTTATTTCCGGGAAAAGATATTTTTCTGCTGCGGCGGCATTGCTGAGCGGTCTTTGCGGTATATTTTATTTTGCATCTCCGTCATTTTTGACGAAAAGCATTAAAGTCGTCATATGGTTCAATCTTTTCGGTTTCTATGCGGAAATTGCCGGAATATGCTGTCTTCTCCTTCTGGCGGTAAGTGTCGGGATTGCAAAGAAAGAAAATCGCTCCGGAACATTCCTTTTTCCGTTGATTGGAACAGTTCTCATCCCGGTCGGGCTGATTATATGCAATATTAAAACAAACAGCGATATAAAAAAGCACAAAGCACGGTTGTCAAAAATAGTCGGAGTTCCTGTTAAAGTGGAAACTTTCAGAAAAATAAATTCTGAAGGCTCGTGGAGTAGTGGTATCCGCTCGCAAATGATGTCTCACTCCGCGTATGTGAAGACCGATTGGGGCGAAATCAAATCTGTTCAGCAGGCTCAAAAAACGCTTAAAGAGTTTGAAAAAAAGAATCCGGAGTTCATAAAAGATCTTGAGCAAATTTTTGAAATAGAGCGTCCATATTTCAGCGAGGACTGGCCGGGAGATGAATTTATCAGTGCAATGGAGTTTTTTGATGCTCCGTTTTTTGAAAAAGCATCAGAATATCTGTTATTGAAAATACAAGCTTTCCCCCGTGATAAAAAATTGGTTCAGAAGACCAATCAGCAGGTATTGCGTTTTGAACAGTGGTTGAGAAATTCTGCAGTGAATTCAAAAAAATTCTATGAATCACGCATTAAATTGGATAGACTGAAAAATCTTGAAAAACTTTGGGTTTACCCGGAGTGGACCAGTGAAGAACTGCTGCTGCTTGGCGGAAAAAGTCTTCCGGACTGTTCAGGATTGAAAAAGTTTGTATTTGTAGATGCTTTGCTGTGGGAAAATCAGGTGTCGGTAATGATGATTGGTTCGGTATGCCATTCTTGGGCTCTGAGAGAAGATTCTTTCCCCAAAAAGGTTGCAACTTTTTTGAAAAACCGTTTTAATTTTTATGCCTATACACTTTTCAGAAACTCTGCTTGCAAAAGTATTGCCTATGCGTGTATTTTCTCTCAACTTCCGGAATTCAATCATGATTTTCCGGTACAAAAACACTTACCGGAATACAAAAACAGGCTGTTAGAGCAACGTTATATCAATCGTATCAGTTATAGAAAAATTTATCCAATTGAGGTGTTTTTGCAGATAAATTATTTTTTTAGAGATTATAAGCGTATGTATTTTGCTGCTGTAAACATCCGGGATTATTGGCTGAAACACGGTAAATTGCCGGATAATCCTGTTCTGTGCAAATTAGACTTGAGCGGTTATCCGCTCAAATATGATAAGTTGGAGAATGCTTTCAGACTAACCATCAGGTACAAGGAAGGGGATCCTTATTCCCGGCTCTTCAAATTGCCCCCAAAAGCACAATAGAAAAAGCGCACAACTTCAGTATTGCGTCTTTTTCCGGCTCCCCATTTAAAGATCAGCGGATTTAACGGGCGCAAAAGCACGGAAAGCAAATTTATCCACCGGCAATGCTGATGCTGTTACTGCAAAAATCAACCCCGGAAACATAAAAACTATGGTTACGCAAATGAAAAAACTGATGAAAATGCGTATTTATTACTTTTTGCCGGAGTTCCTTTCGGTCGCATATGGCTGAAGACGCCTGAATGGTTTTTTTGCACAAAAAGAGGGTGACGAAGTTTGTCAGGTGTGAGGAGGAGCATTTTGACAAAAATTCACCCGCCGGAGAGGAGTTCTCCGGCAGAAAAGAAAGGAATCACTATGAAAGACACAGCATTGGCATTTATCAAGAAGTATCCTTACGCCGTTTCATTCGGAGAAATAAATTTCGGTCCACTTGCGGAGCAGCCCCGTATTGAAATTGAGAACCGTCTCAAGGAATCGCATATCTGGGAAAATCACGGAATCGATGCCATTTATCAGCAGCTTGAAGAGAATCAGGCAGAAATTGTTATCCGGACAAAAAACATTGAAACCTGTCTGACTTTGATTTCACAATTCCGGCGTTCTATGCACATCAACGCACCGGATAAACGCAAGGAACTGCGTTTTACGCCGATTACTGAAAACGAAAATGAAAAACAGTTGATTTTTCCCGTTGCGATTCTGCTGCCTGATATGGAGTATGTGCCGACTTACGGCGGAGATCATTTGATTACGCTGTACTTTCGCGCCTATCCTGACAATAGCGGCATTCTTTTCCGCTATGAGTAAAACAATGCTGAACCGGGAAAGGAAATAAAATGGCTGAAGACCAAAACAATGACCTGATCAAGGAGTTCAAGCGGCAAATCGCCAATCTGCCGCTGTATATATATGAACAAGTCACAGATTTTGACAATGTGTTTAACGCTTTGGAAAAATTTATCCCGCTGTTGGAAAATCAGCAAATGGATAAAAATTCCGCGGCGGCACAAGTGTTGCGCGAAAATTATGTCAAAACAAGCCGGAGCCTTGCCATCAGACGTGTATTTACAGTCGGAGAATGGACAAGTTACCTTAATAAACAGGGAAGTGTTCCGCTGTTGGATAAAATCAGACGCGCAATTCCGCTTCTGAAACAAGTGAAAAGTGGAATTGATGTTGCAAATAAAATTCAGGGCATAATACAGCATATTTTTTCCACTGTGCGAAACCGTTCCGATCAGGTCCGGATAATGAACAATTTTTCATCTGACGTGGAAGCCCGTAAAAGATTCCGCGATGATGTAATCGCTCTGGGCGTATTGTCCCAAATATTAAAAGAAATTGCAGAGTTTGCACCTCCCGGTGCTGAAGATTACATCAAATACAATCTGACAGTTTTAACTGATGCAGAAAAACTGATAAAAACTGTTGATGAATATGTTGACAAAATAAAACAACTTGAGGAGGAAATTCAAAAAGCTGTAAACCAAACCTTTGGTAATAAAAGTTCTAATGGCAGTCTTTGGATTCAATGGAAGGTAGAGCTTTTATATCAAGGGAATTGAATATAGACAAAACTATCATTTACATTTATTTCTATGTAGAAAAAAGAAATAGTTTTTTTTAATTTGCAACTTTTTGTCTTTGGAGTTATATTTGTTCCTGATATTAAGGAGATACACTTATGAATTTAAAAAAATCAGCCATACCCGGCGGAAGTGCTGTCAACGGCTTGTGCTGGATTGCTTTTGCTGTTGCTCTTGCCCCGGCAAGCACTTATTTTGCATTTTATTTCTGGCAGAAACTTGAATTAAGCCGGATGGAATTTTGTTTCA
>SUVX01000071.1 GCA_015061725.1 Lentisphaerota bacterium
ATAGCTTACTTTTCTCTATTTAAACGCAACTCTTCTGTTTGTCAGATTAAACGCAAGCAATATCTTTTTAGGGGTTGCGTTTACTTTTACAATCGACATTGAAATGAAATGTTCTGTTTTTCAGCGTTGAATTTATCACCCTGAAAAATAATATAATCAACGAAGACTGAAATACAAGAGAAAGTCAACTGTAAATTGTACTTAATTTTGTCGTAAATAAGACAAAACAGAAGAAATCACAAATAAATATCACTTGATTTTTTTAACTTTGCGTATCGTAAAGCGGTACTTTTTTAAGTGCCATACGCATATAAATCCATGTGGCAAGCGCTGAAGCCGCCCAGGTAAATGGATAAGTCAACTGCAGCATGGGATACGTCGGATTTAATTGATAAACAGTTAAGAGCCAGACAAAACGCAGGACACAAATACAAAATATCATCACAATCGTGGGACCGACGGAGTATCCGAGACCGCGCAAGGCGGAAATATAGATTTCCTGCAGACCGCAGGCAAACATCAAAGGCAGCATGATCCGGTATTTGACCACACCCCAGGCAATGACTTGGGGATCTTTATTGAAAAGTCCGAGCGCATTTTCTTTGAACAACCAGAGCAGAATGCAGAAAACAACTGTAACCAACACACATAACACAGCACAGTATTTGATGGATCTGCGGATTCTTTTATACTGCTTGCCGCCGTAATTCTGACTGACAAAACTCACAAGAGCCTGTCCGAGAGCGGTGGAAAGCAGAAATCCGATCGCCTCCCAGGTGGAAGCAGCGGTATTTCCGGCGAGGACTTCGGCACCAAATTTATTCAGACAAGTCTGCACCCACAGATTGGCAAAAGAAAAACAGGCACTTTGAAGTCCGGCAGGAACACCTATCCAGAGCATGCTTTTAAGAAGATTCCAATGGATCATCAACTGTTTGAATCTGACCCGGCAGGCGTTGCGGCTTGTCACAAGCACCCGCAGAACCAGAAGTCCGGAAAGCAGCTGGGAAATGATCGTTGCCGTTGCCACGCCGCCGACATTCCACTTGCAAACAACTACAAAAAATAAATTCAAAATGACATTGACGACTCCGCCGATCACCAGAAAATAAAAGGGACGCCGGGTATCTCCGGAGGCTCTCAAAACAGCACTGCCGAAGTTGTAAAGCATGATAGCCGGCATACCGGCAAAATAAATCCGCATATAGGTCACAGCCATATCCAGAATTTCCTCCGGCGTATTCATAAGTTTAAGAACCGGACGGGAGACAAAAAATCCGAAAAAAATCAGAAATATCCCGGACAGTAAAGAAAAAGAGATCGCCGTGTGGACGCTGCGCGAGACCTGACTGCGTTCTTTTGCCCCGATGTACCGGGCAACAAGCACATTGGCTCCGATGGATACACCGAGACACACAATCGTAAGCAGCTGAGTTATGGCACTGGTCACGCCGACAGCGGCAAGAGCCTGATACGAGGCAAAACGCCCCAATACAATCAGGTCTGCGGTGTGAAACAAAAGCTGAAGGATCCCGGAACAAATCAACGGAATTGAAAAAAGAACGATTTTCCGCAACAGCGGTCCCCGGCACATATCCATCTGATACCGGGATTTTGATTGAAAAGCCGACGTCATAAGAAAAAACTCCCTTATAAAATATAACGGAATATAATGTACACCGTCGCCGGGTTATTTCAAGTTAAAGATTCACTCTTTTGCCGCAATCTGAATTCTGCATTACCCTTTCCTTTGGATACTTTCCCTTGTATGGGTAGATAATTCCCCACAGGGGAATATCCCGGCTTTATAAAATACTTCGCTTTTCTTGAAAAGGGTTGGGGTTTGGGGAAGGGGAAAACCTCTTTTCTCGTGAAAAGAAGTTTTCCCCTTCCCCAAGAACCATCGACCCTTATCTGGAACAGCGTGTTTATTCAGGCAGGGGCAGTTTCAGCTGTTCCATCTGCGGCAGGTCAGAGGGTTGCAGACTGCTTAAACCGACGCCGAGCAGACGGACGGGATTTTTTCCGGCATCGGTACGGCGGAGTAAAGTTACGGCAAGTTCGCCCAACTCCTCTCCTGAAGAAATCACATTGTCGTTTCCGGCGGAACGGGTCACGGTTTTAAAGTCAGAAAATTTCACTTTCAAATTGGCGGTTCTGCCGACGACACCGTGCCGCACCGCACGGCGGAAAACTTTGCGGGCAAGCGTTCTTAAAATGATCCGCATTTCCCGTTCATCGGTCAAATCCGTGTCAAAAGTCATCTCCCGGCTGATGGATTTGGGGTCGCTGCAAGGCTCTACGGGACGGTCATCCACACCGCGCACAACAGAATAAAACCATACGCCGGACTTGCCGAAAAGTTTTTTCAATACCGGCATATCCAATTTTCTTAAATCCGCCCCGCTGCGGATATTCATGGAGCGCAGTTTCTGTGCAGCAACTTTACCCAATCCGTGAAACTTCTCAATGGGCAAATCATCCAGAAAATCCAACGCTTTTTCAGGCGGTATCACGGTCAATCCGTCGGGTTTCTGAAAGTCAGAGGCGATTTTTGAAAGAAATTTGTTATAGGACACCCCCGCCGATGCCGTAAGTCCGGTGCGGTTGAATATCTCATGACGGATATAGCGGGCGATTCGAGTCGCACTTGACCAGCCGAAACTGTTTTCAGTCACATCCAGATAGGCTTCATCTATGGAAACCTGTTCAATCAGCGGGGTGATTTCATTAAAAATTTCCATAATGCACCGGGATTCCGCCACATAACGGCGGTGATCCGGTTCGATGAATACGCCCTGCGGACACAAGCGGCGCGCCGTTGCGCTGGGCATGGCAGAGTGTACACCGAACTTCCGCGCCTCATAAGAACAGGTGGAAACCACGCCCCGCCGTTCCGGAGAACCGCCGACAATGACCGGAACTCCCCGCAGTTCTGGACGGTCCCTCTGCTCCACAGAAGCAAAAAAAGCATCCATGTCAATATGAATGATTTTACGCATAAAATAATCAGGAATCCCCCAGCAGCCGCAAACGGCGTTTTCCCAGCGGAAACTTCACCTGAAAAACCAGACCTCTGCCGGGAGAGGAGACGATACCGAAATCCGCCCCGTGCGTGCGGCACACGCGTTCAATGACCATCGTGCCGATACCGTTCCCCCCTGCCCTGCCGGTTTCAAAGGCATTGAACATACTCCGCAATCTTTCGGAATCCACACCGCTGCCGGAATCCGCAAACTCAATCACCCAGTTTTCCGCATCGGCATATCCGAAAATTTCCAGCGTTCCGCCGTTGGTCATCGCCTGTACAGCGTTGCGGATAATATTGTAAAATGCCTGTTTCAACTGTTTGCTGTCGCCTGTAACGGACGGCAGTACCGCCGCCCAGCTGCACTTGACTTCAACCTGACGCGCCTCAACTTCAGAACGCATGAATTTCAGCACATCCACTACGATTTCCCGCAAATCCACGGGTTCAAAAACAGGAACTGCGGGTCGTATCTCCGTTAAAAACCCGTGAATGATACTGTCGAGGCGCTCCACTTCGCTCTTGCAGATACGGAGCATATCTTCCATTTCCTCACGTTCCATGACATCCGGATCGCTGATACTCTGCTCCAATATCTGCAAGTTGAGATACAGACTGTTCAGAGGATTGCCGATTTCATGCGCGACTCCTGCCGCAAGCTGGGAAACGGCTTTAACGGTTTCACTTTCAAGTTCTGAAAGCGTTTTTTTACGGTGTTCGGTCACATCCCGCAGAATCACCGCCGCAAGTTTCGTATCTTCCGGCAGCGGAACAAGATAAAACTGGATGAAGCGTTTTTCAGGATAAAGAATTTCAACTTCCTGCCGTGCCAGACGGCTCCAGGCTTCTTCGTCTTCAAGAATGATCTGCCGCCAGTTCACACCGCGCAGAAGCTGGGATACGCGGATTCTTGAAAGATCTTCAGGCAGACCCAATAATTTTTTCGCCGCCCGGTTGAAATAGCGGATCCGTAAATTCTGATCCACGACCAGCACCCCCTCTTCAATGGAGTTGAAGACCGTTTCCAGAAAACCTTTATCCTTTGCCAGACGCAGAATATATGCCTGACGGCTCCCCGCATCCAGGTCATCAAACCTCTCGCTGAAGCGGTCAAGGAAATTTTTTTTGACAGCCATATTTACAAATTCCTGTTATCAGTGTATATTTATATAGATAAGATAACTCTTTGAGAGCAAAAGTTCAAATTTAAAACGGGGATTATTGCCATGAAACATCGTTTTCTTCTGCCGGTGCTGCTGTTTTCTGTACTCTTTTGCGCTTCTGCGGAAACAACTGTCTATTATTCCGAAAATGAAGATATCCGTCCGAAAGTTGAACAAACGGGAACTTTTTCAAGTATCCCCTCCCCCGGAGCAAAAAACAATTCCGGCGTTCCCCGCGGCTCCACCGCCGGAAGACTTGCCGTAAATAATGTTGCGTTTTCGTGGAAACCCTCTCCGATTACAACCAAAGCCACCGGCGGCGCGGATTTGATTTCAGCAACTCTCTCTGACGATGAAACCGTTTTGCTGATCGCAGAAAGAATCGGCGGAAACAACAAACCCAACTCCACAAGATTGATCCTTATCAATATCCGCAACAACAAAATCATCCGCAGCGTTCTTTTGAACGAAAAACGCCTCAGCGATGTGATGTTCATTCCCGGTTCGGATAAGGTACTTGCTTCAAGTGCGGCGCAAAAGGAGTTCAACTCTTCTGATTCTCTGCTGGTAATTGATTTGAGACTTAATAAAATCACCAAAGAAAGCGCACCTGCCGACTGCAAAATCACCTCTTTCTGCACCGACGGTGTCAAAGCGTGGTACTCTGTTGAAGGCTCTTCTTTTATCTCTGAAATTTCTCTTGATGAAATTAAGGAAAAACCTGAAGTTTTCCGCAGTCTGGTAAATTCTCCCCGCCTTGCCCTCTCTCCGGACAACACAACCCTTATCGTTTACGGTAAAGACAAATTTGAAAAATACAGAGTTTCTCAGGAAAAACGCCCTGCCCTGCTGCAATGTATTGACAGCCCCCTGCGTTTTTCTCCCACGCAGGCCCTGATTGCCGATGATTCCGGAAGTTGCATACTTCTGGTTGAACCTGACAAAAAAGCCGTTCTCTACCGCGAAACTGTCCCGACGGAACTCTCTGAAAAACCCGCCGGATTCCAGGCGCTTTTCCGCAAAGAAAATCTGCTGCTTTACGGTATGCTCAAAAATAATGCCATCGCAAGAATCACCCTGCCAAATACCGATATCGAAGGACGTCCCGTCGTTCCCGCCAAACTCAAACCCGTCAACAGAAACGCAACCTGGAAACTTTTTACCCTCTCAGGCTCTCCTCAAAAAGCTGTCCTGATCGACATCCGGGGCAACGTCACCCTCATCGAAATCACCAAACGCAGATGGAAAAAATCCCCCGTCCTCACCGTTGACAAAACCGGCATGAAATAGTGCTTTTTCCTGATAAAGGCTGATGGTTCTTGGGGAAGGGGAAAACTTCTTTTCACGAGAAAAGAAGTTTTCCCCTTCCCCAAACCCCAACCCTTTTCAAAAAAAGCGGAGTATTTTGAGATTGGAGAATACAGGCTTTTTTGAACAGTCTGTTATCTTAAACACATCCTCCCCCGTCAGGGGCAACTTCACATCTTCACACCTTCACTGCAAAACGCAAGTTTTGCAACTTCACATCTATTGCTCCCGTTGAAAAGCAGCGTGGGGAATGCCTGTTTTTGAGAAAAACAAAGTATTTGTTCAGGGATTATTACGGTCTGGTTTATCGTCCGTTATTGTCCGTTTAAGTCCGTTATAGTCCGTTTTGTCTGAGTCTGCTAAGCCGCATTACTTCAACGCTTTGGCAAGAGGACACGTTTCAGGGTCAACGGGTTCGCCGTTTCGGTACTTTTCAAGAAGTTTTCTGGATTGCGCCGCAAGTTCACGGCGGACGTTGCGCCGCTCTCCGCGGATACGCGCAATCTGCATGTGATCGTATGCCGTCGTCTGATGACGCATCCAGGCTATCACAGCCGCTTCTGCGCGTTTTTCCACCGGAATACGCTCCGTTCTTGCAACCGTACCGCTGCCGACGGGAACACTCTGATCGGTCACGGCATCGGCAATATCCCATGCCATCTCTTCATAACAGGGCGCAAAGTTGAGAAAATCCACCACCGCCTGACGGAACTCCACCACATAGGCATCCTGTTTGGCAATTCTTGCCCGGCGCGCCGCTTCAAGTTTTTTGAGATATTCCGGACTGGAACGCTCCTCCTCAAGTTCGGCTTTGATCTGCTCTATGCGTGAAGAATCTGTCCACAATCCTTTGGATTCAATGCGGTTTTTTCTTTTGTAAACCACAATCCAGCATTCGCCGGTTGCTTTGAGGCGGCGGGTCAAGCCGGGATCACCAGAGGGAACAAACGCCCAGGTGTCCGGAACAGTCACATATTCTCCGTTATGTTTGAATTCCCGCAGGCGCATGGTTTCCCATACTTGAAATTCTCCGTCAGAAGTCATTTAATCACCGATAAAATCAATCCGGCAACGATTAATGCACAGCCGAGAACCTTTGGAACGGTACTGCGTTCTTTCAAAATGAAAATACCCGCAAGCATGGCAAAAATCAGTCCCATCTGACGGAATGCCTGCACAAAAGAAACGTTGGTCACATAATTCATCGCAACCAGCACAAGCACATAAGACAATGAGGCAAATATGCCCGCAAGTACCGGACTCTTATCACGGTTGAGCCAGAAATTTTTGGCGATTGCCAAATCTTCTTTAGAAAGACACGTACAAATCCACAACGTTGTAGAGAGAATAATTCCGCGTGTGGAATAATAACTGATGGATGCCATCACTTTTGACAATTCCGGATGCACCGCAAGCAGCGCTTTCTGTCCCTGACTGTCAAAAATCGTGTATCCCGTCGTTCCCAGAGCAACGATGAGAATGAAAAGGATATTTTTATTGAAATAGTTTGATAGTTTAAAGTCCGACAATTTTGCCATCGGCATAAGCAGACAACCGCCGAATACCACAAACATTCCCAGTATGGCGACGGCAGAAAGCGGACGTCCCAATCCGGCGAAAGAGGTGATCAATGCCGTAAAAACCAGAGGAAGTGACCGCATCATGGGATAAGCCGTGGACATTTCCAGTTTCCGGTAAGCGTGGATCAACCCTTTACAGTAAATCACATCACTGGCAACGGAACAGGCGATCAGCGCCAATACCTGCCACGGCATTTTCCAGATGGGAACGGGCGTCCACAGCTGCGTATGCAGCCACAATGTCGCCGCCGTTGAACAGATGACAGTATAAAATGCCAGCGACATGCGCGACTTCTTGGCAAGCAGATTCCACGAGGCATGCAAAACCGCCGAGATAACAATAAAAAGGAATGCGATGATATTCATTTACACAAAAATTAAAAAGAAAAACAAGCCGGAGAATGACAGTTTCTCCGGCTTGATATGGTTGATGTTTTACGGGCAGTTGAGTCTGCCGCCTGCAAGGATCATCACAATATCTTCTCCGGAAAGCGGATGGTTGAAGATGATCTCTTTTTTCGTTCCGTCCGCCTTGACCAGCTCTCCGGTAACGGGCTTGCCGACAGCCAGCTGTCCGCGCAGACCGTGGAACAGAAGTGCATCGCCCTGCTCGATCGCCTCGTAGTCCGCAGGATCGGCAAAGAGCAGCGGAATGATACCGAAGTTGATCAAATTGGCACGGTGGATACGTTCAATGGCAAGAGCCGCAACGATTTTCACGCCCAGATACATCGGGCAGATGGCGGCGTGTTCTCTGCTGGAACCCTGTCCGTAACTGTCGCGTCCGATGATGACACCGGCTTTGCCCGCATCGCGGACGGCTGCGGCACGTTCGGCAAATGAGGGTTTGCCCGCTTCGGTAAAGCACTCGAACACCACCTTTGAATAGGCGGGAATATTGCTCCGCAGTTTCAGGTGAACGCCCGCAGGCATGATGTGGTCGGTGGTGATTTTATCTCCGACTTTGATAACGACTTCGCCGTTCAATTCATCCGGCAGAGCATTATTGAGCGGCGGTTCGCCGATCGTGGGCTTGCGGATGATTTCAGTTCCGGGGGCGGGTTTCTGGAAAAATTCATCATCGCTCCAGAACTTTTCGGGTTCTTCCACAACGGGGCAGTCAAAGCCGAGATTACGGGGATCGGTGAATTCTCCGGTTAAAGCAACGGCAACGGCGGTTTCGGGGCTGACCAGATAAGCCTGATCGCCTTTGGTGCCGGTACGTCCGGCAAAGTTGCGGTTGAAGGTACGGACACTGACAGTTCCGTTGGCGGGACTCTGTCCCTGACCGATACAGGGGCCGCAGCCGACTTCAAGAATACGGGCGCCGGCAGCAACCAGATCGGCAAGCAGTCCGTTGCGTGAGAGCATTTCCAGCACCGGACGGCTGCCCGGAGCAATTCCCAGAGTTACGTTGGGAGAAATTCTCTTTCCCTTCAACGCCATCGCAACCAGTGCCAGGTCACGATAACCGCCGTTGGTACAGCTGCCGATCAACACCTGATCGACTTTGGTTCCGGCAATTTCCGCAACCGTCTTGATCTGGTCGGGACTTGAGGGACAGGCGGCAAGCGGCACGATTTCAGAAAGATCAATTTCAATCACACGGTCGTATTCCGCATCGCAATCGGCACAAAGCGGCGCAAAAGAAGCCTCTCTGTTCTGCTGGATGAGCCATTTTTTCGTCGTTTCATCAGAGGGGAAAATACTGGTGGTGACACCCAGTTCTGCGCCCATGTTGGTAATGGTGGCACGCTGGGGAACCGGCAGCGTTTCCACGCCGGGACCGAAATATTCAACGATGGAACCGACGTTGCCTTTGGTGGTCAAAATAGACAGCAGTTTCAAAATAACATCTTTTGCCGCACACCAGGGAGAAAGTTTACCGGTAAGTTTCACACCGATCACTTTGGGATACGGAATGTGGAAGGGTTTTCCCGCCATGGCAAGCGCAACGTCAAGTCCGCCCGCGCCGATAGCCATCATACCGACACCGCCGCCGGTGGGCGTGTGGGAATCGGAACCGATCAGAGTTTTGCCCGGTGCGCCGAAGCGTTCCAGATGCAGCTGATGGCAGATGCCGTTTCCGGGAGGAGAGAAAAGCACGCCCTTATTGGCGGCAACCGTCTGCAGATACAGATGGTCGTTGCGGTTTTCAGGACCGTTCTGCATCATATTGTGGTCAACGTAGGAAACAGAAAGTTCCGTATTGACACTCGGCGTTTTCATCGCTTCAAGTTCAAGATAAGCCATAGTGCCCGTGGCATCCTGAGTCAAAGTCTGATCGATTCTGATTGCAACGGGTTCTCCGGGAACTTTACTTCCGGATACATAGTGTGCATCAATGATTTTCTGGGTAACTGTACCTTTTGCCATTATTTTTATCTCCGAAATTTAATTAAACCAATTTTGCCAATTCATCAAAATCAGTCAAAGTAAGGAATCCCTCAGGCAGCATGGACTGCGGAATGGGAGCCAATCTGTCAAGACACGCTTCAGCGGCATTGCCCAGAGCCTTGTCAGGTGCATAATCAACCCGGGCGATGACGGCGGCAAAGAGCGCAACGATCCGACCGATACCGGAGCAGCGCAGGGTGATTTTCTGTGCGCCGTGCTGTTTGAGCAGAGCAATCGCATTGAGAATATCCAGAACACGTCCGCCGACATAGGGTTTGCCAAGCAGCAGTCCGCAAGAAGCGAAGTGATAGTCGTAAAGATAGGGAGCAAAGAAATCTCTTGAATACTGGTCGCAGCCGTCAGGACGGACTTCGCCGACACCGCGGTAATCAACACCGAAAATAAACTTGCCTTCAGGAAGATTCATTGCAAGGATTTCCTCCTTTGCATCCTGATGCGGCACATAAAGTTCAACGTCTCCCAGATCCTGCGGAATGTGGTAATATGCCTCGGGTCTCTGATAGAGGAACATCGGGACACGCATATTTTCTTCAGTTTCCATCAGATAACGTGAAAAGATTTTATCTTTCTTTTCGCCCAGACATGCCGGACGCAGCTGACGGTAATAAGGCGCAAGCGGAAGAGTGTTTTTGATTCCAAGCATAGCGGCAAGTTTTTCGCGCAGTTCATCAGCACCCAAAGCTTTGCGGGCAGTTTTGACTTCAGCAACTTTATCGGCGATAAAATCGTGAACAGTTTTGTTTCCGGGCATATTCAGCACGCTTCCATCCTCAGTGCAGTAAAGTTCGGCTTCGGGAATTTCAGCAACAGCAGATGGTTCTTTGCCGTCGGCAAATCCGGGCAGTCCCATGAATTTATTGAAGAACTGGTAGCAGTTTTCGCGCAGATGAATGGAGTATCCGTGTCCCTGGGGACCGTAGAAAAATCCGACTCTGTCACCGTAGCCGAGAAGTTCGTAAACTTTTTTGACTTCAAGATAGGCTTCGCGGGTTCCGCGCAAATCGAAGAAGTCGTTTTTCTGTCCCTGAATCAAAATCGGACGGGGGGCAGCGGCGATGAGCAGATCTGCCATTTCTCCGCCGTCAACAGCGCATCCGGCGGGAATCTGTTCGGCATCAACGGGCAGTTCGTTTTCAACGTTGCGCAGCCAGGTGGTGATATAACAGTTGGGACTTGCCATGCAGACACGATCCTCAACGGCAAAAATCAAACTGGTCATCGTGCCGCCGCCGGAGTTGCCGTTGACCGCAATTTTATCAGGATCGACCTCTTTGCGGGTCAGCATATAATCAACGCCGCGGATGGCATCCCAGACACGCCAGTTGCCGGTGGAATCCCCCAGCGGCAGCAGACGGCGGTTGAAGTGATTGTGTTCAGAACAAACGGTGATTCCGGAGTCTTTTCCGTACTGCAGACGTTCGCCCTGACCGAAGGGATCAAGTCCGAGGACAACGTATCCCTGAAGAGCAAAACTCTGCATTGCCATCTGATAGGCATCTGAGGCTTTTCCGTTGAAAGAGTGTCCGCAGACAAACAGCACAGAGGGCGCAGGTCCCTGCAGATTGTCGGGGATATACATATTGGCAGTCACGGGGAATCCGGGACGGCTGAAATAAATCACTTTTTCAATGCGGTATCCGTTGCGCTGTATGGTACCGGTGATTTTCGCGTCAAGCGGACACTTCTCCGTCGGGAGCGCAAAAGATTTGCGGATACGGTTTCTAACCTCTTCAACATACTGCTGCGCCGCCGCTTTTCCATCCAGCGAACGCAGTCTTTTCTGACGGACTTCCGCATTCTGACGGAATTTCTGCACATAATATTCCTGAACAACATCACCGAAATTAGCCATGATTCAGCCTCCTGTTTCTTCCGGAAACAAAAAATTCTGTTCTACAAAAACACCCGAGTCAAAAACACTCAGAATCAATCTCTGTAATATACAACTTCAAGCACACTTCTGCAAGCAGAAAAAATGCACTTGACAAAAAATAATTTCATGGTACATTAAGCAGTGTTGGATTTCAAGGCAAAAAGAAAGGATGCAACGTATTATGAAAATCGCATTTTTCAGACGGGAAATCAATCCCGAAATCGGCGCTCTGGTTGCCGGTTACAGCATGACAGATCACTCTGTGATGATCGAAGATGATATCTTTATGACCGGACTTCTCTGCGATGACGGAGAAAACAAAGTTCTTTTGATAAGTTTTGACCTGCAGGCTCTTGATGAAGGTTTCATCACCCATTGCCGTGCAGCCTGTGCAACGATTCTGAGAATTCCCCCAAGTTCCGTCATGTTCACCTGCACCCACAATCATTCCGGTCCCCAGACCATCTGCGAACCGCGTTATGAACATCTGCTTCACTGTTCCTACATGGATGATCTGAGCAAAAAAATCATAGAAGAAACAGAAAAACTTACTGCAAAACTGCAGGATGCCGATTGTTATTTCTACTCAACACAAGTTGATGAAAATCTCAACCGCCGTTATGTGACTCCTGACAATCACGCGTCCTTCCTCCCGTCATACAATGAAATGCGTCCGCTTTGCGACGGTTTCGCCGACAAGGAACTCGGATGTCTTTTCTTTATGGACCCTGTCAAAAAGCTTCCTCTCTACATCATCGGCAACTACGCCGCGCACCCGTTGGCGGGACATGCTCCGGGGCTTGGCGGACTCAAAATTTCAGCAGACTTTCCCGGCGCATTCAGAAATTATATCACTGCTCAAACCGGAGCAGAATGTATGTTCGTTTCAGGTGCCGCAGGCGACATGATTCCCAAAGAAGATGAATTGGGTTCTGATGCCGCCCGTCAAATGGGCATACGTTTGGCAAAAGCCGCCCTGCGCAGTCACATTGCCGCCACAAGAAACAAAGACAGATACTGCATGCAGAATGTTAAAGTCGGCGGATTGTCAAAGAAATTTACCGTTCCTCTGCGTAAAAAATACCTTGACGACCAGAGCAATCTGCCGGATTTCTATCAGGGCAGCCCGAATATAAAGCTTGAGATCCAGTGCATTTCCATCGGAGATGTCTGCTTTGTCGGACTCCCCGGAGAACCCTGCGCCGAACTCGGTCAGGAAATCAAATGGCACAGTCCCTTCCGCAGAACTTTCATCGCCTTTGCTTCAACGGCTTACATTGATTACGTTGTCCCCGGAAACTTTCTCGTTTCAGGAGGTTACGAACCGCGTTCACATCACTTTTCTGCCCGCAACTCCATCAACTTTGTCAAAGCGGCTGTTGATGCGACCTATGATCTGCGCGAAAGCGTCTACCCCTCCGAAGGCGAACCCTACCCCGATTACATCGACCATCCCCTCGTCTGGAAACCGGGTCAGCAATAAAAAAAGCGGGGTATTTGTTGAGGGAATTATTGTCTTGACAGCGGGATTTTTACGGACAGATACGGACATTTACAGACTCTTACGGACGAATTGATTATCAGAAAAACGTCCGTAAAAGTCCGTTTTTTTCTCCTTCAAAACCTTGTGAAGAGGTCAAAAAAACCGGCGTATGTATTGAGGGAGACCGCTGGTCATATTGAACGGTATTTTATTTAAAATCCAGATCAAAATGCAGATAAGACCGGTCGTCCTCCAGTTCATTGAGGAAAAACAGACGGTATTCTGCTTTTCCCGGCGTGCGGGCAACTTCAAGTTCGATGAATGAATAAAAAGGCAGATTAACATAATAGCGGTCCCCGCGGTGCATACTGCGGATTGCCAGATGCTTTTTACCTTTTCCCAGAAGCTGTTTAAGAGGTATCCAGACGGATTCTTCGCCCGCCATTACAAAATCCTTCTGCTCCGGCGGATCTTTACGGAAACCGTCTTTGGCAAAGTACCCGAGTTTGTTATATTTTCCATCAATGATTTCATGGAACTCAAAACGGTTATCGTACAAATCGACCGTCATTGAGTACTCATAGGGAACCGGCAAATCTTTGACACTGATACGGATATACCAATTTTCAGATGCCTCTTTTCCGGCACGGAAACTGCGCTGCGCCTCAACGTAATTCTGATATTTGATCCCCAGCGGAGAAAGTTCCGGATAAGGCAGCTCATACGCTTCAAAATCAGCATCTCCCCACACGACAGCGGCAACACCGTATGGCGGCAGATCAAAAATTCTGCCGTCAAAGTCTGCGGCTTTTCCGGGAGAAGACACGTCCGGCTGACAAATCTTTGTTTTCAAACCGGCAGAAATCCCCGCCTTTGCACAGTTGACAAATGGATCAACTTCAACAGTTTCTCCTGAAATATTGGCAAAAATGCAAACGGCTCTTTTTTCTGAAACCATCAGATAACGGGTGACATTTTCAGAAAAATGAAAGACATCACGGCAGTTGTAATCGTTAAAAAGACGCAAATCTTTTTCGCCCTTCATCAGATGCCAGAGTTTCCAGAGAGGTCTGAAATTCACATCGCCGATTCCCGGCACCGGCGGATGTGCCAGAGATGAACTGGGAAACTGAACTCCCAGCGGCAGGTGCGCAGATTGTCCCGCCGATGCCAGATAGGGAATCATCACAGGAGAACTGTATTCGGGAAATGCCGCAGTCCACATCGTTCCGGCACAAACAGATGCCATTGAAAAATAAGCATGGTCCAGACGGCTGCGGATCAACAATCCCCGTTCCCCCTCTCCTGACACATAACCGTCAATACAGCCGCCGGTCATGCCCAGCGCACTGAACATGGGTCCGGTATGACTAAAAAAGAGTCCGTCATTTCCAACGATTTCACGCAGTCTGCGATTGGCAAGATAGTGCTTTCTGAAATGCAGTCTGCCGCCCTGGGCAGACTCATCCGGCGGCGTCTGATTGTGGAACGGACCGCCGTAATCCATATACAAGCCATCGTAGTTGCGGATGAAGTATTTATCAAACCAGTCGGCATATTCTTCAACAACAGAATCCTCGTTGCCGCGGATATAAACCATCACACGGATATTTCTGGAATGGGCAAAATCAATGACATGACGGAATTTTTCTTCATCATAAGGCTGTCCGCCGTTCTGGGCATCAGTCCGCCAGTTTTCGTGCAGAATGAGAACATCCGCCCCGGATTTTGCCATCGCTTCAAGAGCTTCATCTTCAGGATAGCGGTTGATGTTGTCAAAGAAGTGATACATCTGAAAAGGCGGATAATGTCTCGTCTGCGCCGCCGGAGCAATGACCCAGCCCCAGCGGTTGCGCCACTGCCAGGGACCGAAACGGGGCGGTTCCGGTGCCGTCTGAAAATTCCAGGAAAGTGTCGGATTTTCATCTTTCCAAGTGACCGCAGACCGGTTGTTGGCAGGATTGCCCGAAAGCACATTGTCAGACTCCATGACAAACTCCGCGTAACAGGAGGGACCCTGTTTCTGCCAGAGGTTGAAGCCCGCCAGCGGAAAGATGCTGTGTTCCATGATCTGCTCCACGCCCGGCAGCATATTGCGGTCGGGCGTGGAAGTCTGGATCAGTGCGCCGTCAATCTTTTTCGGACGGTAAGTCAATGACCATCTCTTTGTCTCAAATGATGAAAAATCCAGAGGAATAGTCAATTCAAAACGGTTGATGGATTCGCGTTTTTCCTGTTCTCCCAGAAAGAAAGCATCCACAAATGCCGTACCGTCAGAAAAAAGTTCATATCTCAAAGTCAGGCGCAGTCCCGGCTCAATTTTTCCCTCAGAATCCGCAAACGGCAGATTGGCAAATTCAAACATTTCCGCGCCGTTGCGCGATTTCCATCTGACAGGAGCGATTTTTCCGGCTGCCGGAAAAAATACTCTGCCGTCAACATAAGAAAGAACCAGAGTGGAAGTTTCTCTGATCAGATTGACGGAACCGAACTCTTCAGGCATAAAAATTCCCTGAAGCATACCGTTTCCGGCAAAAGTATAACAAAGCTGACCGTGTTTTATTTCGTAAGATGACATAAATATATTCCCTGATTATTTCTGCAATTCAAACGGTTTCACCTCATCCAGACGCCGGAACTGAGATGAAAACTCTGCAAGAAACTCCTCTTTTGCCGACAGTTGATTGCGGTCAAAAACTGCTGCAAGCTTCGGCAGAAGTGCATCCAGATCCTTGCGGAGTTTTTGAGGTCCGTGAAGCAGGTCACGCTCCATGATCCGCGGATCAATGCCGACAAAACGGCGGGATTCCAGCTGGGAGTCGTAATCGGATATGATTTCCAGCAGACGGTTGACAAGGATTTGAAACTCCACACCGAGCGCAAGATATTCCCGGCTTTCTTCTTCCAGACGGCAGCGGGTTTCCCATTTGCGGATTTCAGCGGGGAGCCTTACCAGTTCAAACTCCAACGCCCGCCGGAGCAGACGTGAAAGTTTTTCAACACCCGCCTTCCACGGATGTTTCTCCCAGCGTTCGGGATCACCCGCCGCAACCCACAGCGGCAAAGTCATCAGCCAGGGCGGATAAACCCCGTATTTGTTGCCGGAGCGTCCCCAGGTGGTGTGGATGACTGTACCGTCAAAGTTATGCCAGCCGAGAATATTCTCAAGTCTGTCTTCATAGAACGGCAGTATCTGGCGGAAGTGTTCATACCAGGCACACTGCACGCCTGAAGCTCCCCAGACTTCAAGTCCGGACTTTTTGAGTGTTTCCGTACTTTTATGCGGACCGCGTCCCCAATATTTCCAGTCAACGATGATCGTCTTTTCAGGCAGTTGTTTTGCGGCGGCAACAGGATCGGATTCACCCAGAAGCATATCTCCCCAGATCATGGGGCGGAAATTCAGTTTTTCCGCCTGACGGCAGAGCGCGGTGGCATGTTCCAGATAAAGTTTGAATTTATCGCCGTTTTCACCGCATTTTGCACGACAGAGAGGACACAACCCCATGTGAAGAACCTCATCTGCTCCGAGATGGATGTAACGGGAATTCGGGAACATTTCACGCAATTCCTGCATCCAGGCAAACAGTTGTTCTCTTGCGCCGGGAGCCGACGGACAGAGGGTGAAGTAATTATTTTCACGCAAATTGGCATAAGGCTCTTCCCCCAAAGCCCACTCCAGATGTCCCTGTATCTGCATCAGCGGGATCGTTTCAAAGCCGTAACTTTCAGCAAGGGAAACGATCTTGGCCGCCTGTTCCGCAGAATATTCCGGCATTCCGGCGCCGGGCCAGGAACGCCAGCGCACACGGCAATCAAACTCAAAAACGATTCCCGAAAAACCGCAATCTTTGAAATATCTGAAATATTCTTCCAATGCTTCAAAGGCGGGAACGATACCTTTGAAGTCCAGATGCAAAAAACGTTTGTTCATATTCAGCAAAATTATTTTTTATCAAGTTTTGCGTTCTGATAATAAATCTCTCCCCCTTTGAGTGTTGTAAAAGCAACACGGACAAAGGCTGTTTCTTTGCCGGACTGTGCCGGAACAGTAAACTCTTTGGTGTATTTGACCATCTCTTTACTGACTTTGAACACAACGGATTTCAATGTTCCGGTATAGCGTTTGTTTTTATCGTACAGCATAAGTTCCAAACGTCCTTCACCGCTTCCTTTTGCCATGACAGAGAGTGTGAAAACATCTCCTGCTTTTCCGGGGATGGGACCGGAATACACCTGTCCATCTTTGCCATTCATGGATTTGATCTCAATGGCGATGCCGCCGTTCATCTGATGACGGGTGACTTTGGGTTTCAAATAAGAATTGGTATACCAGTTAAATCCCTTTCCGCCGAATCCGTTTCCGGTAAAAGAACCGTTGATGTCAATTTCTGCAGCACTTCCGGAAAGGACGGCTCCGGCAAAAAAAGCCGCAATCAATGTTTTTTTCATAAAATCACCTCTTTGACTTTGGGTTGTTCAATTTTTATATCAGCACTGTGTTTAATACGCAGTTTGCTCAAAAATCCATCAAACGGCTGCGGTTTGGCAAATCCGGCACCGGAGCCGGGAAAATTGAATGTGCAGCCGAAAAGCGATGGCGCAGTCCATGCCGGACGCAGTTTGAAGGGAAATGCGATTTTTTCACCGTCAAGTTTGATTTGCATGTTGTTCAAATCATAAGCGATTTCCAGATCATGCCACACGCCGGGAACAACTTTCAGCGTCGTCGGCAGGCGGTTCAAACTGTGTCCGAACCCGGTGGAACCGGAGGCATAGGAACAAAAAAGTTTACCGCCAATGATCGCTGCACCGATACCCGCCTGACGGCTGAAACCATTGTGAAACAGCCATTGATCGGCAGAGGAAAGAGTTTTGAAACGCATTTGAAGCGTAAAAGCACCATTCGGAAAAATACCGGATGGAAAATGCAGATAAGTACCATTTCCAAACTTTAACACATCACTCTTTCCATCCTTTGCCCAGACGGGAGACATGCGTTTTTGTCCGGCAGGAAAATTCATACCGAACCGCAACGCCATGCCCCGTGACGTTCCGCCGCCCAGAGTTGCCGTAAATTCACGGGCAAGTGCGCTCTCAAGTTTGTTGCCACGGGCAGAATCAAATTCATACACGATTTCCGGCAACTCTGGGCGGCGGAACGTCAC
>SUVX01000072.1 GCA_015061725.1 Lentisphaerota bacterium
GTGGGGTGTGGGGAGGGGAAAAACCTCTTTTCTCGTGAAAAGAGGTTTTTCCCCTCCCCACAAGACCATCTCCCCTTATCGGGAACAGCGATGTTGCAGGAGGCAGTCGGCGATGACCAGGTGAGCCATGGCTTCGACGACGGGGATGATTCTGGGGACGATACAGGGGTCGTGGCGACCGGTGATTTCAAGGTCGGTATCGTTGCCGTTGGCGTCAACTGTTTTTTGAATGCGGGAGATGGATGGTGTGGGTTTGACGGCAATTTTAAAATTGATGGTATTGCCGTTTGAGATACCGCCGAGGATACCGCCGGAGTGATTGCCGGACCACTTGCCGTTGCCGAGAAAAGAATCATTGTGTTCGCTTGCGCGTTGGGCGGCAGCTTCAAAACCGTCGCCGAAAGTAATACCTTTGACGGCGCCGAGGGAGAGCATGGCGTGAGCTAAGAGGGCATCGAGTTTATCAAAGACGGGTTCACCCAGACCGGGAGGAACACCGTTGATTTCGCAGTAGACGATACCGCCGCAGCTGTCATTTTCATTGCGGCATGCCATGATGGCATCGACCATTTTTTTGGCGGCGGCTTTATCGGCGGCGCGGACGATGTTATTTTCGACCTCATTCCAATCGGTAACGGGAGCGGGGATTCCTGCGATTTCAACGGCGCAGGCTTTGGCGCAGATACCGAAAGAAGAGAGAAACTTTTTAGCGACGGCACCGGCGGCAACTCTTGCGGCGGTTTCTCTGCCGCTGGAGCGTCCGCCGCCGCGGTAGTCACGGAAACCGTATTTGGCGGTGTAGCCGAAATCGGCGTGTCCGGGACGGAAGACCTGAGCGATATTGGAGTAATCTCTGCTGTGCTGATCGCTGTTGCGAATGAGCATGGCAAGGGCGGTTCCGGTGGTTTTGCCGTCAAATACGCCGGAGAGTATTTCCACCTGATCGGCTTCATTTCTTGGGGTCGCAACTTTGGATTGTCCGGGTTTGCGGCGGTCAAGTTCTTTTTGAATAAAGGAAACATCCAGTTCTATACCGGCGGGAACGCCGTCAAGGACGACGCCGAGAGCCGGACCGTGGGATTCTCCGAAAGTTGTGATTTTGAATAAATTGCCGAAAGAGTTGCCACTCATATTTTATCCTTCCAAAAGCAGAGCCAGTTGATCTGCTGCCGCTTTTTTGTCAAGTTCTTCAGTAATGGAAAAGGTGATATCTGCCGCTTTTGCAAAATCTTCGCGGCGTTTTTTGTTCATTTCAGAAAAGCGTTGGCGGGGATCTGCGGCATCAGCCAGAAAGGGGGGCAGACCGTTTTTGATGACCCGCTTGTAGGCGATGTCTTCATTGATATCCAACCAGACGATTCTGCCGAGTTGTTTCAAGGCTTCGAAACTGAGAAAAGCATTTGAAACGGCGCCGCCGCCGAGGGCGATGACCCGGGGGGTGCCGGAAATCAATCTGCGGATGATGAGGGCTTCAAACTCGCGGAACTTTTCTTCGCCGAGATATTTGAAAATTTCGCGGCAGGAACAGCGGCTGCCGCTGTCCATATAAAACTGTTTTTCGATCTCTGCATCGGAATCAACGAATTCCAGATCGTACTTCCGGGCAAGGAGCTTGCCCAGAGTACTTTTTCCGCAATGTTTGATTCCGATGAGAACGATGGAACGCATGATTACATGACCGAGTCGGGACGGACGATTTGGGTTCCCACGCCGTTGGAGGTGAAAATTTCAAGCAGCAGGGAGTGTTTCTGTCTGCCGTCGATCATGTGGACCTTGTTGATGCCGGAGTCAAGCGCGGAAACGCAGCTGGCAATCTTGGGGAGCATTCCGCCGGAAAGAACGCCGTCCTGAATGAGTTTATCAATGTCTGTGGTGCAGATGGTTGCAATGACGCTGTTTTCGTCACTGCAGTCGGCAAGGATGCCGGGGACGTCGCTCATGAAAACCAGCTTGCGGGCATGGAGTGCTTCGGCGATCTTGCAGGCGGCAGTATCAGCGTTGATGTTGTAGGTGTTGCCGTCAAGACCGGTTCCCAGCGGCGTGACAACGGGAATCAATCCCGCTTCAAGAGCCTCAAAGATCGGGGTGGTGTTGACACCGGTGACTTCGCCGACAAAGCCCACGTCTTCTCCTTCGCCGGTGGCGGGATTGACGGAGAGGGTCTTTTTCGCTTTCAGAATGCTTTTGCCTGAAAGTCCCTGCATGCGTCCGCCGGCAGCTTCGCCGAGGGCAAGCAGATTTTTGTTGACTTCGTTGTGGAGAACATCATCAACGATTTTAATCGTTTGATCGCAGGTGTAACGCAGTCCGTTGACGAACTTGACCGGAATACCCTGCTTTTTAAG
The DNA here is from genome assembly GCA_015061725.1 of Lentisphaerota bacterium. GTDB lineage: Bacteria > Verrucomicrobiota > Lentisphaeria > Victivallales > Victivallaceae > UBA1784. The sequence goes on from SUVX01000072.1 coordinate 2,346, forward strand.
TTCGGCTGAAATCGCCTTTCCGCCGCCGTGAACGACAACGGGACGGACGCCGATGGCTTCAAGCATGACAACGTCACGCATGACACCTCTGACCAGTTCGGGGTCTTCCATGGCGCTGCCGCCGAATTTGACGACCATCAGGCTGTTGCGGAATTTCTGAATATAGGGAAGTGCCTCAACCAGCACATCTGCTTTTTCAATGGGATTAGTCATTTTTTTACCTCAGTAACGATAGTTTTCACCTTTGTACGGACCCTCGACCTGAACGCCGATGTAGTCGGCCTGTTCCTGAGAGAGAACGGTGAGTTTTGCGCCCAGTTTATCCAGATGGAGACGGGCAACTTCTTCATCCAGTTTTTTATCCAGCAGATAGACACCGGCGGCGCGGTCGGGATTGCGGGCAATGTCGATCTGCGCCAGAGTCTGGTTGGTGAAACTGTTGGACATCACAAAAGAGGGGTGTCCGGTGGCGCAGCCGAGGTTGACCAGACGGCCTTCGGCGAGGACGTAAATGCTGTGTCCGTCGGGGAAGGTGAAGCGGCTGACAGGGCAGCTGCTGTCTTTGATTTCAAGCTTGGTCACGCCGGGACAGCTTTCAAGTCTTGCCATTTCAATTTCATTGTCAAAGTGTCCGATATTGCAGACGATTGCCTGATCTTTCATTTTTGCCATGTGTTCAAGGGTGATGATATGGCAGTTTCCGGTACAGGTGACGTAGCAGTCGGCATAGGGCAGGGCATCTTCAACGGTGCAGACCTGGAAACCTGCCATGCATGCCTGAAGCGCGCAGATGGGGTCAACTTCGGTGACCAGAACGCGGGCGCGTTCATTCCTCATCGCTTCGGCACAGCCTTTGCCCACATCTCCGTAACCGCAGATGACGACGGTTTTGCCTGAGAGCATCACGTCCAGAGCGCGTTTGATACCGTCGGTCAAACTGTGACGGCAGCCGTAAACGTTGTCAAATTTACTCTTGGTGACGGAGTCATTGACGTTGACCGCCTGAAAGAGCAGTTCGCCTTTTTTGCTCATCTGTTCAAGACGGTGAACTCCTGTAGTGGTTTCTTCTGAAACGCCTTTGACATTGGCGGCGACTTTGTGCCAGTGCTGAGGATCTTTGGCAAGTTCGCGTTTCAGAAGAGCATTGATGATTTTAAGTTCTTCAACATCTGTGGGTTCATCCAGAATCGCCGGATTGTCTTCGGCAGCGCAGCCGCGGTGGATGAGAAGTGTGGCATCTCCGCCGTCGTCAACGATCTGATCCGGACCGGAACCGTCGGGCCAGGTGAGGGCGCGGTAGGTGCATTCCCAGTATTCTTCAAGCGTTTCACCTTTCCAGGCAAAGACGGGAACGCCCGCTTTGGCGATGGCGGCGGCGGCGTGATCCTGGGTGGAGAAAATATTGCAGCTTGCCCAACGGACATCAGCGCCGAGGGCAACCAGCGTTTCAATGAGGACTGCCGTCTGAATGGTCATGTGCAGACTGCCCATGATTTTGATGCCTTTGAGGGGCTGTTCTTTGCCGTATTTGGCTCTGGTTGCCATCAGACCCGGCATTTCCTGCTGGGCAATGTCAAGTTCTTTTCTGCCGAAATCGGCGAGATTGATATCTCTGATCTGAAATTCCATAATAATTCACCATTAGTTGATTGATAAGGCTTTTTCAATTTTTTTCCAGGACTCATCCGGGAGCTGGGAGCCGATGACTTTGACAACTTCTCCGGAAAGGATGGAACCGTAACGGGCGCAGTTTTCGAGGGCGTGATTTTTGACGATTCCGTAAAGAAATCCGGCTGCCCAGAGGTCTCCGGCGGCAGTGGTGTCCACGGGGTTTTCAACAAGTTCCGCTGAAACTTTGACCTTTTCGCCGTTGCGTTTGACCATGGCTCCGCGTTTGCCGAGTTTCAAGACAGCGGTATTGCAATGTTTGGCAAGTTCTTCAAGCTGCGCATCTTCGGGGATGTTTCCGACAAGGGCAGCCGCTTCATCGGCATTGGCAAAGAGGATATCCACATCATCCAGCAGCGCATTGATTTTGTCGCGGAAGATGTTGACAACTTCAAAACTTGCCAGGTCAAAAGCGATTTTGCATCCGGCTTTTTTTGCACTTTCAATGACGGCATCAAAAGCTGCTGAAAACAGCATATATCCCTCAATAAGAACAATGCCGTAACGTGAAAAATCCACCTTTTGCACGTCTTCGGGCGTCATCAGAGAAGCCGCTCCCAGATCTGAACGCATGGTGCGCTCCGCATCGGGGGTTATCAGCGACAGACAAATCCCCGTCGGCGTTGTTTCTGATAAAAAGAACTCCCGGTCACTGCCGCCCAGTGAAACCAGTTTACTGCGGTAATATTTACCTTCGGAGTCGTTGCCGGTTTTGCCGAGCATGGCAACATCAATACCCATGCGGGCAAGGGCAAATACGGTATTCCCGGCGGAACCGCCGGGAACCCATTCAACGTTTTCTCCGAGGAGCTGCATCAACGCAGCACGTTCCTCAGAGCCGATCATTTCCATTCCGCCTTTTGCGCCGGAAACGTGCCGGGCAAGAAAGTTGTCATCAACCTTTGCCAACACATCCAGCAGCGGCGAACCCACACCCAGTACAGCTGCCATTTTCAACTGTTACTTCTGCACTGCGGCTTTGAGTTCAGCAACTTTATCGGTCTGTTCCCAGGGGAACTGGCTTCTGCCGAAGTGACCGTAAGCGGCAGTATCCTGATAGCACCAGCCGTTGCCGGGGTGCTTGAGGTTCAGCTGCTCGATGATGGCGGCAGGGCGCATATCAAAGACCTTGCGGACGACCTGTTCCAGTTCGCTGTCGGGAATGATTCCGGTGCCGTAGGTATCAACGTTGACCGAAAGCGGATCGGCAACACCGATGGCGTAGGCAACCTGGATCTCGCACTTGTGAGCAAGTCCGGCGGCGACCAGGTTTTTGGCGATGTAACGGCAGTAGTACGCCGCGGAACGGTCCACTTTGGAGGGGTCTTTTCCGGAGAAAGCACCGCCGCCGTGAGAACCGACACCGCCGTAGGTGTCAACGATGATTTTGCGTCCGGTAAGACCCGTGTCACCGCAGGGACCGCCGACTTCAAAACGTCCGGTGGGGTTGACGTAGTATTTGATATCCCCTTTGAGCAGTTCAGCGGGAATAACTTTGGCAACAACGGCTTTGACGACATCTTCAAGCCATTCCTGCGGCATATCGGCAGAGTGCTGGTGGGAAACGACGATGGTTTCGACCGCAACCGGTTTCCCGTCAACGTAACGGATGGAAACCTGACTCTTGGAGTCCGGGCGCAGATAGCGGTATTTTTCAGGTTCGCTCTTGCGGAGACGGGCAAGTTCTTCAACAATCTTGTGAGAGTAGAGAATCGTTGCAGGCATGAGTTCCGGCGTTTCATCGCTGGCATAACCGAACATCATACCCTGGTCACCGGCACCCTGTTCCTTGAAGCGTCCTTCGCCCTCAGTCACGCCCTGAGAGATATCGGGGGACTGCTTGTGGATGGCGACCATGACTTTGGCATCAGAATCACTGAAACCGATACCGGGGATGGTGTAACCGATCTTGCGGACGGCTTCCAGAGCCGTTTCCTGCCAGTTGACTTTGCTTTTGGTGGTGATTTCACCGGAAATGACGATCAAATCGGTGGTGGTCAGCGTTTCGCAAGCCACGCGGCTGTCGGGGTCGCCCATCAAACAGGCATCGAGGATGGCATCAGAGATCTGATCACAGACTTTATCAGGATGTCCTTCTGAAACGGATTCAGAGGTGAAAACGTGTTCACTGCGGATTTTGCTCATATTTTCTGTTCCTTATGTAACTGTTTTTTCTGTCAGCGGGGCAGAATCATCGGGACCGGCACACCGCGGCGGTTCTGTTTCCAGGCGGATTCACCATTACCGGAAACGGCGGGCTTGTCTTCACCGTAACTTACGGTTTTGATTTTGTAATCAGCAACACCGCGTTTGACGAGATAAGTGCGGATGGCATTGGCTCTGCGTTCACCGAGGGCACGGTTGTATTCTTCGGTACCGCGCTGGTCGCAGTGACCTTCGATCACGAGTCCCATCTCGGGCTTGTCGCTCAGGTAACGGGCGATTTTATCCAGATTGGCGGTTTCGCTGGAAACCAGTACATCGGAATCGTACTTGAAGTAGATGACCGGCATGTTGAGTCTGTTGCCGGAGGGATCCGCTTCACGCCATCCGTCCTTGTCAACGTTGCCGCCGAAACTGGCGGGGTCCTGCCAGGCACCGACTCCCTTGTTGCTGCCGGGACCCTCTTCAAGAGGTGTTGTGTTTTCGCGGGCAGGTTCGATGGTTCCTGCGGGAAGTTTTGACTTGTCTTCTTCAGGGGCATCTGTGGCGCAGCCGGCACCGAGAAAAACGAGACCGGAAAGCAGGGCTCCGAACAAAAGTTTATTTTTCATTTTACACTCCATTTGTTTATTTTTATTTTAACTTGAAACACCTGAAAAATTCTTTTGTTTATAAGATAGCCCGAATCTTGTCAATTTCCAAATGACTTTTGCTTTTTTTCTCAAGTTTTTCTGCCAAAAAAACACCATCTCACGGAATTTGACATTTTTTCTCTGTTTTTGTGTGGAAAATCTCTTTTTTAAGTGCTAAAGTATAGACGATGTCCGGGGACGGCAATTTTCCCGTTCTGCTGTTCCGGACTTGTTTTTTCAATAAATTCCGGAGTTGCTTTTATGAATTATCAGTGGAGTGAACAATGGAACGGTTACCGTTCTGTTATCAAACTTGATCTGCCGGCGGATACCTGGATCTATAAATCCGAATGCAGTATGATCAAACTCGTGGATATGCCGCCGCTGTCTGCGGGGGTCTTTATGACAGGAGATGTTTCCTCATGTGATGTGATCGTTGTCGGAAAAGGGGAAAACTTTCTGCTTGCCGGAGCCGTAACGGCTCATCGCTCCCAGACAATTTTCAGAGTACTTCTGGAACAGCGCCGTCTGACCGGGATCGAAGTCTGGCAGCCTGAAATCCGCGCGGGGGAGTCTCCCGAAGAAATGGTGATTCTTGAGGGAAATGATTGGCGTGAACTGCTCTCTCAATATGCCGATATTGCGGCTGAAAAAGCAGGCGTTGCTCCGATCGAAGCAAAGAAGAATATGACAGGTTACTGCTCCTGGTACTATTACTACAAAGATGTTTCTGAAAAGAACATGCTTGAAAATGTCGATGCCCTGATCGCCAACAGAACGCCTTATTCAGCAGATTACATCCAGATTGACGACGGATATCAGACTTTTCAGGGTGATTGGCTGGATCAGCATGAAAACTGGCCGACTCCCATTGAAGAGATTGCAAAAAAAATCACGTCTGCGGGAATCGGTGCGGGTATCTGGACCATGCCAACGACTGCTTCCACCGGCAGCAGAGTTTACCGCGAACACCCCGACTGGTTTGTGAAAAAAGAGAACGGGGAAACGGCGGTTCTTCCCGGCTGGTCGCCTGCGCCGGATAATCTGTGGGCGTGCCTTGATGCCACAAATCCCGGAGCGCGTGAACATATTGCCAACGTATTCAAAACATTCCGTGCCATGGGATTTACTTATTTCAAAATGGACGGACTTTATTTCGGTTTGCAAAAAGGTGTCCGTTATGACCGCAATGCAACGGCTGTCAGCGGTTTCCGTCTGCTGCTTGAAACCATCCGCAAGGCGGTTCCGGATGCGGTTCTTATGGCATGTTCAGAACCGTTCCTGCCCTGTCTGGGACTGGTTGATAATGCCCGTATGAGCAATGATACCTCACGTTATTTTTCCAAAAAAGAAAAACCGCAGCTGCTGGATTGCTCCATTGAGGCGGCATTTAAAATTTCTCTTGCCAACTTCTGGATGTTTGACCGCTGGTTCCGCTGTGATCCGGATGTGGTGATGGCGCGTCAGAACAATGCGTTTTACAGCCGCAACGAGGCAAAAATATCGGTTCTCGGCGGCATTATGACGGGCGTGTCTTTTACCAGTGACCATCTGGGATTAATCGACCCCGACCGCAATGAGCTGCTGGCCAAAGCGCAGGATATCCGTATGCGTAAAGTCCGTCCGTTCAACAGTGTACCCAATGCGTGGGCGGATACCTTTGAGGGTGTCGTTGACGGAAAACGCGCTGTGGCAGTTGTCAATTTTTCTGATACGGCAAAAATTCAGACTCTTGAATCTTTGCAGATGCCTGAAAAATGCGTTGATCTGCTTGACGGCAGAAGAGTTCTGCACACGTTGACACTTGAACCGCACGATGCTGTTCTGCTGGTTTCTGCGGAGTGAAAAAAGGAGAAATCCATGGTTCTTGAATCCGGAAAACTTCTGTGCGGCTGCAACTACTGGGCAAGTCATGCCGGAATGTATATGTGGCGCAACTGGTCTGCCGAAACAGTTGAAGAAGATTTGAAAAAAATTTCTTTGAGCGGCATGACTTTATTGCGGGTCTTTCCGTTGTGGGAGGATTTTCAGCCGGTGGAAATGCTCCGTGCCGGGGCGGGAAGTCCTGCCGGTTACGCGCGTTTCCCGGAGGGAACTTTTCTCAAGCCCGGCGAGGATGGTTTATCTCCTGTCATGCTTGAGAGATTCCGTATTTTTGCTGATCTGGCAGAAAAACATCATCTGAAACTGGTTGTCGCCCTCCTGACCGGCTGGATGAGCGGCAGACTGTTTGTCCCCCGTGTGCTTGAGGGACGCAATCTCTTCACCGACCCTGAGGCGCTCAAGTGGGAAAGCCGTTTCATCCGCGGCTTTGTTTCCGCATTCAAAGACCATCCCGCCATCGTCGCCTGGGAGCCGGGAAACGAGTGCAACTGTCTGTCAAATATCAACAATTCTGAAGCCGCTTCATGGCACTGGCTGGATTTTATTGCAGCAAGTATCCGCAATGCAGACCCGGAGCACCCTGTGTGGACAGGTATGCACGGTGCTGCTGCTTCTCCCGGTGCGCCCTGGAGTTTACAGGCGCAGGGGGAACTTTATGACGCTTTGACCACACATCCTTACCCCCTGTTCACCGCCCATTGCGGCAAAAGTGCGCTCAATACCGTACCTGCCATTTTTCACAGTACGGCTGAAACGCTCTACTACCGGGGACTTTCAGGAAAACCCGCCATCATTGAAGAAATCGGCACGCTCGGTCCGGGAATCGTTTCTGAGGAGCGGCGCAGCGGTTATATCCGTGCAACGGTGATGTCTGCGCTGGTTCACAACTGCCTTGCGTATCTCTGGTGGTGCGCCTTTGATCAGGATCAGTTTGACTTTGCCCCTTACGGCAAAATTGCCATTGAACGGGAGTTGGGACTTTTTTCCTCAGACGGAAAAGCGCCTCCGGCACTTCACGCTTTGTCAAAAGTTATGTTTGAAATCAAAACGCATTGCATTGACAAACTGCCGCCCCGAAAGATAGATGCGCTGGTTGTCACTACGCCGGGACAGGATGCCTGGCAGGCGGCTTACGGCGCATTCGTATTGGGAAAACAAGTCGGTATTGAAGTTGAATTTGCTTCAAGTTGCGGAGAAATTCCCGAAAGTTCTTTTTACTGGCTGCCCGCCGTTACGGGAAGTACCGGTATTGACCGCGGCAATTACAGAAAACTGATTGAACGGGTGGAAAACGGTGCTGTTCTTCTGGTGACTGATTCCGGAGACGGTATGCTTCAACCCTTTGAATCTGTTTTCGGCTGCCGTGTGGACTTCATGGCAAAAACGCCCGAAAGTTACACTTTGCGGATCGGAGAAGAAGAGTTCACTTTTTCCCGTCCCGTCACCCGCCGCCTGATTGCCGGAAATGCTCAGGTTCCCGGAACCATTGACGGTACGCCGGGATTGACCTGTCATACGCTCGGCAAAGGAAAAGTAATTTATCTCAACGGCGCACCGGAGTTAAGTGTGCTTGATGAAAAGACGCCGCACCTTTACAAAATTTACCGTGAAATTGCCGCGCTTGCCGGATTGAAACTTGCAGAAAAACACCCCGGTATCGGCAGAACGATCCACCGCGTTTCAGATTTGAAAGAAATCGTTATTGAAATCAATTATACCGATTGTGAGATTGACGGACTTGCCGCCAATGATTTCAGAGTTATTTGAAACTTTTGATGGTTTCTAAAATGGCGCGTTTGTGCTTGTTTTTCTCAAGTCCGAAAAACATGAACGAGCCGTAAACTTTGACGGGGTAGGGGATGCCGGCAATGTGGATACGCTTGGATTTTTCAATTTTTTCCAGGCGTTTTCTCTGAAAATCGCTGGTTATATCATACTTGTAAACGCCGATTTCGGAGTCTCCGACTTTGATGGCAACGGCGCTGCTGGCACGGAAGGGATCGGCGGGAATGACCCGGATACTTTCAACCGGCAGTCCGTCGCGTTTGAGCAGATCGGCAAAATCCCTTGCTTCAAGATAGTTGTTGCGCGGAGAAAGACAGCCGCAGACGAAAAGAAGAAGCACCGGAATAACAGACAGATATTTAAACATGATTTTTCCTTTTTATTTTTTTGACATCACTCTTAAAATAACTCTCTTGAGAAGAAAAATCAAGTCCGCTTGACAATGTTGGGAAAAGAGATTACATTAAAGAATTATTTTACGGAGAAATCTTATGACTGAAGTAACCTTTGCGCGTGCTGAAAATTATTCACGCGAAGAATTATATCGTGCAATAAAAAAAGTTTTTGCGCCCCAGCTTGAAGCTTTCGGAACTCTTGAGGGAAAGCGTGTCATGCTCAAACCGAATCTTCTTGCCTGGAAAAAGGCAGAAGATCCCGCCTGTGTGCATCCGGCCTTTATCGTTGAGTGTGCGCGGATTTTTCTTGATGCGGGTGCGGCAGAAGTGGCGGTTATGGAAAATCCTGCGGTGCGTTCTGTTCCTGCTATCCTCAAAGATATGGGCATTGCCGATGAACTTGCAGAAATGGGCGTTATGTGTGCCAACTTTGCCGATTACAAAATGCGCCGACTGCCGGAAAATGCTGCGTTCAAAAATGCGGAAATGGCTTCTGAACACCTTGCCTTTGATTGTGTTGTCAATCTGGCAAAAGTAAAAACGCACGGCATGATGACATTGACCCTTGCCGTAAAAAATCTTTTCGGTTTTATTTCAGGGAGTGAACGCCTTGCCTGGCACCTGAAGGTGCGGCGCAACTTTGAACTTTTTGCGGATTTTCTGCTTGATTTGTACCTTGAAGTGAAACCGCAGTTCAACTTTCTTGACGGTGTGATTGCCATGGAGGGCAACGGACCGGGCAGCGGAACGCCGGTGGATTGTCATTTTGTGGCAGGTTCCAGTGATGCGCTGGCACTTGATGCGGCAACGGCGCCGCTTTTGGGAGTCCGGGATCTTCTGACGGTGCTTCAGGCTGAAAAACGTGGGATTCTTCCTGAATTTGTCTGTAAAGGGGATATTCCGCAACTTTTGCCATTGCGTCTGCCTGACCCGCCTGCGCCGATATCCCAGTGGGGACTGCCGCTGCCGACGGGTATCCGTGAGATGCTGCGCGACAGACTTCTGGCACGCCCCGAAGTTGCTTTTGACCAATGTATCGGCTGCGGATTGTGTGCAAAAATGTGTCCGCCTCAATCATTGAAAATCGTCAACGGCAAGCCGCAGTTCAAACTGGATGAGTGTATCCGCTGCTGCTGTTGTCAGGAACATTGTCCCAAAGGCGCGATCGAATTTAAAACCAATATCTTTTTGCGCGGTGTGGAAAAGTTGCGGACTCTTATTTCAAAACTTGCCCGGTGAATTGTGAAGCAGTTTTTATTGCAATAATGCTCGAACCGGTGTATATTATAAAATCCGTGATATTCAAAAAGGGTTTGAATATCGTTAAAGTTCTTGTCCGGAACAACAGGTGAATTCCCGTGAAAATCGGGAGCTGTCGCGCAACCGTGAGCCGTATTTTACGGCGAGCCGGATCCCTGCCGGATATAATTGTGCGCGTAACACATGAGAAAGAAAAATTACCATGGCGACTTTTAAAAAAGTCCGTCGGGGCATGGCTTTGCCGTGCCGTTATCCGTTTACAGCTGCCTCAAAACACCGGAGTTTGCAACCGGCTGCTCATTTTACTTTGATTGAACTGCTGGTGATCACTTCACAACTCTGCCGTGATTTTTTTAAACGCTTTATTTGTACGGATAAGTACGGATGTGTACGGAAACATACGGAGAATGCTGCTCACAAAAATACGCCGCTTTTTTTGAAAGAAAAGGGGAGCGCGAGGGGAAAAGAAAACTTTTTTTCTCGTGAAAAAAAGTTGTCTTTTCCCCTCGCATCACGCCCCTTTACTCTCATAGAACTGCTGGTTGTGATTGCAATTATCGCCATCCTTGCCGCAATGCTGATGCCGGCGCTGCAAAGTGCGCGGGAAAAGGGACGCTCAGGAGCGTGTGTGAACAATTTAAAACAGTTGTCTTCAGCATTGCTGCTTTATGCAAATGACTTCAATGATTTTTTTATTCTTGCCGTCAATGATTCCTGGAGTGAATTCTGGTGCGGTTCGGGAAATTTCAGTGATATCAAGCCGGTCGGCGGCTTGAATCTTTATCTGGATAATAAGGGCGATGACGGTGTCCGCAGATGTCCGACGGCGGTATTGATAAAAGACAGTTCAAGCAATAACGGCAACGGCGGCTACGGATATAATCCCTGCCTTGGATATTCAAAAAAACGTTACCGGGTTTCTTCTCTGAAACGTCCCGGTGCGATATTGACATTCGGAGATGCGGCATTGATGCACAACAGAAGTACGCTGACGCCGTATATCGTCATGGAACCGCCGACTTATGATTATATGGACTGGGCAGGGGATGTGTCACAGGCAAGTATGCATTTCAGACATGCCTCCCGTATCAATACATCGTGGGCAGACGGACACGTCAGCAGTCCCGGACCTCTGCAATCAACGACATCTGATATCGAAAGAGCTTTCAATATCGGGTGGATATACGGAGAAAAATCTGAAAATATGCGGGTTTTTTATCCGGATTACAGATAGATAAAATAAAGGAATAATCAAAATATGATCAGACGGCATGTCCTCTTGCTTGTTTTGAGTTGTGCGCCGGTTCTGTTTGCCGGAGAGGGGCGGATCGTGTCGCTTTCTCCGGCATTGACGGAACTGGTGTGTTATCTCGGATGTGAAAAGAATCTTGTCGGCAGAAGTTCTGTCTGCAGTTATCCTGAATCCGTTAAAAAAGTTGCCGTTGCAGGACGCTTTGCCATTCCCTATACCGAAAAAGTCATATCTCTCAAGCCGGATATTATTATCACCAATGATCTGGTCAATCCCAATCTTGCCAAAACTTTTGCCGCCTGTCATATCGGTTGTGAAATCATGCCGTGCCGCAATATTGCAGAGTACCGCAACTGTGTGGAAAAATTAAGCCGTCTTCTCAATGTGGAAAGTGCCGGAAAAAGAGAACTTGACCGCATTGATGAAAAACTCCGGCGGAAAATAAAAAAGCTGAATTTGCGTGTCTTATGGGTTATCTGGGATTCCCCCCTTATGGTTGCAGGAAAAAACTCTCTGCCCGATGAACTGCTCAAAATGGCGGGGGCTGATAATGTTGCAAAAAGTGTTCCGCAACCCTATTTCAAGTGTTCACTTGACTGGCTCCTCAAACAGAAAATCGATGTGATCGTCTGGACGGCTTCGCCTGATGGATTCAGGAGAAAACGTTTCTGGAAAAATCTTGCAGCTGTAAAAAACAATAAAATCATACACGATCTTGACCATGACCTCGTCCAGCGTCCCGGACCCCGCATTTTTGACGGGATAGAACTGCTGCGTAAAAAATTGGAGAATATGAAATGAAAAGAAATCTTCTTCTGCTGATTTTGTTTCTTTTATTGTTCTGTGCCGGAGTACTGCTGGGTTCATCGGCATTGACGGCAGATGAAATATTTTCTTCTCCCATTGCCGGACTGCGGGCGGTCCGGATTCTGGGCGCCTTTGTTATCGGCGGAAGTCTGGCGTTATCCGGACTTGTTTTTCAGGCGGTATTGAAAAATCTTCTTGCCGAACCGTTCACGCTCGGCATTGCCGGCGGTTCCGGTGTCGGGGCGGCGCTTGCCATTATTCTCGGATTGAAGGCAATAACCTTTTTTGCCGTTCCCTTTGCCGCATTGCTCGGCGCATTGACGGTATTGGGAATCGTTCTTTTAATCAGCAGAAAAAGCAATTTCGGCAGTGAAAGTCTGCTTTTATCAGGAGTTATAGCCGGAACCGTCTGTTCAAATATATTGATGTATCTTCTGTCTGCGGCAGAAAACGATGAACTTGCCAACGTCACCTGGTGGATGCTGGGAGATTTGCAGTCCGTTGATTTACCGCTGCTGTCATTTCAGGCGGTGTATGCCTGCTTTGCTCTTTTACTGCTGCAATTTTTTTCAAACGAAATCAATGCGGTTTCTCTGGGGGATGAACAGGCCTTCTATCTCGGGGTGAATGTGAAAAAAATGAATTTTATCCTCATCGTTACTGCCGCACTGCTCTCAGCCGGGACGGTTGCTCTGGCTGGAATCATCAGTTTCTGCGGATTGATTATTCCGCATATCGTGCGCCGTCTGCACGGCAGCGACCACAGAAAAATCATTTTAACGACTTTTCTTTACGGCGGCTGTTTTCTCATGCTCTGCGATATCATCAGCCGTATCATCTTTGCTGAAAGAGAATTGCCGATCGGTGTTCTGACGGCGTTGATCGGAGGTCCGGTTTTTCTGATCATTCTTTGCAGAAGGAATAAATACAATGCTTGAAGCGCAAAATCTGACATTTTTTTATCAGGATAAAGTTATTCTTGAAAACTTTTCCCTGTCGCTTGAAAAGGGCAGTTTCATCATGCTGCTGGGCGCAAACGGCAGCGGCAAAAGTACAGCTCTGCGGCTGCTGGGCGGATTTCTTCAGCCGAAGCAGGGAAGTGTTCTTGTTGACGGTGTTCCCATAAGCACCCTCAAACATTTTGAACGGGCGCAAAAAATTGCCGTTGTGCCGCAAAATATGCCTCCGGTACTGGATTTTACTGTTCGTGAAATGGTGACAATGGGAAGACTGGGAAATATTCCCCGCTTTGCGCCGCCCGGAAAAAGCGATCAGAAAATCGTAAACGAAGTCATGGAGAAAATGGAAATTTCCCTTTTTGCCGACAGAATGTTGAATCAACTTTCAGGCGGCGAAAGACAGCGGGTTATTCTCGCACAGGCTCTTGCAGGAATTCCGGACTATCTGCTGCTTGATGAACCGACTTCAGCCCTTGACCCGCAACACATTTTTCTTTTGATGAATGTTTTGCACGAAATAAGCAAAAATACCGGCGTATTGATGGTGTGTCACGATTTGAATCTTGCCTGGAATTTTGCAAAAGAAACAGTCATTCTCAAGGATTCAAAAATATTTCTTTCGGGCGATACCCGCAAAGTTCTGACTTCAGAAAATATCCGTCAAGCCTTTAATTGCAATGCTGTCATCAAAGAAGATGTCGGCATCATTCTGCAGCCCTTGAATTAAAACACTTCTGAACAGCGTAACTTGCAAATAACCTTTAATACTCCCGGGGATTGTAAAGGGGTGTCCCCTTGACCGGGTGCAGCAACGTCGCACCCGCTGCTCCGCTTTTGGTAGTGTCCGGTATTTTGCGCACATTTTAGATTGATTATCCCACGTGCTTTAGGCGTAGCCGTAACAAAACGACCGTCCAAGAAGCTCCGGAGGAGCAGGTCGTTTTGTGCAGGCGGAGCCTGTTCCCTCCATTAAATTACACCTTGTTCGTAAATTTTGCAAGTGCAAAGATACTGACGAGTTCCCCATTTTGTTGTGGAAATATGTCTTAATCTTGCTTCAACTAACATCATCGCAGAATAGCCATCCGGAAAACTGCCCACAACCCTTGTTCGTCGCCGGATCTCTTTCATGATTCGTTCCAAACCATTGTTTGTTCTGATTTTTACCCAATGTTCATAAGGGAAATCCATATAAGAAAGAGTTTCTTCTACGCTGTCTTCCACGAATTTTGCAACAGAGTCTAATTTCATTCCCCTCAGTTTATCAGCAACAAGAACAGCTTTTTGTCTTGCCGCCTCTTTATCTTCCTAGGCGTGTATCGCTTTCAGCATGGCTGCAACTGTCTTTACATGTTTATAAGGACATTTATTGAAAGCATTTCTGTACCAATGAACTACACAGCGTTGCCATTGAGCAGCAGGAAAGAAATCGCCCAAGACATCAACCAATCCTGAAGCTTTATCTGAAATAACCAATTTGACACCTTTTAAACCACGGTCTTTCAGATAACGGAAGAAATTGCTCCAAGATTCCTTATCTTCGCGACTGCCTTCGGCAACACCCAAAATCTCACGATAGCCTTCGGCGTTTACGCCGATGGCAACAAGTACGGAAACATTCTGTACCTCTCCGCCCCAACTGCGCTTAAGATATACGCCATCAACAAAAATGTATGGATGTTCGCCGTGGATTGGCTGCATTCACCAAGATTCGATTTTGCTGTAAATCTTTTGATTGAGGTCACTTACGGTGCTTGATCTGACTTTTGCGCCCCAGAGTGCTTCGGTTATGTCTTCCACTCTACGAACTGAAACACCGGCAAGGTACATTTCAATCAATGCTTCTTCAACCGAACTCTGTTTTGTTTGATAGCGTTGGATGATTTGAGTTTCAAAGGGTAATCTCCGCAAACTAAAGAACTGTTAACTCAACCTCGCCGGATGTTGTCAATAGTTTGCGTTTGTAGGAGCCGGCACGGCTGTCAAGGCGATCTGGACTGTGCTGATAACGGGTTGCGTTACAAATGGCATCTGCTTCGGCATCAAGCAAACTGTTGATTGTGTCCTCTACCGATTGCCGGACAAGTTGCTTCAGATGGTCTCCAATCTCTTTTTCGTCAATTTTTATCGCTCCTGCGATTGACTTTTCATTTTTTTGCATTACATTTCCCATAGCCTGTTTCCTTTCTGTTGATTAGTTAGTGTCAAAATTTTCTTAAAATATATTTCTTTAATTATTTGATAATCAATATAATAATTGCAAAAACTGCAATTTCCTTGTATTTTTTTCTAAAAAAAAGGGTGACAAAAGAGCCACTTTGTTGTAAATTATCTTGTCCCATCAAACCTCCAACAAAGGAGGACGCTTTTGAACACCCAAATTACAAAATTTACTCGTTGGATCTGCCGTCAACTTACCACTGATGAG
>SUVX01000073.1 GCA_015061725.1 Lentisphaerota bacterium
TTGTCGTGGTCCAAAATATGCTCTTAACCGGATTCGATGCACCTCCTCTGGCAGTGCTTTATATTGATAGACCTCTCAAAGACCATACTCTTTTGCAGGCAATTGCCCGGGTTAACCGCATTCACCAAGGAAAAGAGTTCGGTTTGATCGTAGATTATTTCGGCATTTTCAAAGCTCTTAATATTGCTCTGGATATGTATAACTCTGATGATGCCAATTTGGATAAGTACAATTTGGAAAATTTAACAGAATCCATTTCTGCAGTAACCAGTAAAAAAGAGGAGCTTTTTGAAGCACACCGTAATCTGTTGGCGATTTTTGACGGCAAAGATGTGGATTTCAATGATTCGCAATCCTGTCAAAATGTTTTTGCCGAAGAAGACAATCCCGACGCTGTCAGTTTACGGAAAGAATTTTACGAAAGATTAAAGAATTTTTCCAGTCTGCTGGAACTTGCTTTAAGCAGTTTCGCTCTCTACAAAGAAATCGGATTTGATAAGATTCAGGAACTTAAGCGGGATTTGAATTTCTTCCAGAAGTTGCGTAAAGCATTGATGCTTATTCATGGAGAGAAAGTTGATTTTTCCAAATACGAAGACGGTATCCGTTCTTTGCTCAATACCTTTGTGACGTCCAAGCCAGTTCAGCAGAAAACCGAAGCAGTTATGCTCCATGATACTAAAGCCATGGAAGCTCAAATGGCAGAGATCGAAGGTAAAAAAGCCAAAGCCGCTTACATCAAAACCCGCCTGGTAGCCGAACTTGAAGGTAAACGTTATGAAGACCCGCTGATGTACAAAAAGTTTTCCGAACGGATTCAAACTACCATTGATGAATATCGCAAACTGCGGGATGAAAACGCTTATTTTGAAAAAATGCAGCAGTTGGCTGAGGACTTCAAACAAGGTTTGATCGGTCAGCATTATCCGGCTTGTATAGCCAATGACCAGAAAGCCAAAGCCTTTTATGGTATCGCGGTTGACGCTCTGGGAAAATATGGCGATATGGATGATGTTGAATACGAAGACGCATTGGGGCAAATGGCAATGGAAATCAATCAGGCAATCAGCGAACTTGCCCGGGTTGATTGGCACCACAATAACTCCATACACAAAAATATGACTCAAGCAATTGAAGATCTGATCTGGGATTTTGCCGACGATCACGGTTTTGATCTGGATATGGATGAGTTGGATAAGATGCTTGAAACAACCAAAAAAACTGCAATGCGGTGGTATTGATTTATGGATTACTCGTTGCAAACCCGCAGGGGAGTCTTGCTGGTTGAGATTACATTCAAAGATGTAAAATCATTGCGGCTTAAAGTATTCCCAAATACAGAAATAAGGTTGTCTGTTCCATTAAATACGCCGGAAGATTTTATTGTCAATTTTCTGAATCAGAAGTTGCCGTGGATAAACAAGCAGCTGGATATTTTTGCACAAACTGCCGCCGTTGAAAAAGAGCAATCCATTAAATCCGGAACCTCAACCAGGATTCTGGGACGGCAGTTATCTATCAAGATAATACCTGCAGCCAGAAAACGCATTATCCGGGATGATCGCTGGCTTTTGATCTATACACCTGAACCAGACAATCAGGAAAATATAGATAAACAATTTTTTAACTGGTGGCAGAAAAATTCCAAACAATATTTTTTATCGCAGTTGGAAAAAATGTTTCCGATCGTGCAAAAATATGGTGTCGAAATGCCTGATTTGCGGGTGAAGCAAATGCAAACCCTCTGGGGCAGCTGCAGTAGAAAATATCAAACGATAAATCTCAATTATTATCTCTACAAAGCTCCGGTAGCTTGTGTTGAGTATGTTATTTTACATGAATTACTGCATTTTCTTTATCCCGGGCACGATAAAGGATTTTACGAAACCTTAACTGTTCTCATGCCTGACTGGCAGGAACGTAAACGGTTATTAGATTATGAAATTGTGTTGGGAATATGACTGTAACAAAGAATCTTTCTGAGGAATATAATACTGGAAATAAGGTCAGCAAAAAATATTGATATAAAAAACTAAAGTAATTCCAATATTACTTCACAAAATACCCACCGTTTTTTGGAACTCCGCGGAATTCTATTTGACCGGCACCTTTGAGGCGACTTAATTCGCGTTGAAGTGTGCGTAGCGGAATGCCCAGGGCTTCGGAAATCTGATTGGTCCGGCTGCCGGGATTGCTGATAATGAAATCCAATACTGGATTGCCGGTTCCTATGGATGTTCCGGAGATGTGCTGCTTCAGAGCATTCAAAATTTCATTAAGCATAAAGTCAATGAAAATGCCGCAATCATTCTTTGCACTGCTGGCATTGATCGCCCGATAATATTCCGGTTGGTTGTCATGCACCATCGTTTCAACAGGAAGATTCTGAAATACCGGATTCAGTTTGGTCAGAATCAGCGATTGCCATAAACGTCCCAATCTGCCGTTTCCGTCAGCAAAGGGATGGATGAATTCAAATTCATAATGGAACACGCAACTTTTTATCAGCAGATGATCCGGAGCCGATTTCAACCAATGAAAAAGGTCTTTGATCTGACCGGGAACCAATGCTGCCGGTGGCGCAATATGAACAACCTGTTTACCATCTGACACGCCGACTCCACCTTTGCGGAACTTGCCGGGTTCTTCGATCAAAGCGGTCATCATCACATTATGCGCTTTCAACAAATCAGGCACCGAAAAGGGATCAAGTTCTGAAAAAAGATCATAAGCCGCGATAGCGTTTTTGACTTCCTGAATTTCACGCAACGGAGCAACGACCCTTTTTCCGTCAATAATGTCAGTCACCTGTTTTAAAGACAGAGTATTGCCTTCGATCGCCAAAGTTGACTGGATCGTTTTGATTTTGTTGGCACGGTGCAGTTTCAGAGAATCAGCAGCCTCCTGTGTAATGGTATAGCGTTCAATCAATGCTGAAATTTCTGCGACCATTGAAATCGCTGCTGCTGAAACGGTAAAATTCGGTTGATAATCCATCATCGCTTTCTCCTTGCAACAACTAATATAGCATTTACACCGCCAAAAATCAAGATTTACACCGCCATTTACTCCGCCAATCGCATGAAATAATGAAAATAAAGGCATACGGATTCCGACTCCTTCTAGCTTTTTCTAACTTTTTCTAACTTTTTCTTTTTGTTTCTCTTGACAAACATTTTTACACCTGCTATATTAACTTTGTTCAGCGATAAAAAACAGAGGTGTTTTATGAATCCGAAAATAAAGGTCAATCCCCTGAAAACCCAAATGGTTATTGATTTGGTAAAGGGAAATATTCAGCAAAATCAATTAAAGCCGGGTGATCGTTTACCTTCCTTGAATGAACTTTCCAAGTTTCTTGATGTCAGTCCTTCTGTTGTCTACCGGGGGTTGTTGTCTTTGGTGGAAGCGGGGATGCTTGAATGCCAGGGGACACGCGGTTTCTTTGTTCCCGAAAAAGAAGAACAGGAAAATGAAAAGGCCCCACGCAAAGAAACAAAGGAGTGTTCAAAGGTTTTTCTCTCAATCGGGCATCATTCAGATTTTACCTGGCATTGGACCTTTGAAACTTACGACGAAATCCGCAAAAAACAATTGGATGACATGGCAGCAAGACTGGAAAAATATCCGGATATGTGCGCTTATGTTGAACAGGCCGGAATCATGGAAAAATATTTCCGGTCCTGCCCTGAAAAAAAAGCTGTTTTCCAAAAAGCTTTTGACGAAGGCCGTTTCACAACGATGGGGGGATATCTCATTCCGGACTTGAATATGTCCTCAGGGGAACTCCTTGTCCGTAACATTCAAAAAGGCAGAGCCATTTATCTGGATTTGTTCGGAAAAGAACCGATTGCCGCCTGCGAAAGTGATGCTTTCGGAATGTGTTCACAGTTACCGCAGATTCTGGTAAAATCAGGCTACAAATTCCTTTCTCCGGGCAGACTTCCGGGACTTACATTGCCGAGGAACCGGGCATTCCGCTGGACCGGAGCTGATAATTCCGTTATTCCCGTCATGGTCTGGAATCACAATGTTGTTCATAATTGCCTGAATTGCAATTGGGTTGTCGTTTACAATCCGGTTGAAACTCTAGAGGAAACTCTCAACGCAGTTGTAAATAATGAAAGCGTCGGTCCTCTGCTGGTCCACAGTGAAACAGAAGTTGATCATATCCCTGAAGAACTTTTCGCCGTTATTGACCGCACTAACCGGCAGCAGAAAGGACGGAGAATCGAATTCGGAAGTATTACCGATTATTTTAACAACATTGACACCAATGATCTGCCGGAGTTTTCCGGCGAACTCAATCCGGTTTTCACCGGTTGCTATACGACTCGATGCGGAATCAAACAGCGGTTCCGCTATTCAGAAAATCAATTATTTTCTGTTGAAATGCTTTCTGCATTAACAGGCAGGGAAATCGATCTGCAGAAAGAACTTCTGCTGATGATGGAATGTTCTTTTCATGATGCTCTCTGCGGCTGTCACTCAGATATTGTCAATAAACAGCTCAATGAAAAATATGATGAAATCGCTAAAAGTTTCGGACAAATCAAAAAGGAACTGCTGGGTTCCTTTACCGGAACGGGTATATTCAATCCCGGTCCTGCGGGGAAACAACTTATCTGTATTGAATCAGAAAAAGAGATTGCTCTTGACGTTCCCCTTCAGCGCGAAGGTAATATTGTCTATGCTGTAGCAGAACTTCCCGGCAGAGGTGTTGCCGGATTCAGCTGCAAAAAGAATACTGTCTGCTCAGAAGCAACTCCTGTCGGACCGCATTTTGAAACCGATTATTTCACGGTTGACTTTTCAACGCCGGATCCGGTCATTATTTCAAAAGACAGCGGAAAAGAAGTTGCAGGAAGAGACAGACAGCTGGGCGAAATACTTGTCCGCTGCGATTATGGAACAATGTGGACTGAACGTTTAAAATCCACTTATTACGGCAAAGATCAAAGTACTGAAAAAGTAGTCAGTATTTCCGGTGGATCGGTAATGACAACGGTTGTAACGGAAGGTCGTTTTGATTTCACCGGTCTGCACCAGCTCAAGAGCGTGAAATCTGTTTCTTTCAGGAAAGAATTCCGCTTTTTTAAAGAATTGGATTATTTCACTTTAAAAGTCGTTCTTGATTTTCATGGAACTGACGGCAAAATCGTTGTCCGTTTTCCGGTTGCCGGTTTGAATGTGCAGGATGCTCAAGGATTGTTTGCAGTTCCTTTCGGTTCGCAGCTGCGCCAGCCCTATTTTGAGGTGGAGAAACGTTATGAAAACACGCTGAAAATGCTTCCCAAAGGAGATTATCTCCACGCCGCCGGCGATTTCCCTGCATTGGGCTGGGTTGATTATGCTGATATAGAACGTGGTCTTGCTGTTGCCAATAAGGGAACAGTTGCTCATCAATGCGTCAACGGATATATTTATGCCAGTTTGCTCCGTTCCGGTACTATGATTGATGATGGCAATATGCTCCCTGAAAATAACTCCTTTGACAACGGGATCAATTCTTTTGAATTTGCAATCATGCCTCACTGCGGTACTGAACTTGAAAAAGCTGTTCAGCTGGGTGACCGTTTCAATCATGTCCCTGTTTACTTCAGCAATCCGGGCAAAAAAGAACGTGAAAGAACACTCTGCTCTTTCGATCAGGCAGGAATAGACATTTCTTCAATCCGTAAAGTTTCAGACGGTATCATTGTCAGGGCATTTGAGACTCTCGGACGCAAAGTCCGCACTGTTTTATCCGTTTCCAGGGGCAAATTCTTTGAATCCGATCTGCAGGAACAGGAATGGACTGAACACAATTCAGAAAGTTGGGATTTTGCTCCGTTTGAAATCAAAACCATCAAAATCAAATTTTAACCTGCCGGGAGGAAAAAACTGATGCGTTCCACAAAAAATAAAATGTTGCTTTTGCTGCAGTTTATAGCAGTCTGCGGAATCCCGGCAGCGGTGAAGGGCGGTCATGTTGAAGTTATCTCCCGGGGCTTTCCCGGCAAACCAATGACATCAATCAATCGGACTTGGCTTGAGCGGGAAACGAAAGGAAATTTTAATTGTGTCGTTCTCCTTCTGGGAACAAATGATGCCTGCAACTCAAAAGTCCTGAGTGATGAAAAAACTTTTGAAAAAGCCTTGAATTTTACTGTGGATACAATTCTTGCAAAAAAATGCAAACTGGTACTTTTAACGATTCCGCCCTGTAATGAATCCTGCCTTTTCAGACGGCACAAAAAAGAAAAATTCGGCAGTCTCTCTCCGAATCAGCGGATCAGAAAATTTAATTGTATCATTACTGAAACCGCACACAGAAAAAATATTATTCTCGTTGATTTTTATGCTGTTGCAGCAAAATATGGAACGGAAGGAAACAATTCTCTGCTGCATATTCCCGACAATACCGGAGTCGATGACGGTATCCATTTAACGGCAAGAGGATACTGCCTTCTTGCACAAAACATAGCCGAGGCACTGCGCAACGCAGGCTGTACCAATGGACGCATCCTCTGCCTCGGAGACAGTTTGACCTATGGTGTCGGAACTTCGCATGCGTCAGAAACCTATCCCGCACAATTGAAAAAATTTCTTGAAAGTTCAAAAAAGTAATAATTTCCTCATCAAACAAAACAGGAGGTCGCAAATGAGATTCAGACGAGAACATTTTTCTTTCACGCTGATTGAGCTGCTGGTCGTCATTGCAATCATTGCAATTTTGGCAGCAATGCTGATGCCGGCTCTGCAGCAGGCACGGGCAAGGGCACGCGCGGCAACGTGTCAGAATCAGGTCAAACAGCAGGGAAATGCTTTGATGTTGTACTCAGGAGACAATGACGACTATATCATCCCCTGCAATGTCGCTCTTGAAAATGGTTTGTATGACTACTGGATCACTATCCTTTTCAGCAAAGGATATGTGGCAGGAAAATATTACGACTATTTCGGCAGCAACTGGCCTCAAACCGGTCCGGCAAACCTGTTCCGCTGTCCCGACGGCATTGAACAGCAGCCGACTTATGCGATCAACGCCGGAATTTCAGCGGCACCTCAATCCGAATTCTGGAAATTTTATGAAAGCGCAGGAGCCTCAGTGTGCTATTATTACAAAATATCCGGTATCAAAAAGCCCTCACGAGTCTTGTACGTAACGGATTCCTGGCGCGACACAACCTCTTACGTCTGCTACATCACCAATAGAAAATACTATCGGGACAATGGAGGAAAACCCAGTTTCCGACATAACTTCAGAGCCAATATGCTGATGGCAGATGCCCATGTTGAAGCCAGAACTCAGAACGATATTCCGCCGCTGGTGGACATCAGAACGGATGATTACTTTTTTAATGCCAGGGGAGAAAGCTATTAAGTATCAAAAGATATTCCGCAGGTACTCAGGAACAGGATTCTGGTGTTTTCCTCTGTAGAAAACACTTGAATTCTCACTGTGTGTGGCGAAAATAAAAAAATAATTCTTTGAAGTGAACAGGTTTTATAAATGACACCGATTTCTCCGCTTGTGCCTTTCCGTTTTTTTCCTGATTCTCTGCAGGAAACAGCAGACAGCATCCGCCAACTTTACCGGAAATACAATTTGAACCGGATCATGCTCTTCTGGCCTCCCAAAAGCGATCGTCTGGTCGGACTGCCCCAGGTGGAGGACTTTGCCCGCACCGGACAGGCTGTCGCTCAATTGAAAAAGATGCTGCCTGACAAAGTTGAGTTGAATTGGTATTTTGGCTCCACGCTGAAGACTGGAGCGGGATTTACATCAGTGACTGACTGCAGAGGAAATAAAGCACAATACTCTTCCTGTCCGTTGGATGAAGCGTTCAAAAAGAGGATTTGTGACGGAGTTGGCGCGTTTGTCAGAGAGGCGCATCCGGCAATGCTGCTTTTGGAAGACGATTTTCAGTTGGGCGGACATCCCGGATTGTGGTTCGGCTGCTGCTGTGATCTGCATCTGGCAAAATTCAATGCGCTGAACAACAGCAATTATACCCGTGAGGATCTGTTGAATATCTGGGCTGTATCTTCTCCTGAAAGCATTGCTCTGCGTTTGAAGTATATCCGTTTCTGCGCCGGAACACTGGTGGATTTTGCCCGTGAAATATCTCAGGCTGCAGAAAAAGAAGATTTTCATACCCGGCTGGGAATTTGTCAGGACGGCTCCTGGCCGAGAGATGGAAATGCCACGGTGCAGCTTGCCCGGGCGCTGGCAGGAAAAAATCGTCCGTTTGTTCGTCTTTACGGCTCTTTTTATGCTGTGGATAATCCGATAGATTTTCCGGAAATGGAAGTTCTCGCCCGGTATTGCAATGAACATTTTCCTGAAGATATTGAGTGTTTCATGGAAGTTGACACTTATCCGCATACCGCTTATTTTTCAAGCGGCGGCAAGGTGAGAACGTTGGGATGTCAGAGTTTGTTTTCAGGAGGCGATGATTTTCTTTACTGGGCGGTGCAGTTTGCCAACA
Source organism: Lentisphaerota bacterium (assembly GCA_015061725.1). Lineage (GTDB taxonomy): Bacteria > Verrucomicrobiota > Lentisphaeria > Victivallales > Victivallaceae > UBA1784. The sequence goes on from SUVX01000073.1 coordinate 8,475, forward strand.
ATCCGCTGGAAGAAAAAGCCTACCTGGATTTCTGGAAAACATCAGCGAAAAAATTACAGGTTTTGAAAAAGGAGTCTGCCGGCAGACGGAATGTCGGACCGCAGCTGTTTTTCAATCCGGATGCTCCGGCTGCAGTTCCCTGTGATGGAAGAAGTAACTTTCATGTCCGTACACCATGGTCTGAAGTGCTGGGGAGAATGGGAATCCCCTATACGACAAAAGAGGCGCCCTGTACATTACTTTCAAGCAGAGAGGATATTCTGATTCTTTCTGATCAGGAAATCAAAAATCTGCTTGCCAAAGGTTTGATCATAGATGGTTCTGCCGCCCAGGCTCTGCTTGAACGCGGATACGGAGAATATCTGGGTGTCAAACTTGCTTCCGGAACATCCCGTCTGCCCTCGTTAGAGCGGGTGCTGGCAAACGACGAAGAAATCTATAATCCGCTGCTGGCTCCCGGAGGCACTCAAAAAGGCAGCAGTGCGTTTGATTTTGAACCTCTGCCCGGAGCAGAGGTACTGACGGTTTACGAATCATCCCCCCATGATGTGACCGGAACCGGAATGGTTCGCTTTGTCAACGCTCTCGGCGGCAGGATCGTGGTGATCCCGCTGACTCTGCCGACTGGAAGCTGTAATATTTTCTGTTACCGCAAACAGAGAATGCTGCTGGAACAGATCCAGTGGTGTTCCGGAAAAACACTTGAAGCGGCAATTAGCGATGTTGCCAATATTTGGCTCTCTGCATCTGTTGATGAAAAGGGAAATACTCTCCTGCTTTCGGTCGTAAATCTCTCTCCTGACCAGCGGAAAAAAATCACAGTTACCGTTGATCCTGCCTTTGCCGGAGCAACAGGAGAAGTACTGCGTGCAGATGGGAAATGGAAAGTCGTTCCGATCAAACGCAGCGAAAATGATTTAACATTCAAACTTGATTTTGCCACACTGGATCCGGTGATCATCAAGTTGACTTCGGATCGGAGTTAAGGTATGATAAAAAGAACGAAAAATAAAATATCTCCCCTGATTCCATTTCGTTTTTTTCCGGAAAATCCGGAAGAAGCAGCTGCGGAAATCACCAGATTATGCAAAGATTACCGTCTGTACCGGATCATGCTCTGCTGGCCGCCCAAAAGCGACAGATTGACCGGATTGCCGGAACCGGAAGAATTTGCCCGTCTGGGCAGAAGTGCCGCTTTGCTGCGGAAAATGGTTCCGGAACAGACCGAATTGAACTGGTGGTTTAGTTCAACACTCAAGACCGGAGCAGGTTTTACCCCGGTAACAGATTGCCGGGGAGTAACGGCGCCGTTTTCAAGTTGTCCGTTGGATGAAAATTTCAGAAAAAGAGTTTGCGACGGTGTTCAGGCATTTATCAAAGAAGCGCATCCGCCGTTGGTGCTGCTGGAAGATGACTTTCAACTGGCAAACCATCCCGGCTTATGGTTCGGTTGCTGCTGTGATCTGCATTTAAAGAAATTCAATGATTTGAACGGAACCAATTATTCCCGTGATGATTTGAAAGAAATCTGGAGCAGAAACTCCTCTGAAAGCATTGCGTTGCGTTTGAAATACAGTCATTTTTGCGCCGATACATTGGCTGATTTTGCAGGAGCCATTTCCCGTGCTGTACAAGAAGTTGATCCTCATACCCGTTTGGGGTTGTGTCAGGATGGTTCCTGGCCCCGGGATGGAAACGGAACCGTGCAGATCGCTCGGGCTCTGGCAGGAAAAAATCGTCCGTTTGTACGTTTGTACGGTTCAAGCTATTGTGTGGATACGCCGACTGAATTTCCGGAAATGGAATTTATGGCGCGATACTGTCTGGAACACTTCCCTGAAGATATAGAGTGCTTTATGGAAATAGACACCTATCCGCATACGACCTGGTTTTCCAGTACCGGCAGGGCAAGGACTCTGAGCCGTCAGAGTTTGTTTTCAGGAGGCGATGATTTTCTTTATTATGCACTGCAATATTTAAACGATCCCCTGGAAGAAAAGGCTTATCTGGATTATTGGAAAAAAGCAGAAAAGCAGCTGAATGTATTGAAAGAGGAGGCTTCCGGCTTTACACCTTCCGGAGTACAGATCCATTTCAATCCTGACGCACCCGCGGCGTGTCCTTGCGATGGAAGAAGAAATTTTCATGTCCGTACACCATGGTCTGAGGTGCTGGGAAGAATGGGGATCCCTTACACGACCGGAAAGGCGGCGTGTACCATGCTTTCCGGCAGAGAAAACGTACTGTTGCTTAAAGATGAAGAAATTCGCTCCATGCTTTCAGGTGGCTTGATTCTGGATGGAGGCGCCGCCCGTACTCTGCTTGAAAGAGGTTACGGACAATGGCTTGGCGTAAAGTTATCTGAACATACTTTCGTGCCGCCCTCCCTTGAGCGGATTCTTTCAACCGATCAGGAACTCTACAATTTCATTCTGGCTCCGGCGGGAAGCGAAGTTGGATCAAATGTTTTGAACCTTGAGCCGCTGCCGGGAGCAGAAGTGCTTTCGGTATATGAATCAGATCCCCGGCAGATCACCGGGAACGGAATGATACGTTTTGTCAACGCTCTCGGCGGCAGGATAGTGGTGATCCCGCTGGTTTTTCCAACACTGAGCAGCAACATTTTTTGTTATCGAAAACAACAGATGCTCAGAGAATTGATCAATTGGTGTTCAGGTAAAGAACTTGACGCCGCCGTTACAGAAGTTTCAAATGTCTGGCTTTCAACGGGAATTGACAGCCATGAAAAACAGCTTCTGCTTTCGATCGTCAACCTCTCTCCGGATACCCGTAAAAGCATGAAACTTGTTGTTGCACAGCAATTTGCCGGTGCTGATGCCGAAATTCTCACGCTTTCCGGCAAATGGAAAAAACTGCCGGTAAAATGTGTTGAAAACAAACTTGTTTTAAAGACAAATTTTGAAACACTTGATCCTGTTATAATTAAACTTTCAATTTCAAGGGAGACTGTATGAAAAAACTGATTTTACTGTTGATGCTTGGTGTCATGCTGTTTGCAGCGGCATCAGAAACAAAACCGCTGACAGCGGGCTTTATGGAGTGTGCGGGAATCCGTACCGGAATTGTCTGGCGGCATTTTGGTCCCTATCGCAAGTTCAAAGAAAATGGTGTGACTGCCAATGAACACCGAGTTCTTCCCTGGTTCATGGGGAAAGTTTCAGAACAGCAGATTTACAATACCCTGAAACAGTATCATGTAGTCATCCCGGATGTTTTCAGAGGGCATCTGGCACTTGATTATGACAAGCTGATCCAAAACTACAAAAAAGCGCTGGTCCGCTATGCCCGAGAAGGCGGGGGGGTGGTCATCGTAGCCTCTTCCCCCGGATATACAACGGATCGTCGGGATGAAATTTTCAATCATCTTTTTGCCGATTTCGGTCTTTACATGACCAAAGAAGGTGTCTGTGATCTTAAAAATGAATACCAGTATCCGGATCATCCGTTCCTCTCACACAAAAAAGTTGCCGCTCCGAGCTATCTGCGCTTTTTCAAGACTTCGGCGATTGCAGATTCTCCCGTTACAAAGGGCGTTAAAAATATCTATTTTCCGCAATGGGGCGATTGCGGCATGTGGGGAGCAATGCTTTTAAAATTCTCGCCGCAATGGAAAGTTGTTGTCCGCGGAGAAAAGTCCGCAAAAAGTTATCTGCCGGAAACTCTGGAGTCAAAGCACTCTTTTTACCAGAAACCCGGCAGCGTAAAGACCGCACCGCCGCTTGCTGCATACCGTGATTTCGGCAAAGGTAAAATCTTTGCAGTTTCAGCCAACAGTATGCATGTGTTTGACAACTGTTATGCAGCCGGATGGCCCGGCGTTTTTGAGCATTATGGTGACGGTAAAACTCCCAGTGACGGTCACAAATTGTTATTCAACGCCATCCGCTATGTGGGAAACAATGCCCGCAAGAATCCTGCGGTGGGGAATTATAAAGAAAAAAATTTGAATTTGACTTTGACATTTCCTGCAAAATCGTCTCCCGGTGCAGCAGCAATTCCCGCCTTGCCTTCCGGTGAATGGAAAGGATTGATTGGTATAAGAACCAGATTGTCCGGCGGCAAAGGCCGTGTGGCTGATTTTGTCCGGGAAGCAAAAAAACACAACATTCGTTTTCTGGTATTCACTGAACTTTTTGAAAACATGGATGCCGCAAAATTTGCTCAACTGAAAAAGGAGTGTGCCGCTGTTTCAAATGCTGATTTCTATGCCTGTCCGGGATTGGAATTTCCTGATGGCAACGGTTTGCGCTGGGTCGTCTGGGGAGAGCGGGTCCCGTTCCCGCAACAAAGTGTTTTGAGTGCCGACGGCAAGCGGGTACACAGGTGGGGAGTCTATATTTCCGCTTGCGGAAGAGCGCCCAATGGTCCATTGGATTTCAACGCTTTGCGTAAGATTGCTGATCCTGCCAATTTGTGGTGGTACAGCCGCATCCCGGCAGTAGTCCGGCGTGACGGAAAAACTCTTTTTGCTTCTGCCCGTGATTTTGATTTCGGTCTTGCGGATTTGCGGGGTATTGGAGTTTATGCTTTCTGCGGTATAAGCGATCCCGGAAAAATCGGGAAAGAACATATTTTCAACATCATTCCCGGTGGAAAAGTACAGACAAAAACCTGGCTTAATACCAAAAACATAGACAACTGTCATTTGGGATACCCCAGCTCCGGTCCCCGGATCACCGCTTGGGGGGCAGCCAATGCATTCAACCAGTTCCTGCACAATCGAACAGCCGGAACTCAGCGTATCCGGAGCAAAATCGCCGTTTCGTCAGATGACGGTATCAGGGATATCGCAATCTATGCGGCTCCCGGCAGATTGCTGCGCCGTTTTGATGTTGGCGGAAAAAAGAGTTTTTCCACAGAGTTTGAATTGGTCCATGACCGGAGAATGGATGTCTATGCCGTTGTCACTGATATAAAAGGAAAAAAAGCGTTCTCTCCCTCCTGGAAAGCCACGATGTTTTTCTATGACATAAGCAGATGTACTGACAACTTGAATCTGTTGGGATATTCCACAATGCACGGTCACCCCGACCGGCATGATTATCCGGCGTCTATGCGTGAATTTGAAGCCAGGAGCAATCCCCGGCAGGCAGTTCTGGTCGGTATTGACACCACGGCTGAAAACGATGGCAGTTTTTATCCTTATGCCAGTTTAGTGGTCAATTGCCGTACGACAGAAGGTATCCAATTCTGGGGAAATCATGCACTTGATAATTTCAGCGCTCATCCGGTTCGTTTCAATTTTACCGGAAGCGGTGTTTCCAAAGTCAGTTCAAACTCCACTTACCGTGTGAGTACCCGTAACCGTCATATTGGCAAACAGCGTAAATCTTACAGTGAAGCAAGTATTTTTCCCAACACCGGAAAACAGCCGCTGTTCAATATTCAACTGGAATCCTATCTGCTGCGCAGCCGGATCATGCCTCATGTCAGTCTGACAGCATACTGGCTTGCAGCAGATGATTATCAGGGGGGCGCCATGATTCACAACATTACACTTACTGCTCAAAAAGATGTGGTTTTGAAAGGAGATATTCCGCTGGAAATGCTGACCTGCCACATTAAAGCTTCTGAACATTTCAACCAAAAACAGGGATATGGAACCAGAATCATCGCGGATACGGCTTCCGGCATCGTTGATCAGGCTCCTTCAAAACTCCGCGGTATACTTAAAGACGGTGGATTTCTGACCGTAACCAGCGAAAAATCTCCCCGCAAGATGATCATTGTTGCCGGAGGCAGCAAATTGCCGATACGATTTACTGTCCAAGAAAACGGTATGGTCATGCTCGGATTGGGAACTGCCGGAATGAAAATTGCCAAAGGTACGGAAATCAAATTCAATTGTGCTGTTTTAAGTGCGACTGCCAATTTTACTTCTGCCGATCAACTGCAGGCTCTGGCAAAGATCTATCGGGTCAGTTCCGGTAATGGACTGCATGTTCTTCAGGCCTCCGGTGGAGCAGTAAAGTTTACAGCTGATGCCGAACCATCTGCAATATGCGATACAGCTTTTGCAATTAAAAATGTTGAAGATAACGGATCAGCCTGCTATTATGAATTTAACGGAACCCGCCGTTTTATTCCATCCCCGGTAGAAAACAACACCCTGTACTTTCAGACAGATACCCGCAAAAAGTGTGAGGTCTGGGCGGGGAATCTTTTCCTTTGCGACAAAAAAGAAATCAGGATCACACCTGTTCTCTACGGTTTGGCAAAAGGCCAGAAACCTTTTATTGAAATTCATAATCCGACGGACAAAAAATTGTTCTGTCAAGTTACGGTTCCGGTTGACGCTCCGGAATTCGGCGGCATGAAAATACAAGCAGAAATTCCTGCCGGAAGTTCTGTATTCAAGGAGTTTAAATGAAAAAGATGATCGATTTATCCAGAAAAATCCCTGTGACAGGAGAGTTTGATGTCGTCATTGCCGGAGGCGGTCTTTCCGGCATGGCGGCGGCATGCAGTGCCGCAAAACAGGGATATTCCGTCTGCATGCTGGAATATTATGCAAAATTGGGCGGCGTGCCGAGTTCCGGTTTATTGGGAATCGTTTCCGGCTTCCGTCTGGATGATGAAATTTGCGTTGACGGACCTTTTATCCGTGAACTTGTGGAACGGGCAGATAAATACAAGGCCGTCGTATATACGCCGGCAAAATGGTCATTTCGTTTTGATTGTGAAATCCTGCCTTTGATTTTAATGGAAATGGCCAGTGATTATGGTATTGAAGTTCGCCTGCTTTCTCCTGTTGCGGATACCGTTGCGGAAAATCGCCGTATTTCTTCAGTGATTGTTGCCAGTCGCAGGGGACTTGAAGCGATCAACGGCAAGTTGTTCATGGATGATACCGGAGATGGTTTGATTGCAGTTTCAGCGGGCGCGGATTTTGTATACGGTCGTCCGGAAGACGGAAAAGTTCAGTCCAGTTCTTTGACTTTCCGCATCGGCGGCATCGATCCGGACAAAATTCCGTCCGGGATGCCGGAAGCAACTCAAATATGGCGAAGTGAAACCCACAATGTACCGACAGATCATACTGTAATTACTTATCTTCCCGGTTCAGGTACTGAAGCCGCAGTCAATATGACCCACATTTTGAATTGCGATCCACTGACAGATGAAGGCATCAACCGTATCCGCAGAGAAGGGCTGAATCAGGCGCTGGAGATAGTTGATTTTTTTCGCAGATGCCTGCCGGGTTTTGCCAATTGCAAACTGATAGAAACTGCCATGCAGCCGGGAGTTCGTGAAACAAGAAGAATTACCGGAGATTATACGCTGACTGCTGAAGATGTGATCAACGGAAGAGATTTTGCTGATCAAATTGCCCGTGGGTGCTGGGGCATTGATGTTCATATGCCGGATAAAGTTCACAGTACATCTCATCTGAAATACTTCAATATTCCCCGTTCTTACGGTATTCCGTACCGCTGTATTACTCCGGAAAAACTGGATAATTGCTTCGTAATTGGAAGAGCAATTTCCGCCACACACGAAGCCTACTCTTCTACCAGAATCAACGCAAGCTGTATTGCTCTTGGAGAGGCGGCTGGGACTGCAGTGTCTCAAGTAATTCAAAGCGGAAATATTCATCTCGCAGATACCGATATTCTGCGAAAAAAACTTGCAGAACAAGGATCAATTACAGATTATACACCTGTCAAATAACGCTGAAGTAAATTTGGGATTATTTCAACGGATGAGAAAACCGGGAGTTTGCAGCCGCAAACTCCCGGTTTCCGTAAATTTGTCATACAACTCTATTTCGTTAAAAAACTGTACAGCGTGACAAGCCGTCACACCAGACCTTACGGAAGAATAACAAGTCCGGGAGAACACTTCGGCTGCAAGATCAAGTATTAATTCTAACTATCCTCCGGAACTTCGGAAGATATTATTCTGCCTGAAAAGGTTATCTCCAATGTAACAGAAAATCTGTACGCAGATGTTGATTCAAATGCGTAAAAGTAAGGTTATATCCAAGTTATAAAATAAACAGAAAAACAGAGGTCATTATGGATAACATTTTTGAGGAAATGAAGCAGGTGTTTCAGAATTTCCGCTGGAGCGATGACATTCCGGAAGATCAGGTTCGACGGGATAAAATCTGTATGGAAGCAAAAGCCGCTTTGCTGATTGAAGTAATTTGCGCAAGTGAACGTTGCCCGGCATTTATCAGATTGGCTGAACAGGCACCAGGAGAAAAATGTTATTTGTTGCCGGATGTTGTTTCTATGAGAGACTACGCAGGTTTTTATAACAGTAATCAAGTTTACACAAATTCCAAGACCCGGGAGTGCAAACAATTTCCAACTCTCCCACAAAACTGCGTGGTACAATATAAGAGCGGCTGCCGCCGCGTGAAAATGTGAAGAAGAACCTGACGGCTCCGTGAAGAGAAGACTTGGGTCTTCGTTATTTTTTTGCCCTTCCGGGCAAATTTTATGCGGAAGCAGTACATTCTTTGCCGGATGAGCAGAGTTCTCCGGTGAATGTTGTTTTTATATTTTAAGCACCGCAGGTGCGCTGTAAACCTAAACACATCAACCCGCCGGCAGGCGGCAACTTCACAAGTGAAATGGAGCGTTAGCGTAATGAAACGTCTTCACAAGCGCCCAAAGGAAGCGACTTCACCAGCAAGTCGGAACGGCGTTTAAGTGAAGAGCGGCTGCCGCCGCGTGAAGATGTGAAGAAGAGCCTGACGGCTCCGTGAAGAGAAGACTTGCGTCTTCGTTATTTTTTTGCCCTTCCGGGCAAATTTTATGCGGAAGCAGTACATGCTTTGCCGGATGAGCAGAGTTCTCCGGTGAATGTTGTTTTTATATTTTAAGCACCGCAGGTGCGCTGTAAACCTAAACACATCAACCCGCCGGTAGGCGGCAACTTCACAAGTGAA
>SUVX01000149.1 GCA_015061725.1 Lentisphaerota bacterium
TTGATAGAGCAACTCGAAGTATTGGAAAACATCTGCACCTTGTCTAAGTTTGGAACTTTTGCCAATTTCAGACTTAATTCTGGAAAAATAAAAGATGATATTTGTGTATTTGTTGAGCAATATATTCAGAAAGTATCTAAGGGTTTTGAATCAATGTTAGAGCTTGACTGTATCAGAGATGGCTCAAAACTTATAATAGAATTCAATCCGATGGAAATAGGAATGGTAATAGATAATCTCATAAGCAATTCCAAAAAGGCGAGAGCAACAAAGTTTTCCATCAACATCACTGGAATGTCTGGCTCAAAAGGAGTTCTGCTTGAAATAACTGATAACGGCAGTGGAATAACAGAAGATTATCAACGAATTTTTGAAAGAGGTTTTACAAGAACAAATGGCTCTGGTATTGGATTGTTTTTTTGTAAAAAGATATTAGATAAAATAGGAGCTGATATCAACGTTGCTGATTCACAGCCTACTCATGGAGCCCGCTTTATTATAAGGATCGTTCAATGAAACTCTATTATAATATATTGTGGTTTGAAGACCAGCCTAATGAAATAAAAAATTATTTAGAAGGAATTGAAAGAATCCTTGCAAACAACGGTTTTAAATTTAAATATGAGATAAAAGATAAAATATCTCAAGCAGATTTAGAAAATTTAGAGCAAGATTTAAGACAATATAATCCGTATGATTTGATAATTTTTGATCATGACTTAGGGAAAGGGATTGAAGGAGCTTCAATTGCAAAAAAATTAAGATACAGTGTGTACACCGATATGATTTATTACAGCGGTAACACTTCCATCAAATTACGTGATAAATTGCATGAAGAAGAAATAGACGGTGTTTTCATTATTAATAGAAACGACTTTATTAACAGTATCAGTCGAATTTTAGAAGATCTGCTGCGGTAAACACATTCTTCTTCTCTTTTTTATGGGTCAGGTTTGCCACGATCTCATCGATATTTTCCAGAATGGGATTGGATTGACCGTACCCTTGTTCAATCAGGGCATTTGCCGCCGCCGTAAAATCGCCGTTATGTTCCAACAGAGCATAGACCCGGTGGGGAGCGTAGCCCTGATTGGCTTCAAATGGTGCGGCGTTGGTGGAAAAGACATAGAAGTACCCATTCTGCAAAGTTGCCGATATGCCGTTGCCTTCTTTGCCGGGGCGTTTCCAGTCTTCCCGGTCACCACGGAAACCCAATGAAGTCCAACCGTGCTTGATGAGAATTTCCCGGACATCGCCACGGGCATCGTAGTCATCGCCGGGGCGCAGGGCAAAACTGCCGCTGGAACAGTCTGCAAAATCTTCTTCAGTTGTTCTATTCATATGCGTTGACTCTGCGGTACTTCCCGTCATCGGCTTTTCATCGAAACTCCATGCTGCCTGAAGCAGAATTTCCCGTTCTGCAGTTGTCAGCACCGCCAAATGTGTGTAATCTCCTTGAATAAGTTCATATCCATCACCGGGGGCGCAGAGGATCAGTCCTCCGTTTGCCCGGGTTTCAATGAGGGTTGTAAGTTTGCCTTCCCGTTCTCCTTGAGCAAGTTTGATATTGCCGCATACCTCATCATTGCAGCGGTACGCCACATGGTATCCGCCGGAGGGAGTTTTTTCTATGACAAGTTTGGAAAAGAGTTCTGCCGGGATCTTTGCCGACCACGCCGGGAAAAGTTCGCCCTGATTGTCAAAGTCGATAACTTCCAGATTGCCGGAGACCTTGCCGCACACGATGCAAAGTGCATTGTGATAATTGCTGAACCAGACGTGTACTTCATGCTCAGTAGGCAGTTGCTCCTGATAACGTTTCCATTCGGATAAAACGGGACATTTACGGACTTTATCCGCAGGCAGGACGGCTAATCCCGCCTGCAGATAATTGAGAGCAATCTCAATATTTATCATCGCTCACACCGCCTTACTTGTGTGCAGGAATGCAGTGGATCATTTTACCGATAGCGATTGGAATGATTTTTTCCGCTTTGCCGGTTTCTTCGACATGTTTGAGAGTTTTTTCAAACGTGGGAGAAAGAACAGAGCCTGCTTTCTGCAGTTTTGCAATCATTGCCAGGGAGACAGGCTCAATTTTAACTTCTCTGATGTTGTCTGAAAACGTCTTCCAGAAATCTTCCACGCTCATATCGTGCCATTTCCCATTCTGATAGATGCCGATAGACTCAACTGAATCAGAATAAATGGAAACATGGTCATCAGAGTAGTACCATTCTTCAGGATTACCGCCAAGCTTGCGACCGATCGTTTCAAGATAACTGCAGTATTTTTTGTGTTTTTTGTTTTCCCCGATAAAGTCGCCCCATGTGCTGACAGGAACGATGCTTTTGATTTTGATGCGGAACGCATCGAGCTTTTCTGCATGCTGTTCCACTCCGCCGCAAACTTTCATTGCAGAACCTTCCCACTGGGGATTGGTGGAAAACCAAACAGCAGGAGAAAGTTCATCATGCAGTTTGAAATCCTTGCTGATAACTCCGCTTATCAGAATGGCGGCGATTTTTTCCCATCCGGCGGTATAGTGATAGAGAGCACTCTGATTGGCTTTGTTTTCGTTGCTGACGGCGGTGATGTTGACTGTTGCTTCCATGTTTTTTCTCCTTATTTTGGAAGTTTTTTCTTGCTGATGAAAAGAGTGGACACAAGATGTCTGCTTGCCGGTGATATCTTATATATCGTTAAGCAAAGAACACTTTGTGGAAAGAAGCATCATCAGCGTTGCCCCTTACATTCACAGGATAGTCGGAAGTTATGTTTGGTTATGTTTGATAACGATGACCCGGATGCCTGATTTTAGCATAAGAAAGTGTTTTTTGAGGTAGGAAAAAATTTTTCAAAAAAAGTTACCGCGTTATGTTTGGCGTGTTGTTTGGGAGAAAAAGAGATGGATTTTGAGGATTATAATGCGGATATGGAAAAATATTGTCAGGAAGCGGAAGATGCTGTAAACGAGACCACAACCGCAGTTGATGACAGCAGAGAAAAGGTATATCTGGACGATTACAACGCAGGCTTGGAACGGTATTGCCGGGATGCCGC